>CAXTBX010000081.1:0-21644 GCA_964242205.1 uncultured Chthoniobacterales bacterium
AGCGGTTGCTGTAGCCCCACTCGTTGTCGTACCAGCCGACGACCTTCACGAAGCGGGCGCCGAGCGTCAGGGTCAGCGCGCTGTCGAAGATGCAAGAGTGCGGGTTGTCCACGATGTCCTGCAGGACGAGCGGCTCGTCGCTGTATTCCAAAACACCCTTGAAACCGGCGGTGGCGGCGGCTTCCTGGAAGGCGGCGTTCACACTTTCGATGGTCGCGTCTTTCTTGAGGGTGGCAGTAAAATCGGTCACCGAACCGCAGGGCGTCGGCACGCGGAACGCGCCGCCGTTGAGCTTGCCTTTCAGCTCGGGAATCACCTCGCCGATAGCCTTGGCCGCACCCGTCGAACTCGGGATGATGTTGACCGCCGCGGCGCGCGCCCGGCGCAGGTCTTCGTGCGGCAGGTCGAGGATACGCTGGTCGTTGGTGTAGCTGTGGATCGTGCTCATGAACCCGGCCTCGATACCAAAGGTGTCGTTGAGCACCTTGGCCATCGGGGCGAGGCAGTTGGTCGTGCAGCTCGCGTTGGACACCACTTGGTGCTTGGCGGGATCGTACACGCTATCGTTGACACCGAGCACGATGGTCGCGTCCGGGTTCTTCGCGGGCGCGGAGATCAGCACTTTCTTGGCGCCACCCTTGGTGATGTGCAATTCCGCCTTGTCGCGGCTGGTGAAGAAGCCGGTCGATTCCAGCACCACATCCACGCCGAGGCTGCCCCAAGGCAGGGCGGCGGGGTCACGCTCCTTCAAGATTTTGATCGCGTGGCCACGCACGATGATGCTCTGCTCGTCGTGACCGACCTCGCCGTCGAACTTGCCGTGCGCGCTATCCCACTTGAGCAGGTGAGCGAGAGTCTTGGTGTCAGTCAGGTCGTTGATGGCGGCGACCTGCTCGACCTGAGCCTGGCTCATGGCGCGGAGCACGTTGCGACCGATGCGGCCGAAGCCGTTGATTCCGAATTTTGGCATAGCGATGGTGGATTACGAAGTGAGACTAGCGATGGAGAGGCAAACTATTTGAGAGGACGCGGGGCGCGTCAATTACTTTGTGGGAATTGCCGTGACGGCAAAACGGCGGCTTCCGAACCGGAAGCCGCCGGGAAACCGACCGCTAATTCGTCCGATTGGCTATCACGCGCCCGCCGGAGCCTCCGTCAATCCGCCCGGAGGATAATCCGGTGCGATGACCATGCCTTTTTCCTTCGGCACGTCCTTGGTTGGCAGGGGCGGGACAGGGGTGACCGGCGGGAGTATCGACTTGGGCGGATTAAGCATCCGGCCATGTTCGAGGATGTCGCGCACATGCTGACCGTCGAGCGTCTCGTATTCCAACAGCGCCTTGGCGATAAGGTCCAATTTGTCGCGCTGCTGACCAATCACATCCTTGGCGCGGGCATAAGCATCGTCGCACAGCTTCTTGACCTCGCGGTCGATCTCGTTCGCGGTGGCTTCGCTGTAGTCGCGGGAGCGACCCATGTCGCGGCCCATGAACACCGGTTCCGACTGCCCGCCGTAATCGACCATGCCGAGGTTTTCACTCATGCCCAGCTCGCAAATCATGCTGCGGGCAATCTGCGTGGCTTGCCGAATATCGCCGAATGCGCCGCTGGTCACGTCACCAAAGCAAATTTCCTCCGCGACCCGGCCACCCATGATGACCACCAGGCGGTCGAGAAGCTCCTTCTTGCGGTGGTTATGCTTATCCTCCAACGGCAGATGCATCGTCGAGCCGAGCGACGGTCCGCGCGGGATGATCGTGACCTTGTGGACGGGATCGGTGTTATCTAACGCCTCGCAGAGCAGGGCATGTCCCGCCTCGTGGTAAGCGGTGTTCTCCTTTTCCTTTTCGCTCAGGGCGAGACTGCGGCGTTCCTTGCCCCAACGCACCTTGTCGCGCGCTTCTTCCAGTTCCGCGAGCGTGATCGCCTTCAATCCGCGCCGGGCAGCCAGCAACGCAGCCTCGTTGATAACGTTGGCCAGCTCCGCGCCGGAATAACCCGGGGTGCCGCGCGCAATGGTGTCCATCTCAACGCCTTCCGCGATTTTTACGCGTTTTGCGTGCACCTTCAAAATTTGCTCCCGGCCCTTCACATCGGGCAATTGTACCGTCACCTGTCGGTCAAACCGGCCCGGGCGCAGCAACGCGGGGTCGAGCACGTCGGGGCGGTTGGTCGCCGCGATGATGATGATGCCTTCCTGGGCATCGAAGCCATCCATTTCGACGAGCAGCGCGTTGAGCGTCTGCTCGCGCTCGTCATGACCGCCGCCGACGCCGTGGCCGCGGTGGCGACCCACCGCGTCGATCTCGTCGATGAAAATCAGGCACGGCGCGCTTTTGCGGCCCTGCTCGAACATGTCGCGCACTCGGCTGGCCCCCACGCCGACGAACATCTCCACGAAGTCCGAGCCGCTGATCGAGAAAAACGGCACGTCCGCCTCACCCGCGATGGCGCGCGCCAACAACGTCTTGCCGGTACCCGGCGAGCCGATCATCAGCACGCCCTTGGGGATGCGTCCGCCAAGCTTCTGGAACTTCTTGGGATCTCTGAGGAACTCCACGAGCTCCTGCACCTCGTCCTTGGCTTCCTCGACGCCCGCCACGTCTTTGAACGTGATCTTATTTTTGTCGCGCGCCATCATGCGCGCCTTGCTCTTGCCGAAGTTGAGCGCGCCCTTGCCCGCCATGCGGATCTGCTGCCGAAACAGGAAATACACGATCAGCATCAGGAACAAGATCGGCAGCATCCCCAGCAGCGACGACAAGAACAGGTTGTTGTTCTTGATCGGGTTGGGAATTAGCCCCTTCGCCTTGAGCGTGGGCAGCAGTTCGCGGTCATAACCCAGCGCGACGGTGGTACGAAACGCCGTGACGTTATCCGCCTTGGCCGGGAGGACCTTAGCGTAGTAACCGTTGAGCGTCTGCGTGCTGCTGCCATCCTCGGTGAAGAGGGTCAGCGGATGCGTCGGGTCCTTGAAGATCTGGTCGGCGTCGAGCGCCTTCACAAACTTGTCGTAGGGCAACTCCTCGGAACTGCCGTTGATAACGTTGTGGTTGAAGAGCAGGTAGCCGAAGATGACGATGACGAACGAAATCAGAATCAGGGAGCGCCAATTGAAGTTCGGGTCACCCCCGCCGTTGCCCGGCTGGGGCGACTTCCCTTCCTTGGAGGAACGGTTGTCGGAGTCCATTTTAGAGAGTAGAAACGCAATTGCGCAGGTTTTCGGGTGGGCGCAAGTAGAACAGTTTACCACGCCCTCCACCGATAGCAACGCCGGGGGGGCCACGCTATACCTGGGGTAGGCGCGATTCGACCAAACGCAACAACTGCCGGTTGCTACGGGAATGGGGCTGCAACCTCAGGGACTCCTGCACCGCCCGCAGCGCCAGAGGCCAGTCCTCGCGCTGGACCGCGCAGATGGCCAGCCCATTCCACGCCCCGAAGTGATCAGGCTTCAAAGTGAGGGCCCGTTGGCAAAGCTCGATGGACTGCTCAAGCTGCCCTTGCAGATAACGCACGGTGGCCTGCTTGTTGATCGCCTCGGCCCAGTCCGGAAAATCGTCCATCAGATGTTCAAACATCTCTGCCGCTAGGTCGAGGTCGCCCGCGTTCATGGCGTCGATGCCCTCGTCGATCTGTCGACGCGCCGCCGGACCTGCCTCGTTGAGCCAGCATTCCCACAGGCCCATCGCGGCAAACTGCGTGACTTCCGGCGCATCGAGTGCCAAGCAAGCAGTGAGCACACCTTGGTCATCCCGGGAGATGAGCGCAAAGACCGCCCGCCGCTTGGCGTCGGTGCCGCCCGTCACCAGTTGACGGCGCAGGGTAGCCGCGTCCGTGCTGGTAGCGTCGGACGGGGCAGGACCTAGTTGGTGTAAAATGTGGTAACCCATCGCCAGGAGGCAGCAGGAGAGCAGGAAAAAGACCGTTGGAACAAGTTTTCGCCGAACCCGGCTTGATTGCAGCCACCGGGACGCCGAAAAGTGTACGTTCACTGGCTTCTATACGCAATCCGACTCCAAACGGGTGACTTTTCCACGTAAATTTTCGCTAATTCCTTGAGCATGAGCAACGAAACTCTTCCAGCCGTCGGCGTCATCGGGGGTAGCGGCCTCTACCAGATGGAGGCGCTGACCGACGTGCGCGAGTTGTCGGTGGATACGCCCTTCGGCGCGCCGTCGGACGTGATCTTCGCCGGAAAACTCGCCGACCGCGACGTGTATTTCCTGCCCCGGCACGCGCGGGGCCACCGGCTGTTGCCGACGGAAATCCCGCACCGGGCGAACATCTACGCGTTGCGCTCGCTGGGCGTGCGATTTTTGCTGAGTGTCGGCGCGGTGGGTAGCCTGAAGGAGGAATATCCGCCTCGCCACTTGGTGCTGCCCGACCAGTTCTTTGACCGGACCAGCCGACGGTCCGAGCACACGTTCTTTGGCGGCGGCATCGTGGCGCACGTCGGCTTTGCGGACCCGACCAGCGCGCGGCTGCGCGGCCTGGTCGCCGAGGCTGCGCGGGAACTGGGCCTGCCGGTGCACGACGGCGGTACCTACGTCAACATGGACGGCCCGGCGTTTTCGACCCGCGCCGAGTCGGAGGCCAACCGGCAGCTTGGTTTCGACGTGATCGGCATGACCAACCTGCCCGAGGCGAAACTGGCGCGCGAGGCCGAGATGGCGATGGCGTCGGTGGCGTTCGTGACGGATTACGACTGCTGGAAAACCGAGGAGGAACCAGTGAGCGTCGAGACGGTGATCGGCCACCTCCTCGCCAACGCCGAGACCGCCAAGGGCATCCTGGCGCGGGTGATCCCACGGCTGCCGACTGTGGCGGATTGGCCCGAGCACCGCCCGCTCGACACGGCCATCATCACGGCGCGCAACCTCTGGCCCGAGGCCACCCGGGAGAAGCTGGCGGCGCTGCTGGGACGGTTCGCCTGATCGCGTCCTGCCGCTTGCTTTGGGAACCTAATCTGCTAGTAAAGTCACGTTTTCCATGACCGCCGTCTCTTTCCGCTGGCTCCTGCCAACTTTTCTCTTGGGTACGTCCCTGGCCGTGGCCCAGCAAACCGCCTCCACGCCCGCCGCTAACCCAGCGGCTTCGGCGGCGGTCGGCGCGCCGAAGGAGCCGAAGTACCTCTGGAGCGATTGCCATGTCAACGGGCCGTACATCGCCATGACGTTCGACGACGGCCCGAGCGCCAAGCTGACGCCGCACCTGCTCGACATCTTGAAGGAGCGGAACATGCACGTGACTTTCTTCGTGCTCGGTGAGAACGCAAAGCCGCACCCGGAAATCCTCAAGCGCGCGCTCGCCGAAGGCCACGAGATCGGCAACCATAGTTGGGACCATCCCCAGCTCAACAAGCTCTCCGACGAGGCCGTTCGCTCACAACTCGACCGCACGAAGGAGGCCATCACCGCCGCCATCGGCCAGCCCGTCACGCTGATGCGTCCGCCCTACGGTGCGTTGACCAAGGAGCAGCGCCATTGGATTCACGAGGACCTCGGCTACAAGATCATTCTCTGGGACGTGGACCCGCTGGACTGGAAACGCCCCGGTCCGAGCGTCGTGGAGGAGCGCATTCTCAAAGACACGCGCAATGGCTCCATCATCCTGTCGCATGACATCCACCCCGGGACCGTCGAGGCCATGCCGGACACCTTTGACAAACTGCTCGCCAAAGGCTTCAAATTCGTGACGGTTTCCGAACTGCTGGCGATGGACGACCCTGCGCCCGAAAAGCCTGCCACCGCTAAGACCGGCACGGCGGCCAAGGCTGCTGACCAACCCAAAGCAACGCCGCGCCCGCCCGCGTCCAACCTTCCCGCCACGATCTCCGGTGCGCCCACCCAATAAACAACTCTTCGCGGACCCGCATGGGGACCACTCATAAGACCCCCATCGTGAACGATTTTCTCGAAGTCCGGGCCGAACTCGGCACGGCGCTGTTCGCGCTGGCCACGCTCGCCAGCGATTCGCACGCGGCGGAAGACACCCGCCAGACGCTGCAAAATCTCCAGGTCAGCCTGAAGGAGCCGTTTCTGTTCGTCGTGGCCGGGGAGGTCAAAGCGGGCAAAAGTTCGTTGCTTAACGCATTGTTCGGTAAGGATTTTTGCCGCGTGGACGTGCTGCCCGCCACCGACCGCATAAACGTGTTCAAGTTCGGCGAGCAGGCCCGCGACGTGACGGTCAGCCCGAGCCTCGTCGAGCGTTACCAGCCGATTCCGTTCCTGCGAGATTTCAACATCGTCGATACCCCCGGCACCAATACCATTGTCGCGGATCACCAGACGATCACCGAACAGTTCGTCCCGCAGGCGGATCTGATCATCTTCGTCTTTTCGGTCGTCAATCCGTGGGGCGCGAGCGCGTGGCAGTTCCTCGAATTGCTGCAAAAACGGTGGCTCAAGAACGTGATTTTCGTGCTGCAACAGCAGGATCTGCGCGACCCGGCAGAGGTGGAGGCCGTCATGCAACATCTGCGCCAGACGGCGATGACGCGTTGTGGGCAGGCGTTTCCCATTTTCCCGGTCTCCGCGAAGAAGGCGTTTCTCTCGAAAACCAGCGGCGTAGACAAGGAACGGCTCTGGGAAGAGAGCAAATTCGGCCCACTGGAGGATTACATCAACCAGACCGTCGGCACCGGTGAAGTGCGCCGGACCAAGCTCAAGAGCGTCGCGCAGACGGCACAAGTGGTCCTGAAGGACCTGTCCGAACAGGCGCGCAGTAGCCAGCGCATCATCACTGCCGACCGCGAGCAACTCACCCGTCTGTCCGCGTCGGTCGTGCAGATGCGCAAGCACAGCGACCTTCAGGTGGAAGGCTTCCTGCGCGGGATCGACACCGCCTATAGCCGCGTCCAGCAGCAAGGCGAACAGATCTTGCAAGAGAAGGTCAGCTTCTGGAAATCGTTCAAGCTGGTTTTCGGCAAGGATAGCCAGTGGCAGATCGAATTTCAGCGCAACATTGAGAGCATGCTGCGTGCGGCCATCACCAAACAGATGGAACACGCGCTGGGACTGCTCGAAAGCGAGCTAAAGGGCGTCTGGACTCAGTTACACGAAAAGATGCAGCTCAACTTCGGCGACGAGGCGCGCAAACAACTCGGTACAGGCATGGCCGAGTTCACCGAACAGCGTAAACGCCTGGTCGAGCGCATCGACGTGGCGTTGGTCGAGAACATGGCCGACGCCGAGATCGAAAAACAACTCCAAAACCTTTTCGGCGAGGCCGTGACGTGGGTTCGGTTGCCGGTCGGCGCGGTGGCCGCCGGGGGGCTGCTGACCATCGTGGCCGCGCACATCGCCACGGCGGCGGTCGTGGACGTGACGGGCACGCTCGCGGCAGTGACGGCGGCGGTCGGCACACTGGTGGCGGTCGGCAAGCGCCGCAAGGTCGTGGACGCCTACCGCGCGCAGATGAGCGCCAAGCAGGTCGAGCTAACCCAGGCCATCGGCGACCTGATCCGACAGGCCATCGACGTGTTCTATCAGAAGCTCGGGCAGGTTTACTATCCGCTGGAAGTTTTCTGCAACGTGCAGGAGGAGCGTTACAAGCCAATGCTGGAAAAGGTGGAAGGGTTGGAAAAAACGTTCGGCAACATTTCGGCGCGGCTGTAGGACGGCGTTTTGATTTTTACTTTTTGCCGGGCTTCCCGGAAGGTGTGCGGCCCATGACCCCAGGAGAACCCAGCCCCGACCCGGTGCCCGCCGCGCCTGCGCTCGCTCCCAAGAGCAAGCGCGAGGTGTTCCTGCGACGGTTGACGAGCGCGGTTACGCTCTGGGCGTTGCTTTTCGGTGTGCTGATTTCCGGCCAGCCGATCTGCTATCTGCTGCTGTGCGCCGGGATGGGTATGACGAGCCTGTGGGAGTTTTACGGGATGCTCGACCACAAGCGGCTGCCGAACTTCAAGCTCTTCGGAATGATCTGCGCGGGAGTTTTCTTCCTCGGCAGCTTTTACCTGCTCGAAACCCGCGAAACCACGGCCCACTCCTACGACTTCGAGATGGCCGTGCTGCTGCTGTTCCTGCTGGGCGTGTTCGGGCGGCAGCTTTTCACCCGCGCGAGCGAAAACATCCCGCCGTTGGAAACGATGGCCTACACGGTGTTCGGCCTGATGTACGTGCCGTGGTTGTTTAATTTCATCCTCAAGATCGTGTATCTCGTGCCGCGCGCTCCCGGTGGTGGGCTGGCGGGCCAGTATTACGTTTTGTACCTGATTTTCGTGTCGAAGTTCAGCGACATGGGCGCGTACCTGACCGGTAGCCTCATCGGCAAACACAAGATGGTCCCCCACATCAGCCCAGCGAAAACCTGGGAAGGGTTCGCCGGAGCGCTGGCGTTTTCGGTAGCGATCAGCTTCGGGTTACGCGCGTTGATGCCGGTCAAGCTCGCGTTTTTACGACCGGTGGACCTCGTCGTGCTGGGCCTGGGGCTGAGCGTGGCGGCGGTCATCGGCGACCTGGCGGAATCTATCCTCAAGCGCAGCACCGGTGTCAAGGATTCGGGCCGCGTGCTGCCGGGCATCGGCGGGATGCTTGACCTCATCGACAGCCTCCTTTTCACCGCCCCGCTGACGTTCTTCTACCTGCGGTGGTTCGTGTTCGCGTCCTGATTTTGTCCCCTGCATGAGAAAGCGTCGTCTCGTCGTCCTCGGAGCCACCGGCTCCATCGGTCAAAGCGCGGCCAAGGTCGCTGCCGACCTACCCGACCGCCTGGAAATCGCCGGGCTGGCCGCTCATCGCAACGCCGCATTGCTGGCCGAACAGGCCAACCGCTTCCGGCCTGACGCGCTTTGTCTGGTCGTTCCGTCGAAGCTGGACGAACTGCGTTCCCTGCTCGCGCCCGGGTACCACCCGCAACTGCTCTCGGGCGAGGACGGATTGGTGGCTCTGGCCTCGACCGCCACGGACGCCGACCTCGTGCTGGTGGCCATCATCGGCACGGGCGGCCTGCGACCCGCGCTGGCGGCCATCGAGGCAGGGCGCGACCTCGCGCTGGCCAGCAAGGAAATCCTCGTCCTCGCGGGTGAAACGGTCATGCACGCCGCCCGGGCCAAGGGCGTCAAGGTCCTGCCCGTGGACAGCGAGCACAACGCGATCTTCCAGTGCCTCGAAGGGCGCGACCCGGCCAGCGTCCGCCGCCTGATCCTGACCGCCTCGGGCGGGCCGTTCCGTCAGTGGGCCCCGGAGCAAATCGCCGCCGCCACGCCCGCCCAGGCGCTCAAGCATCCCACTTGGGACATGGGGCAGAAGATTTCCATCGACTCGGCGACTCTTTTTAACAAGGGCCTGGAAATGATCGAGGCGCGCTGGCTGTTCGCCGTGCCGATGTCGCGCGTGCACGTGGTCGTCCATCCCCAAAGCATCGTGCATTCGATGGTGGAATTCATCGACAGCAGCGTGCTGGCGCAACTCAGCCACTCGGACATGTGCTTCCCGATCCAGTACGCCGCGACTTATCCCGAACGGGTGGAAAACCGCCTGCCGCCGCTGGATTTCGCCAAGCTGGGCAAGCTCGACTTCGAGCCGCCGCGCATTGCCGACTTCCCGGCGCTCGACCTCGCCCGCGCCGCCGGGGAGGCCGGAGGCACGCTGCCCGGCGTGCTCAACGCGGCCAACGAGGTTGCCGTGGCGGCTTTCCTCGCAGGCCGCATCCCGTTTCCGCGAATCTGGGGGGTCGTCGGGCAAGTGATGGCGGCCCACCGCCACGTTGCGACGCCAGACCTGCGTGCTATATTAAACGCCGACGCCGAAGCGCGCCAAATGGCCACGGCGGCTGTCGAAGAAAAGTGAGAAGTCAGGATGCAGAACTAAGAAGTGATCTCTCCCCCCGCTTTGATGCTCTGTCAGCCCCGCACTTCTAGACTTTAATTACTGTCTTCTGATTTCTCCATGGAAACCGTCCGTACCATCCTGAACTTCCTCGTCACGCTGCTGGAAGTTATCCTGATTTTCAATCTGCTGATCGTCGTTCACGAATTGGGCCACTTCCTCGCCGCCCGCTGGCGTGGGTTGGTGGTGGAAAAGTTCGGCATCTGGTTTGGGAAGCCGCTGTGGAAGAAAACCGTCAACGGCGTCCAATACAGCCTCGGCTCGCTGCCGTTCGGTGGTTTCGTCGCCCTGCCGCAGATGGCTCCGATGGACGCCGCCGAGGGCGCGCCGATCAACGACCGCGCCTCCCTGCCGCCCGCCTCGCCGCTGGATAAGATCATCGTGGCGCTGGCCGGTCCCGTGTTTTCGTTCGGGCTAGCGCTGGTGTTCGCCACGGTTGTCTGGCTTGTCGGTAACCCCGTCAGCGAACGTGAAACCAACCTAAAGATCGGGTACGTCGTCCCCGATTCGCCCGCTGCCAACGCGGAATGCGCGACGCCTGGCGTGCCCAAGGGCCTGCGCCCGGGCGACGAGATTGCCGAGGTGGACAACCACCCGGTCAGTCGCTTCGGCGGGATGAACGGCAGCGTCGTCTGGTACGTTGCCCGCAGCGAGGGCGACACCATTCCCTTCCAGGTGATGCGCGATGGCCAGAAGCTCACATTCCTGCCCAAGCCGCTCGGCCCGGACGGCGACAGCGGCTGGCGGCGCAAGGCGCTCCGGCAAGTGATGATCGATCCCGCCTACCAGTGCATCGTGGCGAAGGTCGAGTCGGGCAGCGCGGCGGACAAGGCCGGACTGCACGAGAAGGATGTGGTGACGGCGGTCAACGGACAGCCCCTCTACAACCCGCAAACCATTTCCGACCTGCAACAGGAGAGCTATGGCCAACCCATCGCCTTGACGGTCAGCCGCGGCGGCCAGACCCTTGCCCTGACCCTGCCCGCCATGCCGTTCAACGTCGGCGACGTTTACCCCGACAGTCCGGCGGCTCGCGCCGGGATGAAAAAAGGCGATGTCATCACGGCCATCAACGGTACCGCACCCACCCGTTTTGCCGACTTGAAGGCGGCCATTGCCGGGCATCCGCAGGGGGCCATCAGCCTGACGGTCGCCTCGAAGGACGGCAAGGCACGCGACCTCAGCGTCACGCCGCTGGTGCCCAAGACCAAGACCGACCCCGTCATCGGCATCAGCGCCGCCTACGACATCGACGGCATCAACTGGTCGGACGGCGGCACGATGAAAATCGTCCACGAAAAACCTCTCGACCAGATCCGGGGAAGCGTGACGAGCATCGCCAATACCATCGGCGCGGTCATCGCGCCGCACTCCGGCATCAAGCTGCAACACCTCGGTGGCCCGGTGTTCATCGGACGCACCTATTTCTACCTACTTTCTAGCGACCAGGGCTGGCGGCTGGCATTGTGGTTCAGCGTTGTGCTCAACGTGAACTTGGCCATGCTCAACATGCTGCCCATCCCGGTGCTGGACGGCGGGCACATCCTCTTGGCGCTGATCGAGGCTGTGCGGCGCAAACCGGTCAATCTCCGGTTCCTGGAAGTGATTCAGACCGCTTGTTTCGTCGTGATCGCCGGCTACATGCTCTATGTCAGCTTCTACGACGTGGGCGACCTCGCAGGCGGTCGCCGCCACCGGGCCGAGCTGGAGTTCCCGTCGCCCACCCCGAAGGCTGCTCAGCCTTAACCATTCGTTGTCTTCATGAACCCGTCCCTTCGTTTGCCGACGCTTCGTCCCACCAGCCGCCGCCGTAGCCGCGAGGTCATGGCGGGCAAGGTCGGCATCGGCGGAGAAAACCCGGTGCGCGTCCAGTCGATGATCACTTGCGACACGATGGACACGGCGGCGAGCATCCAGCAGAGCCTCGACCTCGCCAACGTCGGCTCGGAGATCGTGCGGATCACCGCGCCGACCGTCAAGGACGCCCGCAACCTCGAAAACATCAAACGCGGACTGGCAGAGCGTGGCTGCGACGTGCCCATCGTGGCCGACATCCACTTCAAGCCCGACGCTGCCATGGAAGCCGCCCGCTGGGTGGACAAGGTGCGCGTCAACCCGGGCAACTTCGCGGACTCTAAGAAGTTCGCGGTCAAGGAGTACACCGACGAGCAGTACGCCGCCGAGTTGGAACGCATCCGCGAGCGATTCACGCCGCTGGTGCAATCTTGCAAGGAACGCGGCATTTCCATCCGCATCGGCACGAACCACGGGTCGCTGAGCGACCGCATCATGAACCGCTACGGTGACACGCCGCTCGGCATGGTCGAAAGCGCGTTGGAATTTGCTCGCATCGCGCGGGACCACGATTTTCACCAGTTCGTGTTCTCCATGAAGGCGAGCAACCCGAAAGTCATGATCGCCGCCTACCGGTTGCTCGTAGCGCGGCTGAACGCGGAGGGGCCGGACTGGAACTATCCTGTTCATCTCGGTGTTACCGAAGCGGGCGACGGCGAGGACGGGCGCATCAAGAGCGCCATCGGCATCGGCTCGCTACTCAACGACGGCATCGGCGACACCGTGCGCGTGTCGCTGACCGAGGACAGCGTGCACGAGATCCCGGTAGCCCGGGCGCTGGTGAGCCTGTGCGCTGCGAAAGCGTTGGATGGTGCCGAGAACGCACGGGAAGACGGCGTCACGCTGTCTTTCGACCCATTTTCGTACCGGCGTCGCGCGGCGGCCCGCACCGTGGTGGGTGACGTAGCCCTCGGGATTGGTGAAGTGCCGCGTGTCGTGGTGCGGCAGGCAACCTACGACGCGGTCGTGCACAAGCTCGACCGGATGGGCGATTTCCAGCCGGAAGTCATTTTCGAGCAGGCCGGTATCTGCGAGGTGGACCCACGGGACCAGGCCGCCGTCGAGGCCCTTAACCGCGAAGCTAACCCGCGCTTGGTAACGGTCGCGGACGGCGTCGATCTCCCTGTGGTGGCGGCTTTCCGGTTGCTGGCGGCGCGCTTGGACGAACGTCACCCGGTCCTGCTGAAAGATACGCTCAAGCTATCGGTCGACCCGCAGAAAGATTTCCTTGCCACGTTGCTCGTGGCGGCGTCGAACGTTGGCTCACTGCTCTGCGATGGCATCGGCGACGCCATCTTGATCCAGGGCGAACAGGCTCCCGGCCAAAGCCTGCGGTTGGCGTACAACATCCTCCAGGCGGCGGGTTCCCGCGCTTTCAAGACTGATTATGTGGCCTGCCCCTCCTGCGGCCGGACATTGTTCAACCTCCAGAGCACCACGGCGAAAATCCGTTCGGCCACCGGGCATCTCAAAGGCGTCAAAATCGCCATCATGGGCTGCATCGTCAACGGCCCCGGCGAGATGGCCGACGCCGATTTCGGTTACGTCGGCGGCGCGCCCGGCAAGGTCAATCTCTACGTCGGCAAGCAGGCCGTGAAGTTCAACATTCCCGAGGGGGAAGCCGTATCCCGTCTGACAGATTTGATCCGCGAGCACGGCCGTTGGATCGACGCGCCCGTGTCGCCTGCCGGACGCGAGGAAACGGCCGTTCACGCTGGGGTGTAATGGGGACAGCAGCCACGCACTGCATCCTCACAAACCTTTACAATTTTCGGCGGGCGGCGGGTTGCGTTCAGAGGTAAAAGTTGCGCAGCTTTTTTCCGATGAAATTTCCCGCCATTTTCTTCCGCACCCTGCGCGCGTGCGCCCTCTTTGGTCTAAGCCTGCCCTCGTTGGCTGCCGCGCAGGACGCTAATCCGCCCGTCGTAACAGATCCAATTGCGGATGTCACCGTGACGGCGAGCTCCCCACCCACGGTGATCAACGTCAAGAAGACGTTTGGCCTCTCCGGCGTGACGGGGAAGCTGGTCCGCATGACCACCAACGTGGGGAACATCGACCTCGAACTGTTCAGCGACGCCGCCCCGAACACCGCCGCAAATTTCCTCAACTACGTCACCTCAGGCAGCTACGACAACGTCATCATCCACCGGGTCGCCACGCAGAAAGAGGAGGGTTTGGCGATCATCCAGGGCGGCGAGACGACGCTCGTCGGCAACGCTAACTCGTTCATCACGTCGTTCGGAAACGTGAACAATGAATACAGCCTGCCGAATACCCGCGGCACCATTGCCATGGCCAAACTCAGCGGCCAGCCGGACAGCGCCACGGACCAGTGGTTTTTTAACGTCAGCGACAACAGCGACGTGCTTGGGTCCAACAACAACGGCGGTTTTACGGTTTTCGGTCGGGTGCTCGGGCGGGGACTCGAAACGGTGGACGCCATCGGTGCGCTGAAAGGCTACGACCTCTCGAGTGTGCGCGCCGACTGGAACTCGATCCCGCTGTACAATTACGACGCCTCGCAGAGCGTCACGCCCGCCAATTTGGTCGTAGCGAGCAGCGTGGCCGTGCTGCCGACGGTGTCGAAGGGCGCGGGTTATCCCGGTGCGCTCAAGGTCAAGGTGAAGGGTAACACGAACCCTGGGTTGGTCACGGCGACCATGCAGGCGCGCAAGGTGATCTTGACCTACGCGCCGGGCAAGACGGGCACCTCCGTCATCACCTTGGCCGCGAGCGACACAGCAAAATCCAAGGTCACGCACACGTTCAATGTGACGGTGCAGTAGCGGCGGGCCGGGGAGCGGTGCCGGGGCGGGCTGCGAGGTAAGGTGCCGTTGCCTCCGAGAGCGGCGCATCGCGGATGATGACCTTCGCGCCGGTGCCGACCACGTCGTACAACGCGGACACGTCGCGCGAGCGCATCCGCACGCAGCCGAAGCTCGCGGGCTGGCCGATCCGGCGTTCCTCGGGCGTGCCGTGGATGTAGATGTAGCGGTCGAACGCGTGGCCGTTACCGGCATCCAGCCCGCGCAGCCACAGGATGCGGGTGACGACCGGGTCGCGGCCCGGGGCGTCCGGCGCGAGGACCTCGCCGGTGGGGCGACGGCTCTTGAAAACTGCGCCGAGCGGCGCGCCACCGCCGATCTTTCGCGCTACTTCCAACTCTCCGAGCGGCGTCGCGCGGCTTCCCGGGTCGTCCCCCAAGCCAAATTTCGACGTGGACACGGGATAAACCGCCAGCGGCACGCCCTTTTCCACCAGCATCAGACGCTGATCGGGCACGCTGATGATGATTTGATGGGCGTAGTCGGCGCCGCCGCCCAAAGTGAGGCCAGCGCGGCGCCCAACGCGCCTGAAACGACCACTTTTCGTAACCTTTGCGGCGGGAAAAATGATGCCATCCTTGGACCGGAGTCTATCACGGCGGCTGTCAGGTGTCGGTACGGTCTCCAAAAGAGCGGTAGACAGGAGCCGGAAATTAGATCCCACGCTCCTGCCCGTGGCCTTCGGCCAGCGACGGCTCAGCTATCCAGCCGCCGTTCCCAATCGTACTGCCGGTCGGTCACGATGGTTTCCATGCGTTGGATCCGCCGGTTGAGGCTTTCCAACTGCCGGTCGATCTGCGCGAGGTCCACCGGCGGCTTGCCGTACGGTCCCGGGTAAGCGGCAGGCGCGGGCTGGGTCCAGCGTTGGGGAGGGACGGGCGGGAGCAGGTCCTCGCCGTCGTCGCTCGCCGGGCGGGGCATCCCGGCGGTGCGGGGCGGCTGCATCAGCAGGGCCAGCAGCATGTAAAAGAATCCGCCCACCATCGCGGTCACCCACAGCCCGTCCGCGCCGAGTTTTCCGGCCACGATCACCAGGATCGCCACCCCGACCCAGCGCGTCACGTTGACACGGTAGCCGAGGCTTTCGGCGATCCCGCTGAACACCCCGAGCAGCTTGCCCCGGGGCGACCGGTAGAGTCGGCGGCGGAAGTTTTCCACGTTCGTTTTGAAGTCAAAGTTTCGTCCCATATTTTTCCTTGGTGCGGGTTTGGTCGATGAGGATGGTTTCGAGCGATTCCACGCGCCGTTCCATCTGCGCGAGGGTCTGGGTGAGTTTGTGGAGCAGGGCGACTTCCTCGTCGGAAAATCCTCCCTGCGGTATGGGCGCGACTGGCACGTATTTGCCGGACTTGGCGTTCCGCTGGGTGAACGGGGCCATCAACGTTTTGATGATCAACCAGAGGAAGACGAACACGATGGCCACGATGGGCACCACCACCGCCGGAATGTCGTCGGAAGAATCCGAGTGCCGCGAATGTTTCGACGGCGCGCTCGTGATGCTCTTGTTCGCGGTGGTGTCAGCGTCGGCGGCGTGCTCGGCCTCGTCACTGTTTATCGTGGTGGAACTGCCGTCGCTTTTGACGACGCGGATCGAACTGGCAAGAAATGGCACCATAGGGAATGATTGGATTTTGTACCACCAGGCCGCAGGAAAACACGGTTTTTCTGCGCGGCGGCGTGCTCGGGGCCACGCCTCAGTGTGCCTGCCCATCGGTCTTCTGCGCGGAGTGCTTGAGGGCGTTCAACTCCTTTTCGATGTCCTCGTCGCGTTCCAGTTGCGCGAACTGTTCCTCCAATGTCGGCTTGCGCCCGTAGTTGACGAGGTCGGCGTCGGCCTCCATGCGCTCGATGCGCGCCTCGAACTGCTCGTAGCGCAGCAGGGCGTCGCTGGTCTCAGAGCGGCGGATCGTCTGCTGGGCGCGGGTCTTGTGCTGCGCGTGGATGTGGCGCTGCACAAGCACCCGCTGCTTCTCGCGCGCGGTGGTCAGTTTTTCCTCCAACTGGCCGATGTCGCCCTGGTAGTTCTTGATGACTTCGTCCAGTTGGACAGTTTCCTTCTCCAACGCGGCGGTGCCTTCCCCGGCGCGGCGTTTTTCCAGCAAGGCCTCGCGGGCCAACTCCTCGCGGCCTTTTTCGATGGCCAACCGCGCTTTGCTTTCCCAACTAGCCACTCGGACGTTGAGTTCGTCCAGGCCGCGCCCGGTCTTCTTGCGGGCGGCAATGGCCCCGGCGCAGGACGCTTTCAGGTCGATGAGGGTGTCCTCCATCTCCTGAATCATCAGGCGGACCAGTTTCTCCGGGTCCTCGGCCTGATCGAGCATGGAGTTGATGTTGGAATTCACGATGTCGCGGAAGCGGCTGAAGATGCTCATGATGTGGTGGATCGGTTCTTCGTTGTGGTTGAAAAGTGACTGACGACTTAGAAAGCGAGTTGCAGGAAGCAATGGGCGAAGGTGTAGAGCGCGCACAGCCCCAAGATGCCGCCGCAGACGATTTCCTGCTTGGTGGCGTTGAGGTCGTCGGTATTCAAGCTCGAACGTTCGGCGGCGGGGCGACGGCGGGCGATGCGCTGGCTGGTGGTGCCCCAGGTTCCCGAAATCGGCAACGTGGAGTTGAAGAACAGCGGATTATGGATGGAGGCGGTGACTTTCATGTTTTGGTGGCGTTGGATTGGTGTCTTTTCGTGGTTCGTTTGGACAGAAATCCATTTAGCAACGGCCGTGCCACCTTAATATTTAAAAATATAAATATAACTAAGTAAGCAACTTATGAATAAAATTGAGTTTAGTTAGTTTGGCTTGCACATCAGAAATATTGGTGTGTATAACCAATAAATGGTGAAAACGACCGCAATCGGTTATGGTGCAACGGCAACACGCATCCGGGGGGCGGAATCCACCAACGAAGCGTTCGGACGCTCGGACGTTTTCCTTGATTTCCAGCAGCAATTAGCCCGCGTGGCGAAGGTGCAACGCCCCGTGCTGCTGATCGGCGAGCGCGGTACCGGCAAAGAACTCGCTGCCTCACGCGTTCATTTTCTATCCCAACGTTGGGGCGGTCCATTCATCAAACTCAACTGCGCGTCATTGTCTCCTACAGTGCTGGAGAGCGAATTGTTCGGGCACGAGATCGGTGCATTCACCGGGGCGGCCCGTCGCCGGGTTGGCCGCTTCGAAGCGGCGCACGGCGGGACGCTTTTTCTGGATGAAATCGGGCAGATGCCGATGCCGGTGCAGGAGAAAATCCTGCGGGTGGTCGAATACGGCAGCTTCGAGCGTGTCGGGTCGAGCGAGGCAGTGGAAGTCGATGTGCGTCTGGTCGGGGCGACCAACGTCGACCTGGCCGCGCTGGCCGAGGCAGGCCAGTTCAAACACGACCTCCTGGACCGGCTCAGTTTTGAGGTGTTGTACCTGCCGTCCCTGCGCCAGCGCGGGGCGGGGGACATCGACCTCCTCACTCAGCACTTCGCGGCTCGGATGAGCGCCGAATTGGAACTGCCCGGGACGCCGACCTGGACCGATGCCGCCGAAAAAGCGCTGCACGCCTACGACTGGCCTGGCAACGTCCGAGAACTGAAAAACGTCGTGGAGCGCGCGATCAGCCGGGCGGAGGGCGGGGTGGTCAAGGACGTGATCTTTGACCCGTTCCGGCCCCCAGTGGGTTTTCGAGCCAATCCTAGGCCCGCATCCGGCGTCAAGGGCACCACCGGAACCACGTCGGAACCTGCCGCATCCGCGCCCAACTTGCCCGTTGATCTCTCCGCGCTGGTGTCCGACCTGGAACAACGCCTCCTCGCCCAGGCACTCGCCCAGACGCGCTTTCGCCAGCGCGAAGCCGCGACCCTGTTGGGCCTGAGCTACGACCAGTTCCGCGGCCTTTACCGAAAACACCAGCCCAAGCTGCAAAACCCGTCCGGGCCTGCGGCTTAGCATGGCTCACCGCGCATCGCCGCAAAACATTTGCCTTCGTGCCGAGCGAAATGTCCGCTATGGATGATCCCATGGCAAAAATTGCGCTCGGACGTGGCTTGGGTGCGTTGATTCAAGGCCGCCCCGCGAGCGGACCGAACAACGCGGCGACGGCGCTCGGCGCGGCGGCCCCGCAGGCCGCTCCCGGCGAAACCGTGCGCAAGCTGCCGCTCGACCAGATCCGCAGCAGCCCTTTCCAGCCGCGCAAGGATTTCAAGCCAGAGTCCTTGCAGGAACTCGTCGAGTCCATCCGTGAACAGGGCATCATCCAGCCGCTCATTGTCCGCAAGGTGGGCTCGCACTACGAACTCATCGCGGGCGAACGCCGCTGGCGTGCCGCCAGGACGCTCGATCTCAAGGAAGCCCCTGCCATCGTCCGCGAGGCGACCGACCGTGAGGTGCTCGAACTCGCGCTGATCGAAAACCTCCAGCGCGCCGACCTGAGCGTGATGGAAGAGGCCCGCGCCTACGACCGCCTCGCCTCCGAATTCAACCTGCGTCAGGAGGACATCGCCCGCAAAGTCGGCAAGAGCCGCGCGTCCGTGGCCAACGCCATGCGCCTGCTCGACCTCGACGCGCAAGTCCAAGGCTGGCTGACGCAGGAGCGGCTGAGCGTAGGCCACGCAAAAGTGCTCCTCGGGGTGAAGGCCGCCGACGAGCAAAATCTCCTCGCCGAAATCATCATTCGCCAGCATAGCACCGTGCGCGCGACGGAAAAACTGGTCGCCGACCACCTCGCCCGCCAGGGCGCGACCAACGCCGGACCCGGCAGCCGCGCCGGTGCCGCCGCCAAAGCGCTCACGCGCCAGACCGAAATGCCTCCCGTGATCCAGAACCTGCAAAACCGCCTGCGCGAACACCTCGCCACGCACGTCGCCCTGCGCCACGGCGACAAGAAAGGTTGCATCGAGATAGAGTATTACGGCAACGACGACCTGCAACGCATCCTCTCGGTGTGCGGGCTGAAATCCGAGAAATCCTAAACTCCAACGCTTTATGTCCGTTTTCGCCGGTTTCCTCTTTGGCCTCGCCGCCTGGTTCACCGTTCGCTACGTGCTGAGCGGCTTTTACACCGTCAATCAAAACGAACGCGCGGTGAAAACCAGCTTCGGGCGTGCCCAGCGTATCGGCGCGGACCGCACCACGCTCGACGACCCGGTTTCCGAATCCCTGCGCCCCGACGAGCGCGACCGCTACGTTTATCCGCAGGTCCGCGTCATCGGCCCGGGCGGCCCGTACCTCAAGATGCCGTGGCAGCGCATCCACAAGGTTTCGGTCTCTGTCCAGACGCTCAACATGGCGACGGACCTCGAAGACCCCCGCGCCAACAAGCAGGGCACGGAACTGGAGGCCGTCACCAAGGATCAGCTCAACACCGGCCTGACCGGCCAGATCCGCTACCGGGTCAGTGAGAGCAACCTGTACGCCTACCTCTTCGGCGTGAAGAAGCCGGTGGTACACGTCATGGCGTACTTCGTGAGCATCTTGCGCGAGCGCATCGCCAACTTCGAGGCGAAACCCATCACGGTGGCCGCCGTGGTCGTGGAAGACGATGGCAATTCGCCCGTCACCGCGCCCGACATGCCCGCGCGCGAGGTCACCGGCGTCTCCATCAACGACCTGCGCAAGAATCTGCGCGACCTCAACGAGTTCATGGACCATGAATGCGCGTCCTCCGCCGCGCGTTACGGCGTGGTGCTGGACGCGTCGCTCATCACCGGCATCGACCCGCCGACGGAGGTAGAATCGGCGCTGGCGGCCATCAACACCGCCCACAACGAGGTGTCGAGCAGCATCAGCCTCGCGCAGGCCGGGGCCGACCAGAAGATCGTCCAAAGCAAGCGCGCGGTCGAAATCGAGACGCTCCGCGCTCAGGCCGAGGTCGAGCCGCTCAAGGCCCTCGCCGCGCAACTGGCCGAACTCCGGCGCAGCGGCCCGGACGGCTTGGCGGCGTACCTGCGCAACGTGCGATTGGGTTTGTTCACCAAGGCGCAGCAAATCTTCCTCGACTCTAAACGTTAGCCACCACGTCGCCCCATGAATTTCTTGGTTGCTGCCCTCCTGACGTTTGGTGCGATGTTTGTCGTCGAGCCGATCATCCTGGCGATCATCCGCGTTCTCGGCCTCTACACCTTGGTCGAGGAGCGCACCTGTCAGGTGTACGTGCTCTTTGGCAAGGTGCTCAAGGTGCTGGATGAACCGGGTTTTTACTTCCTGCCGTTCGCCCTCGGTCCGGCGGCGTTCATTGTCGGTTGGTTCGGCAAACGCCACGTCATCGACATGCGACTCGATCAGGAATACCTGCGTAGCCAGCCCGTCAACAGCGAAGAAGGCGCGCCGATGGGCATCGGCATCTGGTACGAGATGTTCGTCAGCGACCCGGTAGCTTACCTGTTCAACAACATGGACCCGCGCGGCTCCCTGCGCGCCAACATCTCCAACGCCACGGTGCGCAGCCTGTCCAACATGCCGCTCGGCGAAATGCTGGAAAACCGCCACGTCATGAGCAACACGGTGCGCGCCGAGGTATCGCCGAAGTCCGCTGTCTGGGGTTACCGACTCGGCTCGACCTACGTGCGCAAGGTGCATTTCCGTGACGTGGGCATGATCCGCCAGATCGAGGAAAAGGTGGTCAACCGGCTGCGCCAGGTCACGAGCGCCATCCGGCAGGATGGCGTCAACCAGGTTAGCATCATCACGAGCAGCGCCGAGCGCGAGGCCGCCATCGAGTTCGCCAAGGCCGCGACGATGCGTCCCCACATCGTCGGGCAGGCGTTAGACGAAATCTCGCGCGAGCCGGAAGTCGCGGCGGCGTTGTTCGAGGTGCTGGAAACGCAGCGGACGCTGGATTCCAAGGCGGGGGTTACGCTGCTGCCAGCGGGAGCAACCGGCGAGGTGATGGCGGCCCTGTTGGCCACTTCCGGCAAGCGGTCAGCGCCGTCGCCGGAACCGAAATCGCATTAAAGAAGCGGCGACTTCGCCCGGTAGAAAACGTGCGGACGCAGCGGGTGGCCCACCGACAGAAGCGGGTGCTCGAAATCGAGATCCGGACGGCGTTCCATGCCGATGCGCTGCATCCCCGCTTGCGAGCGCAGGTTTTGCGTCGCGGTAAACGAAACGATTTCAGGCAATCCGAGGGTGCCGAAGCCGTGGTCCAACAC
>CAXTBX010000082.1:0-21607 GCA_964242205.1 uncultured Chthoniobacterales bacterium
GTGGAATTGCCGTCGCTCAAAGGACAAAAGGTACGCTAGGGATAACAGGCTGATCACGCCCAAGAGTTCATATCGACGGCGTGGTTTGGCACCTCGATGTCGGCTCATCGCATCCTGGGGCTGGAGAAGGTCCCAAGGGTCCGGCTGTTCGCCGGTTAAAGCGGTACGCGAGCTGGGTTCAGAACGTCGCGAGACAGTTCGGTCCTTATCCGCTGTGGGCGCAGGAGAATTGAGGGGTTCAAACCTTAGTACGAGAGGACCGGGTTTGACGAACCTCTGGTGTTCCGGTTGTTCCGTCAGGAGCAGCGCCGGGTAGCTATGTTCGGAAAGGATAAGCGCTGAAAGCATCTAAGCGCCAAGCCTATCCCAAGATGAGTTCTCCCTGAAGAATCGTGGTAGACCACCACGTTGATAGGTCGCCGGTGTACGCACAGTAATGTGTTCAGCCAAGCGATACTAATATTCGTTCGGCTTGGTCATTGATTTTCCAATCCCGCGTTGGTTGGAGGCGCAAGCTTCCGACCAACCGGTGACTTGGAAGTGAATCAATAAGTAATTTAAAACGAAGCTCAGAAAGTCCGTCTGAAATCCTGTATGTAGTCATCAGAGTACTGGTTGCCAGTCCGGTCGAAGGACCGGGCCTCCAGGGGTTAGTGCTGAGAGCGGCAACGTTCCGCAGCTTTAACTTCTGGTGGTATCTGCGCAGTGGCCCCACCCGTTCCCATTCCGAACACGGAAGTGAAACGCTGCAGCTCCAATGGTAGTGCATCTCTAGGTTGTGCGAGAGTAGGAAGCTGCCAGAAATACGAACCCCGATCAGCGAAAGCTGGTCGGGGTTCCTTGCTTTTTGGCGCGGGTCCGCCTTAAATCACGGCACCATGCGCCCCGACCTCGAAGCTTTGCTTATCCTCCAGGACCGCGACCAGAAAATCAAAGCCCTCCAAGCCCAGCAGAAAAACCTGCCGCGCGAGATGAAGAGTTTGGATGATAAGTTGGCCTCTTCTAAAACTTTGCTTGAACACGCGCGCCAGCGGGTGAAGGAAAACGAGGTCGAACGGAGAAAGTTGCAGCTGGATGTGGAAGGAAAACGGACCAGCATTGCGCGGTTCAGGACGCAGCAGCAGCAGACGCGCAAAAACGAGGAGTTCACCGCGTTCAACAACGAAATCAAACATTTCGAAACAGACATCCAAGGTCTGGAGGACAAAGAACTCGAATTAATGGAGCAGGCCGAGCAGTTGCAGGGGGTATCCGACACGGTGGAAAAGGAATTTTCCAAGACGGAGGGGATCATCCGGGAGCAACTCGGGCGGCTGAACGCCGGGGCGGGCGCGGTGCAGGGACGATTGGAGGAATTGCAGGTGGACCGCGCCAAACAAGCCGGACAGATTGAACCGGATTTGGTCGAGCTATATCAGCGACTGTTCGTGAAGAAGGGAGATTCGGCGGTGGTGCCGCTCGAACACGAAATCTGCGGCGGTTGCCACATGAAGGTGCCGACTCAGACCGCCGCCGATGTGCGCGGCGAGCAAAAGATTTCCCAATGTCCGCAGTGCGGGCGAATCCTCTATCGGGTGATCTGATGCCATTCACACCCTGATGATGTTGCTTGGGCCGCCAAGTTGGCTGGTCCTTCAGTGCGCTACACTCGCTCAGGATGACAGAAATTTTGTTGATGCCATCAAGCCTCGGTCAGCGTGATTCGATGAAACAGTCGTCAAAGACAAAAAATACGGGCCATGAACAGCCACGGGTTGTTTCTCAAGTGCTTCACGAAGTGGCCCGGCCCGGCTGGCTATGGGCGGCAGTAGTGCTGCTGAGTTGCTTCGTGATCGGGGTTTACGTGCGAGAGTACAATCCCCGCTACGGCTGGACGAGGCTCGATGCGTTCGGCTCCAGCTTTGCGAAGAATGCGTTGCCCCGGGTGAAGCGGAATGTGCATTACGTGATGGAGGGCGAGGGATTGGACGGGCAGTTTTACGCACAGATGGCAATTGATCCGTCGCTCCGTGATCCGGCTTTTGATCGTGCGCTGGACAACCCGGCGTATCGCGGACGGCGAATCGGGTTGTCGGTGCTCTCGTTTTGCCTCGGACTGGGCAAACCGCGCTGGATCATCCAAGCTTATGCGTTGTCCAACCTGTTGTGCTGGTTCGTGCTGTTGGGAGCACTGCTTATGCTCTTCCGGCCCTGGACGGGGAAACAGGTGCTTTGTCTGTCTGCTGGGTTGCTGAGCTTTGGCACGCTCGCCAGCATGAAAAACTCGTTTCTCGACCTGCCCGGCGCGGCGCTGGTTTTTGTCGGGATCGCGGTCAGCTCTTGGGGGAGATACACCGCTTTCTCGTGGGCTGTGTTGACCCGGGAGACCAATGCACTGGCGGCTTTGGGGTGCTTGGACCTGCGGCGTCCGTTTACCGCCCAAGTCTGGAAACGCAATCTCGGTTATCTTGCGCTGGCGACGGTGCCGCTCGTTTTGTGGACGATCTACGTCGGGCACCGGTTCGACGGATTGCACAGCGCCGCCGGGAAGGGCAATTTTGCGCTTCCGTTCCAAGCCATCGTGATGAGGATGGGGTCCGCACTCTGGTATTTCTCCGTGACAGGGCTTGGGGAAAGCGCCAAGGCGGCGGGACCGTTCGGGTGGCTGTACCTGGACGAACTCGTCCACGAAATGTTGACGATGGTGGCGATCTTCGCGCAGTGGGCGTATCTCGTCTGGCGGCGGGAGCCGCAATCGATAATCTGGCGCACCGCGATCTGTTATGCACTGCTTGGCTGCGTGTTGGGGCCGGCGGTGTGGGGCTGGACCGGGGCCGCGGCGCGGGTGTTGCTGCCGATGACAATCTGTTTTTATCTGCTTGTGGCGAAGGAGCGCGACCGGGTGTTTTGGCCATTCTTCCTGCTGGGTAGCCTGTCCGTGCCGTACAGCGTGCATGACTTCTGGGTCTTTTCGTGATGAAGCTCAGCGTCGTCATTCCCTGCTATAACGAGCGCGCCACGATTGGGTCGGTGCTGGCGGCGGTGCGAGCGGGTCCGGTGCGGAACGTGGAGATCATCGTCGTGGACGATGCCTCGACCGATGGCACCCGGGAGTTGTTGCAAGGGGAATTGCAGTCGGCAGCGGACACCGTGCTGTTCCACGAATATAATCAGGGAAAGGGGGCGGCTTTGCGGACAGGTTTCGCGGCGGCCAGCGGCGAGTTGGTGGTCATCCAGGATGCCGACCGGGAATATGATCCCGACGAGTATCCTTTGTTGATGGATTTGTTCACCAAGGGGCGGGCGGACGTGGTTTATGGGTCGCGTTTTGCCGGGGGGCACGCGCACCGGGTCGTTTACTTTTGGCACATGGTCGGCAACCGGTTTTTGACGCTGCTCTCCAACATGTTCACCAATCTGAACCTGACCGACATGGAAACCGGGTTCAAAATGTTCCGGCGGGAGGTAATTCAAGGGCTGGTCGTGGAGGAAGACCGGTTCGGGTTCGAGCCGGAGATCACCGCCAAGCTGGCGCGGCGGGGGTGCATCTTCTACGAGGTGGGAATTTCGTACCACGGACGGACCTATGCCGAGGGAAAAAAGATTCATTGGCGGGATGGCGTGCGGGCGATCTACGCGATTTTGAAATATAATTTGGGTAGGTAATCAGCGGTGGTGGGGAGGAGAAGGGGAATGCTGGCAGGATGGCTTGCCGATTTCTGGGAGCAGTGTTTCCCGAGCAAGTGCGTTCCCAAGTACAACTTGGGAACGCAGGTTTTGCAGGCTAGAGAGGGCGGAGGAGATGCCGGTACGCCTGTGGTGCGAGTCAGGGGTGACTTCAAAGAGACCTCCCTACCTTGGGCGCAGGAAGCTCCTTGTCGGGGACGTGATCGTAGGGGATGGTTCCACCCAACCCTATGAACAGGATCGTCGGCATCGAGACGGAATACGGTTGTCTGGTTTCAGATGACAAATCGACCAGCGGCTCCGACGCTTGGCCAACGCGGATCAAGAACCACCTTTTCAAAAAAGCGAACGTCGGGACGATTGATCTCCACTACCGCGATTACGAAGAACCTCCCGGTAACGGAGGCTTTTTGCTCAACGGCGGGAGGTTGTACCTCGACATGGGACACCTCGAATACTCGTCGCCGGAGTGCTTGGCACTCGACGACATGGTCGCCTACGATCTCGCCGGGGACGTGCTGTTGCAATCGGGATTGGAGGCGCTTGGCGTCGCCGACCAAGTGGCGTTCCTCAAGAACAACATCGACCATTGCACCGGGGCAACGTTCGGGTGCCACGAGAACTACCTGATGAAGCGCGAGGCGCAGTTCACCCCGCAAAGCCTAGGGTCGCTGCTGTCGTTCCTGGCCACGCGGCAGGTGTTCACCGGTGCTGGACGCGTCGGACAGGCGAATCCGCTGGCGTTTGACTTCGAGCCGCCGCGCGCCGAGGTCGCCGTCGACTATCAGCTCAGCCAGCGGGCGGACCACATCGTCAACGACATCTACCAGTGGGTGCAGTTCAACCGCGCCATCATCAACGCGCGCGACGAACCGCTGGCCGATTACCGGAAATACCGGCGGCTGCATCTCCTGATTGGCGACTCCAACATGAGTCCGTTCGCCACGGCGTTGAAGGTCGGCACGACGAGTTGCGTGCTGACGCTGCTCGAAGAGGGGTTGATGCCGTTCGACGTGATCCTGCACGACGCCGTGCAGAGCACGCGGGACATTTCGCGCGACCCGACCCAACGTTGGATCGTGCGGCTGGAGAACGGTAAGACCTGCGACGCGCTGGACGTGCAGTACGCGTTTCTCAAGCTCGCGCAGAAGCATCTAGGCGGGACGGACGCCGAGACGGATTGGCTGATCGAGCGGTGGGGGTTCACGTTGGACGCCATCCGCTCAAAGCCGGAAGCGCTGATCGGTGGGGTGGATTGGATCTCTAAGAAGTGGTTGCTGGACGCGTTCCGGGAAGAAGAAAATCTCTCGTGGCAGGACCCTTGGCTGCAAAGTTTGGACCTTGAATACCACAACATCAACCCGGAAAAGGGCTTGTTTTACGCGCTGACCCCGGCGAAGTCTATCGGGGAATACAACGACCGGGTGCGCAACGCCCACGCCGTCCTGCATCCACCGGGCAACACGCGGGCGAAGGGGCGGGGCGCGGCGGTGGCGCACTTTCAGAAAAGCAAGCAGGCTTACGTAATCAACTGGGATTCGATTTCATGCGAAAACCAGAGCCATTTCCCGATGAGCGATCCGTTCGAGGATTACGAGCGGCCGATCCAGAAGTTCCTCGAAAAGCTGTGACACACCGCGTCATGCAAAGCCGAACCTGGGCAGGGGCAGTTTTCGTGGCCGCGTGGATGGCGGCGACCACCGGGCGTGGGCATGACCTGTGGCTGGAGGTGGACGCTCCGGCCAGCGGCAGTCCGAAAACCGAGGAGCGGGCGCTGCACCTGCGGTTGGGCGAAGGGTTTGTGCCCGAGGAGGAAAAGGCGTTGGCCAAGGACATCGTGAGCCGGTTCGACGTATACGCGGACCGGGTCGGGAGGCGGGACTTGCTGGCGAGCGGGCAGGAAGGGCAGATGCCGGTGGCGAAATTGCGCGCGGAGCCGGGGGCGTGCCTGGTGGTGATGGACCGCAAGGAACGGCAGATCACGCTCGACCACGATAAGTTCAACCGGTATCTGGCGGCAGAGGGGCTGGACGCGGTGACGGCGCAGCGGACCCGTCTCGGGCAAACCGAGGCGGAGGGACACGAGAACTACAGCCGGTATCTGAAGGCGTTGGTGCCGGGGAGTGACCCGGCCAGTTCACTGCCGGACACGCTTTACAAACGGCGGGTGGGGCAGCGCTTGGAAATTTTGTTTCAAAACGATCCGACTCGCTTGCCCGCGAGTCGGCGGTTGACGGTAAAGGTGCTGTTCGAGGGAAAGCCGCTGGGAGGCGCGAAGGTGTTCGTCTACCGGCACGAGGCGGTGGCAGGGACACCGGCGGCGGGAGCGGCGGGGGCAGCGGGGGCGACGTTGTCAGTGGTGACGAACGCGCAAGGGCTAGCGGACTTCAAGCTAGAACAGAACGGGCTCTGGTTAGTCAGGCTTGTGCACATGCGCGCCGGGGCGGAAAGGCGGACGAATCCCAACGGCGCGTGGGAGAGTTTCTGGGGAGCGTACAGTTTCGTGGCGCGCGACGCGGCAGTGCAGGGCACTGGGCCCGCAAAGACGGGAGCAGCGGACGAGAGGAGAGACTGAGGCTGCGCTACAGCGGTTAGCGAATCGGGCGGCCTTTGCGCTATCTCCAACGGTGGCAGGTTCTCCGGTTCGCGCAGAATGACAGATTTTTGAACGGGCGGTCTTTCCTAACTAGAAAAGGTGGTCGGTCCGCACAACCCGAGGCGTGCCAGTCAAACAGTCGAGCCCATTTCGCAACGGCGGGTTGTCATCGTACCAGAGGTTGCGAGACAGTCGCTGCTTTGATGAGGAAAGTATCGCCTCAGATCGGACGCTGCTTGGCCAATTCGGTGTACATGGCCTCCAACTTCTCGTAACGCTCTTCCAACGTATCGAGCGCGCGGCGTTCTTCAATCAGCGTGTGTTCGAGCTCGCGGATGCGCTGCTGAAGACTCGCGCGGATGCCTGTGCGCAGTGGATGGCCGGTCGGGTCTGGGGTCGGGGCGGGTTCTTCGGCTGGCGCGGCACCGGGAAGCGTAAGGTCAGGTAATTCGCTGATCGCTGCGCTCGTACCGTCCTTGGCGTTGATGAGATTGGTGTCCGCGTGGACTTCGCCTTGGTTGATGAACTCCTGAATCGCGCCTAGCGTCGTCGGGCCGTAAAGTTGCTCGGAAGTCAGTTCGATCAGCCAATCCATGCCGAGTTCGGGCACCATCGGGGCTTTGAACCAGGTCTGCTGATCACTGGAAATTTTGTCCAACGGGCTGATCTGCGCGGCGGTCGCCCAGGCGGTGAGTTGGTCGAAATCGACAGGCCCGAAGACTTCGCTGTTTTCGGCTTTGAGGAGATACAGGTTGGGGGAAGTGGTATCGACCATGAGGCTGAGGGGGAACGAGATGAGTGGCAGCCACGAGGCAACCTGAGCTAAATTTAAGGCCCGAACCCGGGACTTGGCAACACATTTCGGAGTGCGGCGCCCCGGGGAAGCGCGCAGACGACGGGGACGGTCCTTGCGCTTTTGGCCGGAGAAAGTACATTGAGATTAACTATGCCAGAGCGCACTCAAAAACCGCCGAGTCCGGCCCCTTGGGAGCCGAAGCAAGGGGGCGAGGATGGCCCCAAAGCGCCAGACGTGGACAAGCCTGATACGAAGGACTTGCTCAAGCGCATGCGAAAAGTAGATCCGAACCAGTCCAAGCGTTACCGGCAGCGCACGGGACAATGATGGCCAAGCCATTTGCGATGGGAGTACCGGACGGTGGGCCGGGGCGGGTGGCGGGTGATTTCGCGGCGTTGCTGCAGGCCCAAGGGCTTTATCCCGCGCCGGGAGCCATCGGTGCGATGGCCGGAACTAATGGCTCCGGTCATGGCTCGCAGGTGCCGGTGCAGACGCAGGCGACGACCATCCTGGCGTTCAAGTTCGCCGAGGGGGTGCTGGTCGCCGGGGACCGGCGTGCAACCGCCGGGAATATTGTTGTCTACGACCGCGCCGACAAAGTGCTGGAAATCGACCGGCATTCGGTGATGGCCATTGCTGGGGTGCCCGCGACGGCGTGGGAGATGGCCCGGGTGTTGGAGCACTCGTTCCAGTATTACCGGCGCACGCAGCTCCAGGAGATGAGCGTCAGCGGCAAGGTCCGGGCGTTGTCCAAGCTGCTGCGGGACAATTTTGGGTTGGTGATGCAGGGGGTGGGCGTCGTGGTGCCGCTGTTCGCCACGTACGAAGCCAGCGGGACAAAACCCGAGGGGAAGCTGTATTTTTACGACGTGATGGGCGCTAATTTCGAGGTGGCGGAGTACGCCGCGACGGGGTCGGGCTCGCCCGCCGTGCGCGGGGTGCTTTATTATGAGAATACCTGGGGTGCGAAGCCGCTGCGCGAGTACAATCGCACCGAGGCGTTGCGGCTGGTGTTACGTTCGCTCGACACGGCGTCGGAAGCTGACACGGCGACGGGCGGCGTGGACCGCGACGGGCGGATCTTCCCGGTGATCAAGATCATCACGGCGGACGGCATCGAAACCATCCCGGACGATACCTTGCGGGCGCTGTTCAACGCGGGTCGGCACTTGCCTGATCAGCCCGGTGCGGCGGGCGTGCCCATCGGCTAGAGCTGGTGGTACCGCGAGCTGAACATTTGCCCAAACCTAATTTTCCATGTTCGAGGAACCGTTTCGCTTCGTTGAGGCCATCGCCAACCGGCGCGAGTACATTGAGAGCCAAATTTCGTCGGGCAGCCCGGTGGTCGCGTTGAACTATGAGGGAGGGATCCTTTTACTGACGCTTGGGAGCGAGCGTCAGAAGATTTTTGAGATTTACGACCGGATTGCGCTCGCCGCCATCGGGCACCCGGGTGACATCGAACGGCTGCGGATGACCGCCATCGAACTGGCCAGCACGGAGGGTTTCACGCGGTCGGCGGCGGACGTTTCGCTGCGACGGATGGCGAATTATTCGATCAGCCCGGCGCTCAAGCAGGCGTTCGAGCAGGTTTACGGCGCGCCGTACCTCGCGCGGATGCTGTTCGTTGAGCTAGGCGCGGAACCGGGGCAGAATTTGTTGCTGCGGGTCGATTACGACGGCGCGATCCAGACCAACGGGACACCTTTTTCCAAGCGGCGCCAGGAGTATGCGGCGCTCAGCGGCACGCGGCCCTCGGCGGAGGCCATGGAGCGGTTTTTGGCGCGGGATTATCGGGGCGGGTTGACGCTAGAGGCGGCCCTGGAACTGGCGCTGGACGCATGGACGGTGGGTTACCTAGCACTGGAAGATGGCGGCGAGGAAAAGAAGGGGGATTTGCCGGGTCAAGACGCGATCAGGACCGCGCGGCGCGAGCAGTTGGAGCATGCGGCAGTGGAAGCCGCCGTGCTGGAGGAACGCGCGGGATCGAGCGTCGCGTTCCGGGCGTTGGGGGACGAGGAACTGCGCTCCGTGCGCGGCGACCATGCCGGATGAACCCGAGCACGGTGCTGAGGAAAGGGCGGCGACCGAACCGTTAGAGGCGGCATCGCGCGAGGCGGAGGTTTTCGCTCCTGCCGGGCCGGAGTTGGATGAATTTGAGGATTCGCCGGACGCGGTAGAAACGCCACTTGCGCAGCCGCCGAAGCGGCCACGGCGGCGGTTCGACCGCGAGGCTCCACCGGTGCCTTGGACGCAGCGAGTGGTGCCGTCGGTGGGGTTGATTTTGTGTCTGGGGTGCTTGTGGACGCTGGTTGGCGTGGGAATTTTGCCCGGGTGGACGCCGTGGTGGCTGGGAACCGGAATCCCGACGAACGCGGCGGTCATCATCGACCCCGGCCACGGTGGCGGGGATACCGGCGCAGTGGCGCAGGGCGTGGTGGAAAAAGACTTGAACCTGGACGTGGGGCAACGAGTGGCGCGGACATTGCGCGCACGGGGCGTCAAGGTGCGGCTCACGCGCGAAACGGACTATTTTGTGCCGCTCGAAGGCCGGGTGCGGTTCGCCAACGCGCTACCCGGGGCCGTGTTCGTGAGCATCCATTTCAACGACGCGTCGGGTAACGGCCAGGCGACGGCGCGGGCCAGCGGGATCGAGACCTATTACTGCGAGCACAAGCTGACCCCGGCGGCGGGCTGGCAGTGGGCGTCGCTGCTTGGGCGGGCAAAGGCCGGGGTGCCGGACGCACGGTGGGCGGTGCGGGAGGGGCAGGCGCTGGCAGATTGCATCCAGGGTTCGCTGATCGCCGGGACACGCGCGGAGAACCGGGGGATCAAAGAGCGCAGCCTGTACGTCACGCACCGCGTGTCGGGGCCGGCGGTGCTGGTGGAAGGTGGATTCGTCAGCCATCCCGGCGAGGCGCGCAAACTGGCGGACACCGTTTACCGGCAAGTGTTGGCGGAATGCATCGCCGAGGGGATCGTCAAATACCTACGCGGAGGGGGACAGTCCGCGCCCGGTCCGGTGTTGGCGGCGTCAACGGCGGGCGGGGGCGCTTGAATAGTGTGGCAGCGCGGTGCGTCTAGCTGGTGAAAGGTCGTTTTCCATGAAAAGCATTTTCCGGTGGCTGGCGGTGGGACTGGCGGGTTGCGCGCTGGGAGCGGGGACGCTCCGTGCGGACGAGGCGTTGCGGCGGGTCCAGCAATCGCTGCGCGACCAGGGATTTTATTTCGGGACGGTGGACGGCGCGCCGGGTGACGCCACGACCCAGGCGGTCCGGCGCTACCAGATCCGCAACGGGTTGCCGGTGAGCGGTGAACTGGACGACGAAACCCGCCGCCGCATCGAGCAGAACGGCAGGGCGGTGCCACCGGTCGCCAGCGGCGGCGGTGGCAGCGGTATTTCGGTTCGGCCCGCGCCGACGCCGGAGCGAACCGTGGCCCCGACTCCCGCTTACCAGCGGCCCACCGTGCGACCGGTGCCGGACGAGGAACCGACGGAGAGGGAGACTACGCGTCCTGATTTGCGCGTGGGTCCGGGCGGACCACCACCGGCTGATTTGAAAGAAGAACGTGGGTTGCCCAACAACGCCGTGCTGCCGTCGGCGCGGCTGAGTGCTTTGTTCGCGGGGACACCTTACGAGTTCGCACCGCCGCCGGTGCAGGCGGACGTGGTCAGAAAGGCGCAGGCGGGCCTGACGCGGCAAGGGTTCTACGACGGGGCGGTCGACGGCGTGCCGAACGGCGTGCTGGGCGAAGCGCTGACTAATTTTCAGGGGGTGAACCGCCTGCGCAAAACGGGCCGCTTGGACGTGAGCACGCTGGGGTTGATGCGCTTGTTGCCGGGACGACAAACGGTCGCGCCGAGAGACCGTAGGGACGATGACGACGAGCCGCGGCAACGACCGAACATCATCTTCGAAGGGAAGATTATGCGTTAGGGCGGAAACAAAGGAAGGCCAGTCGGCTCAGCGGCTCGCGTCGAGGTAACGGACGTTTTCGAGTTCCAAAGAAACCGTGCCGATGAAAGCATCCACCTGCGCTTTGATGAGCAGGCGGTTCGTGTCGTCACTAAGCCAGGCAGTGCCGCTCTTGAAACCTTTGCGCGGCTCCAGCTCGCCGTGCTTCCCAACTTTTTCAAGCCGCAAGCTGCATTGGATCGCAGAGAAATCGCCCGCCTGGACGTGCACGGGACCGTGACCAAGCACCTTGAGCGTGACTAGATACGGGTTGCCGGGGGTCATGAGGAGATAAGTTTTTTCGTCGCCGTCGGCGAGTGGCAAGCTGCGGAACTGGAGGAACATGCCCTCCATGTCCAACATGCCCGGATAAGGGAAAAACTTGGGTTTACGCGCGGAGTTGGCGCGGTCGGTGCGGGTGGCACCTTCGGCGGTAAAATCGACCCGGGTGGCAGTGCTGTTGCGTGAGTTCTGCTCGGTCTGGTTGATGGATTGGGGGCGAAACGTGTTCCGGTCGATGACCGAAACGTGCAAGACATCGAGCTTGTAAAGCAAACGAGCGGTGCCAGTTGTGGTCGCGTGTACTTCCGTGCGGAACTGCGGGCCTCCCGGCGGGGTAGTGGCTTCGGCGTTGACGCGGGCAGCTTCCAGGCCGCTCCAAGCCACGCGGTAGTTCGCCTGGAACGCGCGCAACGGCACGAACGATCCGGGTTCGACCGCGGCGACACGGCCGTACCATGCAGGCCGCTCCGGGGGGGGCGGGTCTTGCGCAAGCGCCGGGTGGGCAGCGCAGGAAGCGAACAAGAGCAGAAAAATGGCCAGACGAGGAAACATGGAAGGCAAAAAGATGCAGGATGCAGGATACAAGAGGCCAATGAGGTAAAGATTTGTCGCGGAGCGACGTTTTGCTCGCCGAAAAATTTGCTTCTTGCTTACTTAGTCCCCGGCCACCGGACTCTCAACCGGTAGCAAGCTAACTCGGGTAAACATGGATATTTCTCAACGGATCAGGGTTCGGATCGGGATCGTTCTGACGGTGGCAGCGTGCGGTTTATTCGGCACAGCCCATGCGGAGCCGATGGCGACCGGCGCGGGGAAGGCGACGGTGATCTGGATTTCGATGGACGGCACGCGGGCGGATTACCTCGACCGCGCGCCGCTGCCTTTCTTCGCGCGGCTGATGAAGGAAGGCGCGTACAGCCGCGAATTCCATCCCGTGTTTCCGCCGATCACTTTCCCGAGCCATTGCTCGGAGGCGACCGGCGTACCCGTGGAGCAGCACGGCGTCACCGGCAACGGGTTTTACGACACCAGCACGCAGGCCGCCTACCGGTTCCCGGCGGACGCGGCGTTGCTGCAGGCCGAGCCGATCTGGCTGACCGCGAAGCGGCAGGGCGTGCGCACGCTCGTGTTCGATTGGCCGCTGTCGCAGAAAGAAATGAACCCGCTGCATGCGGATTACTTCAAGGACAAGTTTGACAACGACGTGCCCGACGAGCAGCGCATGAACGACCTGCTGGAAACCTGGCACACCGACACGGCGGGCGGCGGTGGCGGGGAGGGGCTGCGGCTGCTGATGGGCTACGTCGAGGGGACCGATCCGGTCGGTCACAAGTTCGGGCGGGACGCGCCGGAGAGCGCCGAGGAGAGGCGGAAGCTCGACGGCTTGCTAGGCACATTTTTCGAGCGGGCGCTGGCACAGTGGAAAGAGCACGCGGGCGCGGCGGACCGGTTTTATGTGCTGTTCACGACCGACCACGGCATGTCGGCGGTGGAGAAAAGCGTGAGCCTGGAAAAAGTGCTCGACCTCGTCCACGGGCAGACGGAGATCACGCTGCAAACCACCGGCAACGTGGCGAGCATCTTTCTGGACAAGGTTCCCGCAGGCGAGGCGCGCTCGAAGCAGGCGGCGGTGTTTCTGGAAAAGCTGGGCAAGTATCCGTTCATCAAGACGTGGCGGCGCGAGGAGTTACCGAAGGCGTGGGACTACGCGCATCCTACGCGGACCGGGGACATCGTCGCGGTGCTGCCCAAGGGGTACACGTTTGGGTCGGGTGCGCAGGCGGTTGGCGAGGGTGGGCCGAAGGGGATGCACGGTTATCCGGTCGAGGAAGACCCGGAGATGTACGGGGTGACATTTATTTGGCGGTATCCCGATTTGATCGGCGGCAAGGATTTGGGGGAGGTGAATTGGGACCAGTATCATCCGACGGTCGCGCGATGGCTGGGGGTGCAACCGGCGGCAGGCGCGCAGGGGAAGGCGATGGCGCTGCCAGGGGAGTGAGAAGGCAGAAGGCAAAAAGGATGTTCGATGTTATGCTAACGGGCACGGATCAGCGTGGCGGTGGACCAAACCCAGCCTAGACTCACCACGGCGGCAGTGTTCCAGCCCAGAAGGAAAAAGCGCATTTGCGCCGGACGGTAGGGGTGGGCTCGCCAAAGGACCAACGCATCCAGCAGAAACCAGCCGCCTCCCAACGCGAGACCGGCGGCAACCAGAGGGTCTCGGAACGAGCCGTAGATCAACGCCGCTTCCGCGAGCAGCAACACGGCGGTCAACGCCTTGGCGGGAACGACGCCGATGGTCGTCGCGGTCGTGCGGCGGCCAGCTTGGCGGTCGGGCTGCACGTCCATGATCTGCCCGAAAAGATGCGAGTGCATGGCGAACAATGCGCCGAAGACGAAGGTCTGCCAGGGTAGTTGCGGCGCGGCGTTGAGCCAACTGCTCAGCACGAACACGAGCAGGTAGCCGACCTGGTTGAGCATGTCAAACGGCGGGCGGCCTTTCAGGCCCGGCGGCGGCCAGTTGTAGACGGCGGTGGCAAAAACCAGCGCCGCCCACCAGAGCAGCGACTTCACGCCGAGCAACGTGAAAAACGCGAACGCAAAGGGCAGTTGCACGAGTGCGATGCGGCCCGGCAGCGCTGCCAGTTGGGCGTCGTTGCCACGCGCGCCGAAGAGAAACGTGCCCTTGCGCGGGTTGTGGCGGTCGTTCTCTGCATCAACTAGGTCGTTCCAACCGTAGATCAGTAGTCCGAGCGGGAGGGTGACGTAAATCAGCCCGAGCCAGAAAGGCCATTCTCCGAATACTAGGCGGTGCCCGAGCGGTAGCAGGTAAAACCAGATGCTCGTCGTCCAGAAGCCGGGCCGCGCGACCTTGACCAGAAACGGCAAGGTCGCCCGCCAGTCGCGGCCCAGCGGCACCGTTGCCCGCGCCCGGACGGTGTGCGGAACGGTAGACGGCGGCATCGCGGCAAAGTTACCGGCCTGAACCAACCAACACGGCAGGGTTTGTCACTTCGCGGCCTCGATGGCCGCGCGCACCGCTTCGAGTTGGCCCGCACTGCCGAGCTTGGTGTTCTTGTGGGAGATGAATTTCGCGTACTCATTCATGAACGTGATGCCCGGGGGGCGAAAATCGAAATCGGCGGGTTTGTCGCGGAAGAACTCGCGGTGGACACGCGTCCAGACGAGGCGGCCGTCCGTGTCGATGTTGATCTTGGTCACGCCGAGCTTGGCGGCGGGCAGATACTCGTTTTCATCGACGCCGCGCGCGCTGGGGTCGAGCGTGCCGCCCGCCGCGTTGATGCGGGCCACTTCGTCCTGCGGCACACTGCTGGAGCCGTGCATGACGATGGGTGTGCCGGGAATCTTCTCCTGGATCGCCTCGATGACGTTGAAGTGCAGGCTCTGCTGGCCCTTGAACTTGTAAGCGCCGTGGCTCGTGCCGATGGCGGCGGCGAGGGCGTCGCAGCCGGTCTGGTGAACGAATTCGACGGCCTCGGTCGGATTGGTCAGGCTGGCGTGGCCCTCGTCCACCTGGATGTCCTCTTCCACGCCGCCGAGCTGGCCCAACTCGGCCTCGACGCTGATGCCCTTCGCGTGGGCGCGGTCCACGACGCGCTTGGTGATGGCCACGTTGTTCTCGAACGACTCGTGGCTGGCGTCAATCATCACCGACGAATAAAAGCCGCTGTCGATGCAGTCGTAGCAGGTTTCCTCGTCACCGTGGTCGAGGTGGACGGCGAAGATGGCTTCGGGAAAAATCTGGTCGGCGGTGCGGATGATGGCTTCGAGCATCCGCTTATCGGCGTATTTCCGCGCGCCCTTGGAAAGCTGGATGATGAAAGGGGCCTGCGATTCCTGGCAACCCCGGAACAAACCCATCGTTTGTTCGAGGTTGTTGATGTTGTAAGCGCCGATGGCGTATTTGCCGTAGGCGACCTTGTAGAGTTGAGCGGTGGTGACGATCATAGAAAAAGCTGATACTGAGGACCGAATTTTCGATTTTCAATCTAAATGGATTTCGGCGCATAGTCATCCGCCAAGACCGGTCCCAGCACATCTCCCACGGAATGAACGAACAGCAAGAGGCGGAATTGCGCGCGATGCGCGACGAACAGCGGACGTTGCGCCAGCGTCTCGGCGCGCTGGACGAGCGGCTGGGCCGGTTCGAGTCGCGGGCCGCCGAGGAGGTCGTGGCGGCGTTGCCGGTGATGGCAAAGCAGCCGGTGGTTGCGGCACCACCGCCGCTGCCGCCGCCCTTGCCAGTGGTCGCAGTGTCCGAGCCGGTGCGCCCGGCGTTGTCGCTGGCGGACATCGCCGCCGATGCGGGTTGGCGCGCTACGAAGACGCCTGCTGCCGCGGTCGAGGCGGCTCCGGGCGGCGCGCTGCCCGTGTTACCGCCGGTTGTCCCACCGACCACTCAGCAGGCCGCCGCGCCCGCCGCCGAGCACAAGTCGCTGGAAATGCAGATCGGCATGGTCTGGCTCGTGCGGGCCGGGGTGTTGGCGGCGCTGACGGCATTGGTGTTCTTGGGTAGCGCGCTCTATCAGAACGTCGTGCCGCACCTTGGACCAGCGGCCAAGGTCGCGCTGCTGTACTTGGGCGCGGGCGCGCTGACCGGCGCGGGAGTGTGGCTGGAGCGCAGCCGCCAGTCGCGCGACAACGGCCGCTTGCGCAATTTTGCGCGGGTGATCTTCGCAGGCGGATTGGCCGGGATCTATTACGTCACCTACGCGGCCCACTACGTCGAGCGCCTGCGCATGGTCGACAGCGCGTTGGTGGCCGGGGCGCTGTTGCTCGCGTGGACGGCGTTCATGGTGTGGCTCGCGCATCGCCGCCAATCCGAGACGCTGGCGACCGTGTCGATCCTGCTCGCTTATTATACTTCCGCCATCAACGACGGCGTCGCCGGATTTACCCTGTTTTCTAATCTGGCGCTGACCGGTGGGACCGTTTTCCTGCTGCGGCGGCACCTGTGGCGCGTCTTTCCCTTCGTCAGCGTGCTGGCCACGTTCGGCAGCTATGCCTACTGGACCTACCACGCCTCACTGCTGACTTGGCAGGGGCTGGGGACTCCGCCGATGCCCGCCCACCACGGGCCGGGCGGGTTCTGGATCGAGGCGGCGTTCCTGGCGGTGTACTGGGCGCTGTTTACCTGGGCTGCTTTCACGGCGGCGGAGGGTGTGCTGCCATCGTTACGGCGGGCGGGTTTCGTCAGCTTGAACAACGGCGCGTTTTTCGGGCTGACGACTTGGTTGGTACTGGGCCAGGAACACGATTGGTTCTGGCGCTGGTCGCTGGGCTTTGGCGTGGTCTTGTGGATGCTGGCGGAGCTTTGCCGACGGCTGCCGCGCCCGGCGGATCCGAAAACCGAAGACGCCTATCTCCTGCAGGGCATCCTGCTGGTGACGACGGGTTTCGTGGCGTATTTCGAGGGTTGGCAACTGAGCGTCGTGCTGGCGGTGCAAGCGGTGGCGCTCTGCGCGTCGGCGGGCCGCCGGTCCAGCGCGTTGCTGCTGGGCAGCGCCCTGCTGACAGCGCTGCTGGCGTTCGGCTGGTCGGTGCACGCGTTCGAGGCGAAGCTCGAGCACGGCGAATGGCTGACGCCGCTGGCCGTGGGCGGGTTCCTGACCGGGGCCGCCTACCTGGCGCAACGGATGGGAGAGCAGGCCGAGGGGACGGAACCAATTGCCCGGGGTGCGTTCCGCCGCTTGCTTGGTCCGGCACCCACCTATTTTTCGCTCCTCGGCTGCGTCGTTTGGTTCGTGCTAATCGGCGACCGCGTGCCGGGCACGGATTCCGGCATTCTGCTTTTCATCGGCGCGGCGATTCTGCTGACCGCTTCCGTCTACGTGCTGCGGGTCAAGGCGCTGGCGATCTACGCGCAAGCGTTCCTGGCGGCGGGGAGCCTCATCTGGGCTTCGGAAACATTGTTCCATTTTACACCGATGAGCGGCCCAAACGTCTGGACCACGCTCGGGCCGCTAACCGGAGCGCTGGCGCTGGGGCACTGGTGGGACCAGCTTCCCGCTGGGGCGCGCTGGACGCGCGGCGGGTTGAGCCGGACGATCAGCGCGCTCGACGCCGTGTTGTCGGTGGGCGTGGTGTTCGCGTGGTTCATCGGCCATCATTGGTCGGAAACCCCGGACCAGCACGGCAAGCTGGCGGCGGGGTTGTCCGGGTTGGCGCTGGCGGTATTTGCCTACGCCGCCGTGACGCGCTACCGGGCGCTGGGCGTGACCTCGCAAATCCTGTTGCTCGCCGGGGTAGGGGCCTTCTTTGAACTCGCGGGCCACACCTGGAGCGGCGGCGTGTGGGAAATCGCGTGGGCGGCGGTGCCTTGCCTGGCGGTGCTCGCCATGTTGACCGGAGCGCGCTACCTGTTGCCGCCGGAACGGTGGACGCCGGGTTTCCAAACCTGGGCAGGCCTCTACGAAGGACTGGCGATGCTCATTTTCCTGGTCTGGGGTGGACGCTATCTGCCGCCGACCACCCTGATGCCGGTATTCGTGCTGGCCGGGACGGCGGTGTTTGCCTTGGGCGTCGAGCGGCACATGTGGCGCTGGATGATCCTGAGCGCCGTGCCGACGTTGGTAGGGGTATGTTGTTTCCTGGCAGAGGCCGGTGGCAACCGGGCGACGATTCCGTCGGTCATCGGCATCTTGCTGTTGGCCGGGCAGCAGCAAATTGGGAAACGTCGGCTCGGGATCCGGTTGCCGGGGTGGTTCCCGGCGTTCTGGCAGAACAGCGTCATGATTTTAGCCACCCTCTGCGCTTGGGTATTCGTGAGCGACCTCGCCGGGCGGTGGCACGGCAGCTCGTTCACATTGGCGGCCAGTTGGTCGGTTTTCGCAGCGGTGATTTTTGCGGCGGGATTGTTCCTGCTCGAGCGTATCTACCGTTGGCTCGGATTGCTAGTAATGGGGGTGACCTTTGGCCACTTGGCGATTTTCGACATCATGCAGCTCGACAGCTTGGGTAAAGCAGTCAGTTTTTTCGCTTTGGCTGTGGTGCTCGTCACCGTCGGATTTGTTTACAATAAATATCAGGCAAAATTTCGGGATTTACTGTAACGGGTGAAACGGTTTACAGCGTGCCTCGCAAGTTTGATTTCGCAGTAGAGAAAAAATAATTGCAGTTTTGGAAAATTTTTTCTTGCTAAACTTTCTGATGTTGGCACAATCTACCCACTTTAGCCGGAAATCCGTCGTACCAACATGAAGAACAAAATCCTCTTTGGCAGCGCGTTAACCGTGCTTTGCGGACTGGTCCTGCCAGCCCTTTGCACGACCACCTATGCGGCGGAAGTCGCGTCCAACGTCGGCAGCCGCCCCGCGGCTGATCTCGCACGCGCCGACCACGGCGTCCGCCTCGAAGTGCAAGGTGCCAACGCCGACGCGGCGCAGGTGCTCATCGGCAAGGATGCCACGGCGGCCTACGCGCTGCCGACCGGCACGACGAGCATGATCCTGACGCTGCCCAAGTCGGAAGTCGTGAACCATTTCGACTTCGTGACCGGCGGCGCGGCGGGCAAGGTGACGGTCGCCGTCGCCAACACCAAGCTGGCGTTCGACAGCGCGGATTGGCGTGAGGTAGTGGGCGGACAGGCCTTCAACGGCAGCCAGCTCATCCCGTGCGACCTCGGCAGTGTCGATGCGCGTTTCGTGAAACTGAGCTTTGACGCTACAATGGCGGGCAAGATCAGCGGGTTTAACCTTTTCGGTCTTGCAACCACCTCGGAAGCGCGCACCAAGGGCGAGTTTCACGTCAGCGTAGCCACCCCGGCGGCCGCGAACGCGGACTACACCGTGACCTTCGGCGACGCCGACACCGCCCCGAAGGTGGTGGCCGACCTCGGCGAGGGCGGCGCGCTCAACCGGATTGCCTGCGTTTACCAAGCCCCGGTGGGAACGCTCGATTTTTACCTCGTGGACACGGCGAGCGGTGAAGCGCGCGTCGGTTTGAACTACGTCGGCGAGCCGAGCCTGCAGCCGGTGAGCAACAGCGGAGCGGCGAGCGAGGGCAACGTCCTCGTGGGCAAGAAGCCGATCTACTCGGTGGACACCAACGCGCAGGCGGGCAACGGCAAGGTGATGGCGGATCTGGGCAAACTCCAGGGCCGTTACCTCGTGGCGGCGTTCCGCCCGGCCCGTCGCCATCGCGCGTCGGACGGCAAGGATTCGTACGCTGACTCTAAGGATGTTTCCAAGGGCAAAGACGGCAAGGAAGCGCCGGTGTTCCCGTTCTTCACGGCGAACCCCGCGTTCGGTGATCCGGGGGTAACCTCCGGCACGCCGATCCTGCCCCCGCCGATCCTCGACAACAGCCCGTAGTTGGGTGACGGCGGGTAGTGATTTGCCCGCCGTATTCGGTTTTTGCGCGACCTGCTCCGTGTTGGAGCGGATCGCGTTGCTTTTAGGGACTGTCGGGTGGATGGCGACCTCCGGGCACCATGGGTTCCACTGCGGCGCAGCCGCCTGGATCAATCGGCGTGTCTACCCAGACAGATTGGCAGCTTCGCTGCTTGGGTTGCCATCGTGCCCGGAGGTCACGATCCACCTGCCCGTCAGCCCAGCCGCAGGTCGTAGGTCAACAAGGCGGGGTCGGATTTGACCGCCGGACGCTTCGCGTCGAGCGGGTGGACAGGCTGCTTGGCGTCAACCACCCCGAACTGATGGTCGTCCACGCCCAAGCGGAACAACGCGGCGATTTTTTTGCCGTCGCGTCCCGTGACGGCGATTTCCAGCGGCATCTGCGGCAGGATACCCGGATGCAACGACGGGAACAGGGCGGTGCGGCGGTAACGCAGGCCGCAACCGAGCGAGTAATCTTGTGCGGCGTCCGTTTCCGTCAACGCGCCGGGCAGCGGGGAGAGTTGCAATTCGCGTCCGTTGACGAACAGCCGGGATTTGTCCGCAAAACTGCGGGCGGCGGCGATTTCCAACCGCTCGATGGACGTGTCCACGAAGCGGCTCGTCGTACCGCCCTCGCTCGGCGTTTCCGAGAGCAGCGGCCAACCCTCGCAGGCACGGCGGATTTCCAGCGACGTGCCGTTGCCGAAATCGTGTTCAAGCAGCAGCGGAAAACGCCAACGCCAGATCGCCCGGAAGCCTGCGGTTGGAAAATCGAAGCCGCCAGTTTTCAGGTCGGTAAGGATGCTCGATAAATCGGCCCAGAGGGGCGAGGGAAGGAAGAATTGGTCGTGTAGTCGCGTGCCGTGCGCGACGAGCGGCCCGGGCGTCGGATGTTCCAGTGTGTAGGCGGCGATGGCCTGCCAGAGAAGCGCGATGAGAGACATCGACCCGGCTTCCGGCAACGATTCCACGGCGCGGAATTCGATCAGGCCCGAGGCGGCGCTGGGCGGGCCGTTGAGATCCCAGAACTTGTCGAAACTGATCTCGCTGCGGTGGGTGTTGCCCGAAATGTCGGTGTGCAAGTGGCGGAGCGTTTCGCCAAGGACGTAGCGGTGGTCCCCTTTGGGCAGACCGGCGAGATACTGGTAAGCGAGGTCGAGGTCGTACAGGTCGCGGGAGGATTCGTCGGGACGGGGGGCCTGCGACGACGCGCCGACGTATTGGCCCGTGAACAGGTAAGCCAAACTCGGATGCGCCTGGAAATAGCGGATCAGCGAAGCCACCCAGGCGGGCCGCGTAAAGAACGGATTTTCGTCGAGGCTCGGGCCGCCGAAAAGGACGTGGTTGCCGCCGCCCGTCCCGCCGGGCCGACCGGGCTGGAGTTCCTTCCAAGAGCGCAGACCGCAGGCGCGGCCCGTTCCTTCCAGCATGACGAGCCAGCGGTGGTAGTCGTGCCACGTTTCGCAGGGCGGAATGTTAATTTCGAGCACGCCGGGATCGGCGGTCAGGCCGACGCGCGTCCAGACGTTCGCCTCATCCCAAGGCAGGTAGCCCTCGAAGAAGTAAGGTCCGGCGCGGTGTTTGGAGAGAAGCTTGGTCAGCAGGGTGAGCAGTTCACGGCAAGGCGCTTGCAGCAGGGGTGGGAGGAAGATGTGCAGGCCATCGGCGCGGGTTTCAAGCGTCAGGGCGCGGCGCATCGCTTCCGGCGGGAGGTCGCCGAGCGGCAGGCGCAGCCCGGCGGGTCCTTCGGCGTTGATGAGGAGCAGGGATTTGCGGCGTCCCGGCAGCGGCCAGCGTTCACTCTGCCAGCGTTTGCCGTCGTGATCGAGCGGGAGCACGGCAACCTTGCGTGTGAGGTCGGCGGGGTCGCGGGCGGGGAGCCAGTTTGCGTCCTTGACGCGCAGACTGCGCGAAACTCGGGCAGGAAGGGCGGCCAGGAGCTGGGCGGGGGAAG
>CAXTBX010000083.1:0-21570 GCA_964242205.1 uncultured Chthoniobacterales bacterium
AGCACGCCGGCAACTCGGGGCGGCGTCAGAAAACGAAAAAATCGCACGCTGAGCTCGGGGGGGCAACCGGAGCGGCCGGAACTTGCCCGGTGAAAGTGTGCGATCCTGCCGCCAGACGTAGTCGCCCGTGAGGTTGATGTGTTCCCAGCCGAGCGGCGACAAGTATCGCAGCAGGCTTTCGTCCCAGGCTGGATTGCGTCGCCGTAGGGCATGAGCCGCCCGTTCCAGGTACACGGTGTTCCAGAGCACGATGGCCGCCGTGACCAAGTTCAGGCCGCTGGCACGATGGCGCTGCTGCTCGAAGCTGCGGTCACGCAGTTCACCCAGACGGTAGAAGAACACGGCGCGAGCCAGCGCGTTTCTCGCCTCGCCCTTGTTGAGTCCGGCGTTGACCCGCCGGCGCAGTTCCACGCTCTGGAGCCAGTCCAGGATGAAGAGTGTGCGTTCGATGCGCCCGAGTTCCCGCAGAGCGACCGCCAGACCGTTTTGCCACGGGTAGCTGCCGAGCTTGCGCAGCATCAGCGAGGCGGTGACCGTGCCCTGCTTGATTGAGGTCGCCAGACGCAGGATCTCGTTCCAGTGAACACGGATCGACTTGAGGTTCAGGTGGCCGCCGACCAGCGAAGCCAACGTTGGCGTGCCTCGCTCGCCTCTCGGCACATACAGCTTCGTGTCCGCCAGGTCACGGATGCGCGGGGCAAAGCGGAAGCCGAGCAGGTGCATCATCGCAAAAACGTGGTCGGTGGACCCGGCTGTGTCGGTGTAGTGCTCTTCGATGCGCAGATCGCTCTCGTGGTAGTGATCTTTCCACGATAGAGCGGACACGCGGATGTGTTGCAACCAAGCACAACCGACATGAGTACAACGCAAAGCAAGTACGTCAGGAAATTCGATGAAGAGTTCAAGCGCGAGGTGGCCGCGCTGGCGTACCGGCTCCGGCGCAAAGCAGGAGCAGGTGGCGCGTGACCTGGGCGTAAGTCCTTACAGCGTGTCACGCTGGAAGAAACTCTACGGCGGCGCGCCTGCCGCCGCTTCCGCTGCCGGCGTCAACGTTCAGGACTGGAGCGGCGCATCAAGGCCCTGGAGGGCGAGAACACAGACTTGCGCGAGCAGAGGCCGATCCTAAAAAAGCGGTCGCCATTGTCTCGGAAGCTCCGCGCGGAGGCATGGCGTGATCAGGAGCCTGGCGGGTGAATTCCCCATCAAGGCGCTTTGCCGCGCCTTGGGTGTGAGCCGCAGCGGCTACTACGCCACGCAGAAGCAGGCACGCCGCCTGCGCGCGGTGGAGAACGTGCACCTGAGCGCAAGGATCAAGGAGGCATTCGAGGCGAGCCGGCGCACCTACGGCAGCCCGCGGATCACCGTGACCCTGCGCCGTACGGGCGAGACGTGCAGCCGACACCGCGTGGCGCGGCTGATGCGCCTGCACCACCTGCGCGCCACGCAGAAACGCCGTTTTCGACCTCGCACCACGGATAGCCGTCATCTCTGCCCCGTCGCGCCCAACCACTTGGCTGGGCGTGCCTCACCGCTCACACACCCAGGCGAGGTGTGGCAGGCCGACATCACCTACGTCGCTACCAAAGAGGGTTGGCTCTACGTGGCTGGCGTGCTCGACGCCTGCTCGCGCCGCGTGGTGGGCTGGGCAGCCGATGCGGCCATGCCCACCCGCTTGGTGGCCTGCGCCTTCGAGCGTGCCGTACACGGACACCGGCCTGCTGGTGGGTTACTCCACCACTCCGACCGCGGCAGCCAGTACGCCAGCGACGCCTACCGCGAGCTTCTTCGTCGCCACGGGGCGATCCCGAGCATGAGCCGCCCCGGCAACTGCTACGACAACGCCAAAATGGAGAGCTTCTGGGCGACCCTTAAAGGCGAACTCATCCAGGATCGGGTCTTCGCCTCACATGCCGAGGCGAAAAGCGAAATTTTCTGGTACATCGAGGGCTTCTACAATCAAACGCGGCTCCACAGCGCGCTCGGTGATCAATCCCCTGTGGACTTCGAGCACCAACTGAACTAAAACACCCACCACCCGGCACTCCGTCTGGTCCTCAGAATCGGAGCAAGATCAATCCGGTCTTGCGACACCAGTGCTGTAGGATGCCCGTTACGACCCGCCCCAGGCCACCGTCCACCGGCAGGATCACCTCGTTGACAGCAAGTAAGAAGTCGCCCTGAGAACCTCCGTTGGTGAATGCTCGGTTTCCCGGCGGCGGTAGAACCGCAAAGGACGGTGATTTGACACGATTCCAGAGGGGATTTTCAATCGTTAGCGCACCTGCTCAAAGGGAATCGATCACGCCGCCGTCCACCCGCATCGCGGCACCCGTGGTAGCCGAAGCTAACGGAGACGCGACGTAAACGATTAAATTCGCCACCTCCTCCACGGTAGCGGTCCGCTGGATGATGGAACTTGGACGGCTCTTCTTGACGAAATCCGCAGCGGCCTCTTCCATCGACTTGCCGGAAGCTCCCGCCTGTTCCTTGAGCATGGCCTGCACTCCTTCGGAGAGGGTCGGGCCGGGCAACACGGAGTTCACCGTCACCCCGGTGCCCGCCATGCGTTTCGCCAGACCGCGGGCGAGCGCCACATCGGCGGTTTTGCTGACGCCGTAGTGGATCATCTCCACCGGGATGTTGAACGCTGACTCCGAGCCCAGGAGAATGAAACGGCCCCACCCGGCTTGCTTCATGCCCGGCAGATAGGCCCGGGCCATTCGCACCGCCGCCATGACGTTGGTCTGCCAATGCGACTCCCACAGGGCATCGTCGGCGTCGAAAAAGTCCACGGCCTTGAACACCCCCAGATTGTTGACCACGATGTCCGCCGAAGGTTCCGCTTTGATGAGCGCGGCGCAACCCTCCGGCGTGCCAAGATCGGCGGCGACACCCCGGACGTTGCCGCCCAGACGCGACACGGCATCGTTGGTTTGTTTCTCCGTCCGCCCGTTGATGACCACGCTGGCCCCTGCTTGGGCAAGGCCCCGCGCAGTGGCGAAGCCGATGCCGCCGGTGGAGCCGGTGACGATGGCGGTTTTTCCTGAAAGGTCGATCTTCATAGGTGTTGGTTCGTTGGGACGGTTTGACCAAAGACGAATCCGGCGTCCGCCAGTGCCGTCGCCGGACGCTGGTAGGAATGTTGAGGATACAGATCGTTGGCGTCAAGTGTGTCGGGATCATCGAGACACGCCATCTGACCCAGCACGAAGTTAGCGTAGTTGATGCCATGTCGCTCACGGTCCGATTCAACTCCGGCTTTGGCGGAGACGGCGTGCGGGTCGCCATGCTCTTTCAAATGGCAGATGGTCTCCGTGGAGACGTGCTCGCGCTCAAAATGAAACCCGGGCCAGAGCCGCGCCAGGCTGGCGAGCAGTTGCGCCTGCGTGACAACGTTGGCGTACAGTTGCACGGCTTTGCTGGCCGTTCGGGCATCGATAATGGCCAGGGCGCTGACGGCGGCGATGTCCTGGAGTGAATGGGTCGGAAACGTGCAATGCACGTCGCCGGAAGTCGTCACCCGCTCGAAAAAGCGCAGGTTCGGCAGGAAGTAGTCGAAGATGCCGCCCGTGAACAGCAGCGTCCATTGCAAGCCGCTGGCAAAGAGTCGGCGTTGAAACTCGCGCTTGGCGTCGAAGAGGATGCCCACGCCGTCGGCGAGTCCCTTGGTGTGGGTGCCGAACTCGTCGGGCACGAAGCGACGCACGCCCGCCGCTTGCGCAGCCTCCAGGATGCACGGTTCCACCTCGCGGACGATCCGGGTGTTGGCGCGGGTCGCCACGACCACGGTCGCACAGCCGGTCAACGGATGCACGAGGGCCAGCACATCGGTCAGGTCTGCACAGAACGCCAGTTCCGCTCCAGCGGCTTTAAGCGTATCAAGACGGAAACGATTGGTATCCGAAGCGACTCTGGAGATGGCCGTGACGGGGTGCCCCAGGCGCAGCAATTCCCGGCAGAGCGGGAAGCCCACCTGCCAGGTGGCACCGACGACGGCGATTCTTTCGGTTGGATTCATGGGCGGTTGTCGGGAAGCGAGCGGCCCATGGCGGGCAGCATGGCTGCCGTGTCCCAATGAAAAGGCCGCAGTTCGAAAATCCTGGAATCGCGCACCCGGAAGAACTGGAGCAACGGCCAATCAACCGCTTGGCCACTCGCCCGTGCCACCGCATAAACGTGCGAGCGGCTAAAGACCACGTCTTCCACGGGGTAAAACTTGGATTCTTTGACCTCCAGAGAAGACCATTGTTCGCCGAAGGCTTTCATCCACCGCTCGAAACCCTCCGGTCCCCGCCACTCGCCGCCGTAAGGCAGAGAGGCGGGCTGGTAGAGCACGCATTCGGGATCGAGTGTGGCGGCGGTCACGCCGAAATCACCGCCGCCGGGGGCGAGGTAAGCCGTCTCGGCCGCGTAGAATCGTTCAATGGCGGCAAGCGCGGGGTCGGGGTTAGGCATGGAACGGAAGGGGCGTAGGTTAAAAGGTGAAGGTTAGCCACGCGGCGACGTAGTCGAAGCTTTGGTGGTTGCGACCGCCGGGCGTGTTGTTGAGCGCAGCCGAGTCGCGGGCGTAGGTGCCGGCAAAGAAGTGCGAGTAGGACAGGTCGAAAGTCAGGTGACGGTTGATGCCCCATTCCAACCAGGCATCCGCTTCCGCACCGACGTAGCGCGAGCCGCCGGGGACGTTGCCACGCATCGGGCGCGTGGCCACCGGCGAACCGGGCAGCGCCGGGGTGCCGTTGAAGTTGTAGATGACATCGCCCGTGTCCTGCCGCCAGTAGGCAATCACCGTGGTCATCAATCCCAAGTTCTTGCGTGGGTGCCAGTCCACGACCGGGTGCAGCGCGATGAGGTTGCTCGGCCCGAGGAAGCTGGGCTCGCTGAAATAGATACCTTTGGGGAAAAGCGGGTTGAAAGTTTGCAGGCGTCGGTCTCGCGCGTCGGCGTCGCCGCTTGCCACGTCCAGGCGCAGGCTCAGGTTGGGGCCGAAGGGAAGCCGCTGGAAGTAGTAGCCCAGGTCAAAAGATGCCTCGTAGGCCGAGATGCCGGCATCCCCGAAGCGTCCGAATTGGTAGAGTCCTTCCACGTCGTAGTGGAACTCGCCGGTGAGCGGACCTCCACCCAGCGGGAACACGGTGCCGTGCAGCCGGCCGCCGAGCGAGTGGCGCGTCTCGTGGCCAGTGGCGGGCGGCGAGCCGCGCCGGGCGGTTTGGTCGAAGGGGCCGTTCTGACGGTCGTAACCCAGGTAGTAGAGGTCAATGGCGGGCGCGTCCGCCGAGTGCAGGCGGCGCAAAAACGGCAGGCTGATTGTGGCGTACAAGCCCCAGACCTCTGCTTGTTGGAGATCGTAGCCATCGTCGAAAACTCCTTTGTTCGTGGCCACGGCGCGGGCAAAGAGCGCGTCCACCTTGTACCCGGGGTCTTGCAAGGATAGCCGCGCGGCGTCGAAAGATTGGCGCACGTTAGGACCCTCGCGCACGTCGATGAGCCGGTCGTCGCCGTAGGCCAGTTCCTGCCGACCGAGACGCACGAGCAGCGTGGTGTCGCCGCGCACCGGCAACCGCCAGTCGAAGAAAGCCTGGTGCACGTCGAAGTCGTCCCGGTCGATGCTCGGGCGCGGGCCGCCGCGGCGACCCTCTTCGGTGTTGCCCTTGAGTTGGAAGAAAACGCGCAGGTCCTCCCCCAAGTGGAGGTCCGCGTGCAGCAGGTATCGCGCGAGGTAGTACGAGTCCGCCCGGCCGTCCACCGACCCGTTGCTGACCCCGGAGCCGGAGTAATGCTCGAAACGCTGGCGCATCTCGCCGCCGAGCGTCAGATAGATGCGTCCATCCGCGTCCAGAGGGATGAACTTGAGAGGATCAAGCCAGTCGGTGCGCTTACCCGAGTTGCGCAGGTAGGAGTAATCCTCCTCATATCGCAACAGGTTGTAGGCAGGTGGCTCGCTGGACAGCCGCTCGGGGGCGGCTCCGGTCGCGTCGAGAAACTGCCCCGGCGTTACTCGCGCCGCCGTGTGCGCCACGATGCACCAGACCCCGAGAAGGACCCACGCAACCGCCGATCCACGTCGGCAGGCACTCGAATGATCGACGCGGATGGTCATGTGGACACAAACATGGGGCGACTGCGACGCGCGGCTTTTCCCCGCTTCAACGCGTCTGGGCGGCGGCCACGTACGCAGGCACGTTCCAGTAGAAGGGGCGAAAGTCGGTGATCTTGCCGCCTTTGACCGTGACCACCTGTGTCATCGGCAGTTTCATGATTTCACCCGTGGCCCGGATGCGCGTCACCAGTTGGCCCACGATCACCACGGTATCGCCCTGCTCGAAGAACTGCGGCTCCCGCATATCCACTTGGTCGAAGACGGCGTTCATGGCCCGGGCCCATTCTTCATACCGCTTGGGACCAACGTACTCGCCGCCCCAAGGCAGGTCGGGCGACTGGTGGAGCACCACTTCGTCAGAGAGCGTGGCCGTGAACTCCGCGAAGCTCGCGCTGCCCGCACCCTGCATGTAGCGGCGCTCGGCCTCGAAGAAGCGTTCGAGCACCCGGCGTGCCGTATCGTGGCTGGTGGGCGGGGATGGTTCGTTGTTCATGTGGCGTGGTTTGCTGGGTGGTAAGGCGGGCGGTTCAAAGCTCCGTTGTCGTGGGGGTGGGCGGCGGCGTGACGCCAGCGGCGTCCAAAATCGACCGGATCGTTTTCCCCGCTACCCGGCCAGCCGCCTCCGGGGCGAGCTGGTCGGCTTCGGCGCTGAACACCTCTTGGCCGACGGCGGCCAAGCTCCCCTTGGCTTGCACCGCCCGGATGAACTCGACCAAGGGCAGCTCGCCCTGACCTGGCCAACGCCGATGCTGCACGGTGTCTTCCCAAAGTGATCCGGTCACCTGCGCGCGCGGCGCGTCGCTGAGCTGCATCGTGCGAAAACAACGTCCGGGGATGTCGGCCAGGCAGTCCAGCGTCTGGCCGGCCTTGAAGAAGTGCCAACTGTCCATCAGGATGCCGCTGTTTTCCTGCGCCGCCCCGCCGACGACGGCCCACGCGTCGGCCACGGTTGGGCAGCCGAAGAACGGCATCGGCTCCAGGTCCACCCAGACGCCCAGCCGCGCGGCCCGCACGCAGAGGTCGCCGAAGCTGTCGATCAGTCGTGCCAGCGGCACGCCGTCCTTGAGGTACGGCGCGGTGGCCAGGATTTGGGTCAGGCCGAGTTCCGCGCAGATGCGGAGTCCGTCTTCGAGCGGCGTGCTCCAGCGCCGGTTCATCTCGTCATCGAAGTCGGCGAGGTTGATCTGCACGGGTGCCCAGGTCGCCAGCGTGTCGAGGTGGCGGATCGTTACGCCGTGGTCCTGGGCGAAAGCCTGGAGGTCGGCGGCGGACCGTCCACCAGCGCGCGCCTCGGCGTAAGTGGTCGGGGCGATGGATAGGCTCGTGCAGCCGGCCGCCGCCGCGGCGCGGACGTGTGCCTCGAAGGGGTGCTGGCGCACGGGGGCAGCCCAAAAAACGTGTTCGGGAACTGGCATGGAGTGGATGGTTCGCTTCAAGGTTGGCTTGGCCGGTGTTCGCTCGCGGGCGGCGCAGAGTGGCGAGGCGCGCGCCAATCCCGGACCTGCTTGACCACCTGCTCGCCGCCCAGCATGGCGAACAGCCCCACCAGCGCCACCACGGGCGGCGCGGGACTTTTCACGTTGAGTGCGCCGTAAATGATGCCAACCAGGGCACCGACGCCAATCGAGAGCAGGTAGGCTTTCACGATACTTCTGTATGGTTCAGGCCGCCGCCGCGACCGACCAGTCGTAGCTCGTGTTCATCAACTGATGAGGTTGCCCCACGGGTCCTGGCAGAAGGTTAGCCACAGGCCAGAGCCGGCGGGCGCTTCGAGCACCTCCGCACGGTGCCGCCCGCCGTTGGCCGCAATGCTGGCCGCCAAGGCAGCGACGTCCGGCGCGGTGACGCAGAGATGCCAGATGCCCGGCCGCCAGAACTCCCAGTCGTCCGCAAACCGCTCTGTGCGGGGTTCGCCGAACTCGAACATTTCCAAGCCGACCCCATTGCCGGTGGTCAGGTAAGCCACCCGGCACCGCCCGAACTTCGGCCCGTTGATCTGTGCGAAGCGCCGGCCGCCCTCGCCCTGCCCGGCGACGACCTCGAAGGGCGGGCGGATCACCCGGAAACCCAGGACCGCCGCGTACCAGGCGACGGCGGCATCCAAGTCGGGCACGTTGAGGCCGAGGTGATTGAGTGCGTGGTTGTAATTGGGTGTCTGTCTGGCTTCGCTCATGGGATGGTTTCCGGCTCGATGTGGATGGTGGCAGCGCTGCGGAACACGAAGTCGCTGCGCAACGGGTGGAAAATTTTCATCTCGCGCGGCTGACTCAACAGGTCCGGCAGACGCGCCTCATATTCGGCGCGGTAGGGCCGCTTCATCTGCACGGCAAAGAAATTTTCCCGGTCCTGCCACGTCTCGTAGAGCATGAAAAAGAGCGGGTCGTCGGCGCTGCGATGCACGACGGTGTTCACGAAGGTCGGCTCGTGCCGCATCGCGTCATTGGTGCGATGGATGAAGGCGAGAAACTCTTCCTCGCAGCCGGGTTTGAGGTGAAAGGTGACCAACAGGACAAAGGGAGTCTGATTCATGACGATGCTTTGCTGGCGTCAATAAAAATGAGTCGCACAGGCTGGCCCCTACTCGCGGCTCAGAAACTCGACCACGAGCCGGTTAATCGCTTCGGGACGTTCCTCCGGCAGCCAGTGTCCTGCCTCGGGCACGACGTGTCCCTCGACGTGTTTGGCGTACTCCTTCATTTGGTCCACCTGGAGTTGGCCCATGCCGCCGTGCCCGCCGCCGCCGATAGCCATGGTCGGCATCTTCAGCTTGGTTTTGGCCAGCGGCGCGTTGCCCTGGATCGTCGCGTTGAGCGCGCGGTAGTACTCGAACGCTGCGTGGAGGCTGTGGGGCTTGGCGTAGGAGCGCGCGTACAGATCGAGCAACTCCGGGGTGAACACGGCTTGGTTGACGGCGTGCACGCGGATGAAGCGTTCCAGGAAGAAGCGTTCGCGCCCCTCGATCAGCGTCTCCGGCAGCCGGTTGCCCGCGGAAAAGAAGCTGAAGTGCCAGACGAGCGATTCTCCTTCAGGCGTGAAGGCGGGAAAGGTGTGCATGCGCTGGTCGGGGATGGGTGCCTCCATGTAGACCAGCCGTCGGATGTCATCCTGGTGCTCGACCGCCATGGGATAGGTGTTCCAGATGCCGATGTCGTGGGCGACGAGGTCGAACGGGTCCGTGGGGCTCAAGCTCCTGGCGAGACCGTGGAGGTACCTGGAAACATCCTGGCCGGTGTAGGAGGTGCGCGGCATGGCGGATAATCCGAGCCCGGGCAGGTCGGGAGCCACCACGGTGAAGTTCATGGCCAGCAGCGGCATCAACCGGTGCCACTCGTACCAGGTCTGGCCGAAACCGTGGACCAACAGCACCAGCGGTCCGTGTCCACCTTGAACGTAGTGCAGTTTGACGCCGTCGATCTCGCGGTAAGCACCGTGGAAGTTCTCGGGCAGCGGGAACTCTTCGGCTGGGTCGGTGGAAGACAAGAGATTAGCCATAAAAGACTTTCGTGGTGAGTGGCGTTCAGGTGACTTATAGAACGATCGATCCCGAAGTTGGCGACGCGTTCCAACTTGTCAACGATTTCTGGATCGATTAGTTTGCAAGTCGATGAAAAGACAGCGCCATGGCTAGAACGGGTCGTCCACGCGGCTTCGACAAAGCGGAGGCCGTGCGTCAAGCCATGGGCTTGTTCTGGGAGCTTGGCTACGAGGCTACCTCGCTCGCGCAGCTCAAGGCAGCGATGGGCAACATCTCCACCGCCAGCTTCTACGCGGCGTTCGGCTCCAAGGAAGCCCTGTTCGGGGAGGTGTTCGATCTTTACCTCGCCAGCCACGGTTTGGTGCTCGCCTCGCTGCGGGACACGCGCCTGCCGCCGCGGGAAGCCATCGAGCGCGCGTTCCGGTTGTCGGCGCGGATGCAGACCGACCCGGCCCATCCCACCGGCTGCTTGCTGGCGCTTGCTCTGAACACCTGCTCGCCGGAGAACCGGCACATCAGGGCACGGCTGGCCGCCGAGCGCGACCGCAACCGGCGCGCCTTACAAGGGTGCGTCAAGCGGGCGATCGCGGCCGGCGAACTGCCGCCGGGCACCGATGCGGCGGCCCTGGCGGCGGTGTTCAACACGTTCCTGCTGGGGGTCTCCCTGCAAGCCCGGGACAGGGTTTCCTTGGCGTCCCTAGAAGGGGCAATCTCGCAGTTGTTGGCGACCTGGGATGCGTTGGCCTCGACCGTCAAAGCCCGCCGACAGAAACGAAAATCCTGAAGGGAATTTTTAGGACGCCCGGAAAGAGTATAGGCACGGGACTTTCCTTACCGCGAGGCATGCGTGACAATGAGCGGATGGCATCCTGGCCCGACCAACGCCTGCTTGATCTTGAGATGCCACTAGAAACGGGAAAAATCAAACGTTAAGCTGGTGCCGCTTGGGTTTTGACCGGCCGCGTGTGCCGAGCGGTAACCCCCTCCTACTGTTCGCAGAAAGCAGGCGCAGACCTGAAGTCGAGCTGTTGCCCAGTTGTCAAACCATAACCATCACCCAAAGAGCTTCTTACGCCAATAGTCTTTATTGTAAGTTGTTTCGATTCTTCTGGGTAAACCCAGGGCTGACGCATCAAAAAAGAAATAGGCAGACAGAAGAGGATGGCATGAACTGGCGCTGGGATGGTAGAGCCAGCGCATGTCCATTGCTATAAGCCTGCTCGAAGCGTTGAGCGAGTTGCAAGACAAAACGCCCGGTCGCTCCATCAAACGCAAACAGATGCGTGCCGCCTTCGATCTCAACTACCTCGCCCACCTGCTAAAAATCTGATGTGTCAGCCCTGGGTGTTCTCTTGCGCACCCTACATTTCTTGTTGAATGTGCTTTCCCTTGCGGCCCTCCCGAGAGCAGCGGGGGGGGGAAACGGGTGGACTCGCTGGCTTTTCGAGGCTGACAGCAAACGTCGCAAATCCCACATCCGAAGCTTCTTAACGAGTATTAGTTCAGTTGGTAAAGCGCATCAATAGTATTTGTTGTCTACCCGAAACAGACTCAGATTGACCAATGCGGTCACGAGTGGACACAAGCGGCCTGATTGGCTCGGTCTTCAAAAATCAGCTTTTGCTGAATTGTGGTTCTGAGTGGTCAGCAGTGGACCCAATAATTATCAGAGGGGGGGCAAGCCGGGGGAATAACCCATTTATGGTCTACAATGTGCTTGGTGTGCGTGACGGCACAATACTAATGCTGGCTTCATACTTCTACCGGTATGGCTGACCACAAGCTGCCTCGTTTGCTGCCGGACCGATCCCTGCCCAAAACGGGCTGGAACGCTGTACGGATGTCTAATCCGCATTCGCGCAGGTGATCTTTTTGGCTTGCACAAACCTTCTTCGCTCCGCTTAATGGTTTCGTTGGTTCTGCTTCCGCCAAAGGGAAGGAGAAAAAACAGGGAGGCAATTCTTTCGGTCGGACGACGAACTGCACGGCTCAGGTCGTGCAACGTCTTCGGCTCTTAGCTTTGCTGGGAACGATTGACGCGGACGAGCTGAAACCGAGCTGGTCCTGCTGAAATTTTTTAGAAACCGAAGTTCGATGCATCCACGATGGAGACTTGGGCGGATGCAAAAGGGATTTGGAAATCGTTGGAATTCAAGCCGGGCACTGTTCTCTATGATTAATCTTGCAACCGTTTCAAGGCACTCGCTTCGCCAATCTCTTTTTGCGTCGGGGCTGATCCTTGTTGTCACTGCGGCGTCGGTCTTCGCACGACCTGTTCCAGGGAATCTTGTCAACGGCTTGGACAAAATCGTGGAAGACCGCCTGATCGAACGAGGAGTGATCTTACCGTCTCCCAAGTCTCCACTCCGTGGAAACTCCAAAGTAGCAGGCCCGGCAGGTGATGCTACCACCAGCGCGGCGACCAATGCCTACAAAGCAGAAGTCAAACGGCAGGCTACCACGTTCAAAAATCTGGCCATTGTTGACAGCCTCTCGGGTAAATATCTGGTGGACATCGTCCCGAACGGCAGGGTGCCCGTGGCGACGTTGCAGGCCTCTTTGATAGCGGCCTTTCCGGCCACTCAGGTCACAGCAACCGACACCAAGTACGCCGGGCATGGCTTGATTGAAGGCTACATCAGCCTAGACGATGCGTCGGACATTGCCGAGTCCGGCGGCGTTGGCTCGGTCGTGCTGCAACTGAAACCCATTCACAGCGTCGGTGCCGTGACCGAGTTCGGCGTCAACCAGCACCGTGTCAACCGGGTTAGCACCCTTTACAACGCGGCTGCTACCGCCAACTACGATGGCGCGGGCATCTCCATTGGCGTGATGTCGGACAGCTACAATTCGCAGCCCAGCATGGAAGGCGGGACCACGACGGCCCAGCAGGATGTGGTCACGGGCGACCTGCCGGGCATCGCCGCAGCCACGCCCACGGCACCCAACACCAAACCGGTGGTGGTCTTGCAGGACTACAACCCGACCGGCGGCGCGACCAACGAGGGGCGGGGCATGTGCCAGATCGTGGCCGACGTGGCCCCGCAGGCGCGCATTGGCTTCGCCACCGCGGACACCGGGGAACTGGGTTTTGCCAACAACATCCGCGCGTTGGGTGCGCTCGATGGGTTCGCCTATCCCGTTGCGACTCAACAGGGATTCAAGGCGGACGTGATCTGCGACGACGTTTCCTACCTCGACGAGCCGGTGTTCCAAGACGGGATCATCGCACAGGGCGTCATCGACGTGGTCAACGCGGGCATCACTTACTGTTCTTCCGCCGCCAACAACTACGGCACAGATGGCTACGATTCCGACTTTCGGCCCGTGGCCAACGGCACCGGCCTGACCGCTGCGGCTGGCAACACCGCACTCGCGGGCACCAACATCAACCTGACCGGCGTCGATCCCGCGCTCTACGCTGGCGGGTTCCACAACTTCAACGCCGCCGGCCTCGACGTGGCGCAGACGTTCAACACCGGCGCCGACCCGCAGGGCGCCGTCTTCCAGTGGAACGACCCCTATGATTCCACCGTGCCCACACCCGGCCTGTTGGTCTTCGGGCCGGTCGCCGGTAGCAGCACCTTGACGACGCCGAGCACGGATTACCCGGTCGTCCTCACTGCTAACCAAGCTTATCTCATCATCGAGAAGGGGACTCCGGCGGCTCCGACCGACAACTTCGACGCCATCATCGACGTCATCAACCCGGCGGGGACCACTGTCCTCACCCAGGACACCGGGACCGACGAGACCGTCTATTACGTCCCGCCCACCACGGGTACCTACAAAATCCGCGTCCGGCCTTTCGCTACGTCCCTCCCCGTGGGTGGCCCGGGTGTGCCCACGATGGGCCCCTACACCCTCCAGGTGAACCAGACCGCCGCGTTGGTGCAACGCATCACTCAGGACTTCAACCTGTTGTTTTTCCGGACCGACACCGGTGCTTTCATCTCGGCGGTCGCCGCCAACAATTTTGCTAGCAACCGGCCCTACGAGATTTTCGTGCCTACTTTCAGCGCGGACGGTTATTCCCAGGTCCAATTGGTCATCTCCCGGTCTAACACCACGGCGCCTGCTAACGCAGCCAACCACTTCAAGTACGTCTTCTTCGGCAATGGCGTGAGCGGCGTCGGGGCGGCGGAGTACAACAACTACTTGACGCCTGTGACCTTCGGCCACAGCGCCGTTGTGGGAGCGAACAGCATCGCCGCGTATTCCTGCTTCCGACCCAACTTGCCGGAGGACTTCACCTCGCCGGGACCCGTGACGATTTATTTCGACACGAACAATAACCGCTTGGCGACACCCCAGGTCCGGCGTAAGCCCGATTTCGCGGCGGCGGACGGCTCGAACAACACCTTTTTCCCGTTGGGAGCGGCGCAGGACGTGCCCTTTGATGCGGACACCAATTACCCCAATTTCTACGGCACCAGCGCGGCCTCGCCTCACGCGGCGGCGCTGGCGGCGCTGGTCATCCAGTCCCACAAGCCCGCTGTGCTCACGCCCGCCCAGGTCAAGACGCTCTTGCAACTCAACGCGTTCCCGCACGACCTGGACCCGTTCGCTTCCGGTGGCACGGCCGCTGTAGCCAACGGCGGCACTGTGAGCGTGAACGTTGTCAGCGACAACGATACGAACACCGGCACCGGCTCGAACGATCCGAATTCCTGGTCGGTCGCCTACACCGGCTCAGGGCGTCTGCAAACCCTAAGCTTCAACCCCGAAGCTACCGGGGCGACGGGTGGCAATCCGACGGGTGGTAACTTTAGCGGCAACGCCGGCGGAGCCACGACCGCCGACTTCCTGAACAGCACCTATTACAAGTTCACGCCAGGCATGGTGTTCAACTCGGGCCAGTTCAAGAACACTGGCACCTCCACGGGCCTGACGCCTTCGGACGCCACGGCGACCTTCACCAACGCGGCCCCCGCGCCCTCCACCAACGCCTATTACTGGACGCTTAATTTGACCTTCGGCACCAGCAATTTTACCGGTGGGAAAGTCTTCCGCTTCAATGTCGGGCGCAATCAGCAGCAGGACGCTCAAACCCCGCAGGGTATGACTATTCCCAGCGTCCTTTACGGGCAGACGGCGCAATATTCCGCCGACATCCTCGGTGACGGCGTGCTGATCCCGGAATATGCCGACTCAAGGACCGTGCTGCCCGGTATGACGTTCAGCGGGACCGTCATCAACGGCACGACCACCTACCCGTTCTCTGGGAGGATCGGCAACAAAATTGGCGTCGGCTACTCTCCGCTGGACGGCTACGGCTTTATCAACGTCGAGGCGGCGACGAAAGCCGCGTTGCCGGTGCCGGGGGTGGTTTCGCGGATGGTGCATGGCACCGCCGGATCGTTCGACATTCCTCTCCCGCTGACCGGAACCGCAGGGATCGAATGCCGCGCCTCCAGCGTCGTAGGCAGCTACCAATTGGTTTACACTTTTGACCAAACGGTGGCGGCGACGGGCGCGGCGGCGATTACCCAAGGCACGGCGACCGTGGATTCCGTGGTGCCCGGACCGCTGGCCAACCAAGTCACGGTTAATCTGACGGGCGTGGCGAACGCGCAACATCTGGCCGTGGCGTTGAGCAATGTGCCCGGCAACTCCGGGACGACCCTCGCAACGCTCACGGCTCGGATGGACGTGCTCTTCGGCGATGTGAACGCCAACGGCAGCACGGATTCGGGCGATCTGGTGGCGACCCGCAACATCGTGGTGCAAACCACGGATAGCACCAACTTCCGTTTTGACGTGAACGCCAGTGGACAAGTCGATTCCGGTGATCTGATCCGGATCCGGTCTGCGTCGGTCACCTCGCTCCCATAGTTAATCGCCAAGCACTCCACGAAAAACGCACGCAGGACCAGCACTCATTCACTCAACACCCATGAAGAAAATACTCTTACTCACCTTCCTCGCTGCTGGGTTGCTGACCCAGTCAGCGCTGGCGACGATCACTATCACCGCGACGCCCTCGACCCAATCTGTCGCCGCTGGTGGGACCTTCAACGTCACGTTTTCTCTTTCGGTAACGCAGGCCACTGCCCCGGCTAACGTGGCGGGGTTCGACCTCTATCTTGCCACCATCACCGGAAACTCCGGGCGTTTTGCGATTACCACCGCCACGGGGCAAGGGGTTTTCACCAGCCTTGGACCGACCGAGCCCAACGGTGGTGATTTTTTGAGCACCACCGCCGCCACTGGATTTGTCCGCAACGGGGTAGACCAAGGATTTCTTGCTACGGCCAACCAAACGACGCCGGTATCAGGGCTCGCATTGGAACGGTTGACGCTGTCTGTTGCTGTGGGTACCCCAGCAGGTAATTATACGTTCTCGACCAGCACAGCGGCGAATGCGGGGGCACAGTTTACCAGGATCACGGATAGCAACGGTACAACCTACCAAATTGATAACCCTGGAACTTTCAGCATCACTGTGGTGCCGGAACCTTCGACTTGGGCGCTACTTTTGGCAGGAACAGGTGCCGTGCTCGGAATCACCTCTCGCCGCCAACGCATGTCGTCTACGCACTTTAGCTGAAGTCCCCCGGCTGTGCCCGGAGCCAACCCTGTACCCATCGCCCCCTTCTACACTATTTTGTGAAGCCACCCCACAGCTTGAGGAACCCGGCGTAGCGGATGTAGGTCACGTTCCGCAGGCGCGGTTCCTCGTGGGCCAGCCACGCGTCGAGCATGGAGGGACGAATCTGCCGTACTTGGTAGTCCTTGCCGTGGGGCCACCAGGCCAGGAAATGCCTGATGATGGCGTCGTTGGTGACGTGGGTGTTGTGGGCCATGCCGCCGGTGACCACCACGAAGCGCTGGATGAGCTGGCCAAGGGTGGTCTTCTCCACCTCGGCGTCCACCTTGTCCAAGTTGCCGATCCACTCCTTCAATCGACGCTCGGCGATCTTCCTGTCTGCGGTCTGGAGGCTGCGTTCCCGGCGGATGCCGCCCACTTTCTTGCAGGCGTAGTACCTGCCGCTGCGAGCGTGGCGGTACAGGCCGGGCACGTGGGCTACCTTGAGGTAAGTGAGCGCTTTGGTGACAGCGGGGACAAGCAGGGTAACCATGAGCGAGGACGCAGACGAACAAAGGAAGGAGTTGCTCCTCCTCGCTCATCGCTGCGGCCTCCACCATGCAGCTGTTTCTGATGCTACCAAGTGATCATAATATCGCATCAATCTCTTGTAGAGTGCTTTGTATTGCGTCTGTTCTGGACTGAAATGGACTTAAACGGACGGGAGTTAACGCTCCGCCACCACGGGAAATATTTTCTGCTGCGGAGTACGGCTTCCATTACCACCCCGCTAAGATTGATATCTTCGCCTTACCCGTCCTGCCTGCCATGTTTTGCTGCCCGGTTCCAATTCTGGCGTGACCGCCTTCATGCTCAATCTGCAGTGCGCCTGCATGGGAGATTAGCATCGGATATTTAGGGCAGAGGACCGAAGACGACGGTGTTATTCGACTTGTCGGTTTCCTTGACCGCCCCGTCGGGATCGATGACCGCGATTGCGTACAGGCCTGTGGCGGAAGTGGTGCCGACCGCAAGCTTTGCGCCGGTCAACTTGACGGCCTGGCTCGCGCCCGGTTCAAGGATATCGAACGGAGCATCCACGCCCAGTAACGCGGCGTTCTCATCCACGACCCCGGTCGCGGAGAGATAAAAGCGCACGACCGAAGCGACCTTCGTCGGGTTCTTCGGGCTCTGGTCTGTTACCGTGAACTGGCCCTTGAGCTTGAGGCGGCCCGAGGCGGTTGTCTTGACCGAAACGTTCGACCAAGCACCGATCAGGTCCGCGCCTTTGACCGTGGTGGTCGCTTCAACAGCGTTCTTGAGTGGTTCGAGGTTCAGCACGCCGTCTTCCGCCTGGCTAAAGAAGGCGTAGCGGTGGCCCGTGACGCCTTTATAGATGGCTGTCGGACCCGGCACGTTGGCTAGTCCCAGAGCGAAGGGACCGCCGTCGTCGCTGACGTACACGTTGTAGCCACCGATGCCGCTGCCACCGATATCCGTGCCCGAAAGTTGCAGCGGGATATCGGCGGTTTTCTCTTTGGCCGGAAGCGCGGCCAGCGTGCTGACGGGCGGCTCCGCATCTAGCGTGTTGCTCCAGACAGGCGTGAGGATCGACGCGTTCACATCGAAAACCACGGCGGCCTGATTGGTGATCACCATCCCGCTCGGCAGCCCCTTGCGCGGGGCGACCGTGTAGAACACGAAACCCTCGCCGTTGGGCGGGACGGTGTCGGCGGGCAGGAAACCGGCGGTGGGGTCCTCCGGCGGTAGACCCGTGACAGGGTCAAGGGAGGTAAAGGTGTACGTCAGCAGACCCGTCGATACGTTCAGACCGGCGTTGATGCCAACGAGCACGTTGTTGGCCGGACGCAGGTCCACGGTGGTCGTGTATTGGTGCTGACCCGGCGGCGGGGTGACTACCCTGTCACCGAACCCGATGGGGCCAAGCGCGAAGGTGGACAGATCTACCTTGGCCGGGTCGAGCTGGTCGGTGATGGACACGTCGCGCGCCGCGGCGGAGGCGGTCGGTACGTTCTCGAACTCGACGGTGTAGCGCAACGGCGCGCTGTTGCCGCCGGACAGGTAATGCGCGCTGCCCGCGCCGAGGCTACCGATCTTGTCATTCGGGTCGCCGGGCACGATGATCTTGGGAGATTCATAGCCGCCGGTGGGCGGCAGGGGATCGGCAGGCGATGGGAAGGGGTAATCCGACGGCGGCTGCAAAAAGATCGGTAGCGGAAGGCTCGGGAGGATCGGCGGGTCCAAGACGGGAAAGAAGAAGCTCCCGGGAATCGCGGGATACCGAGGTGCCAGCGGATCGCCGGGTGTACCCGGGGGCCGCGGGGGATCGACGGGCGGCTGCGGTTCCAAAACGGGCCCGCCGCCGCCAGTGAGACGGATACTTCCTCTGGGATTAGGCTTGAGCAGGCCACGCAGGGGCAGGGCGGAAATCGTGAAGTTCCGGTCGCCGAATTGCGGGTCGGAAGGCGCTTTCAGGCGGACGGTGAGGGCGACATACTGTCCGGCAGGTACGAGGGGAAGGACGACGTTGCCGCGCACGAAGGCGGGGTCGACGGCGGAAGCGGTGGTGAAAGCCGGGGGCGGAGCGCCAGCGGCAGCACCGAGCGTGGAAAGCGTGAAATTGCCCGGCTCCAACTCGATGTAATCGGGGACCGTGACCACCAACGGCACCCCGTAAGCATCCGTGTTGCCCCGGTTGCCGCAGAGGATCGTGTAGGTCTGGAAATAACCGCCCCGAGTCTGGGCCCGCCCGATGACATCGGCGTAAAGCTGGGGCTCGGTGCCCGGCTCGACCGTGAAGCTGCCGGGGTAAGTGAGGACGCTGCCATCGGCGTTGGTGATAGTGAGGTCATAGAGACCATCCGCCTGCCCAATGAGGTCGAACAGGGCCTGGAGCGACGCACCGGTCGGGTCCGGCGCGACGAGTTCGGCGGTGAGGGTCGGTTTGCCCGCTGCGCTGAGGGTGACCCGGGCTCCGGCGACAAAATTCTTGCCGCCGACCGTGAGCGTGACCGTCCCCGTGTCGCCGCCCGCCGTGGGAACGATGCTCGGCTTGGGCGCGGCGACGAAGATGCCCGCCTGCTCGAAGCCGGTGGTTGCCGTGAAGGCGATGCGACCGTTGCTCAGGCCATTCGCGCCGAACTGGAGGTTGGAAAACGTGCCGCCGTCGCCCAGGGAATCCGCGTCGCCCGAGGCAGCGACCTTGGCCACCGCGCCGCCGCCGACCGGGACCGTGCAGAGGAAAGTGGTGCTGTTCGCGTCGTAGGCCAGAAACGCCACGACGCCGTCGCGCAGCGAGAGACCGTTGGCGTCGGGCAGGAGGCTACCGGAATTAGGGGAGATGAAGGTGCCCGCGCCAAGCGGCACAGGGGTGGAGGTGTCCACGAGCTTGTGGGAGATGCCGTTCGCGGTGGAGTAGATCCCGCGGATGCCGGTGTCGAAAATGCCGCTGTTCGGTCCGCCGCCGTTGCCGGTGAAAACAACTGTATCCCCCTCCGAGCGCACGACATGGCCGACGCCGAGCTGGAAGATATCGCCCGTGGTGTCGTCGGGGATGGGCGAGCCGGTCCCGGCGACGAACGTCGCGTTGTTGACGTGGCCGTTGGCGTCGAGGGTCAGGCCGGAAGTGGGTGCCGTGTAGAGATAGGAACGACCGTATACGCTACTGTCGAAAGCGACTAACGCTGCCAAACCACCGCTTTGATCGCCGTAGGAAGGGTTGTATGCCCCGTTATTGAGTTGGGTGGTGCTGTCCGACACGCGGGTAATCGCGCCCCCGGTAGCCGGGATGAGATAAATGCCGTTGGAAGCCGCAAAGAGGACCGCGCCAGCGTTGAGGCGATAGGCGGGCCCGTACTCGGTGTTGAAGTTGAAAGTCGTGCTGCCACCGCCGGGCATGGGCGTATTGGCATCGATCAGTTTCGTGATCGCGCCGCCGGTAGCCGGGACGCTGAAAAGCCCGCGTCCGTCGCTCGCATCGCCGCCGTAGAACACGACGACGCCATCCACGAGTTGAAACGCCACGAACGTGTCGAAGACGCCAATGCCGCCGGGCACGAGAGTGGTTTTATCCACCAGCCTGGTCACGGCCTTGGTGACAATGTTGACCGCGAAGATGGCGGATTTCGGGTTATCGAAGAACACAGCCACGTTGCCGCTGATCGCCGGGGTGGTGAAGCCAATGTCAAACGTGGTGCCCGGCGCGCCGGGCACCACCGTGTGGCGGCTGACCACTTCCGTGAAGGTGTAGGGAGGAGGCGGGAGATTGGCCGTCTGGGCGCGGCTGTGTGACGCAAGCAGCAGGAACCAAAGCGTAGCCGACAAGAGCAGGGCACGCCGACGTACGGAGAAAGGGCTTTTCATGGCAATGCGTTGGGTGGAAAACTAGCGAGAATTTGATGAAAGGGTTTCATTGCGTCAATCCTGCGAATGGAGTATCGACGAGCCTCATCGACCCTGGACATGGCACGGGTTTTTCCGTAATGTGACTGGCAAGCCTGTTCGATCCCAAGCGCGAGAAGAAAGCGACGCACACGATGGTCGCTGTCACGTGGCCGAACCACTGGGATACGGCTCTGTGCAGACCACGGCAGCGGGCATCCAGCAACGGCAGGTGTGCCGGGATCGACTGACGCTAGGCCGCACAATGCGCCCGGCAGCAATCCCTCTCTCAGCACATTCCTTCACCCCTCATCCATCAGTTCACCGCCTCCAACCAGTTCCGCTCCCACTTTCTGCCTTACATCCCTCACCCTTCGTGCTAAAAGTTTCTCTCTTACGCCTCTCCCAAGGGGAGCAGGGGGGGCAAAACGGGTGGACCACCCCGGTTTTGCGGTGAATGAATAACTCACGGCAAACCCCACGCCCGCAGTTTCTTTCGGGGTCTTGGCTCAGTTGGTAGAGCGCCTAATGGCATTTTTCGTCTACCCAAAAATGACTCAACTTGACCGATCTCGTCCCGAGTGGACACAAGCCGCCTGCATGGCTGTGCTCTAAAAATCATGGTCTGGCTGATTTGTGGTCCTGAGTGGACGGTGCTGGACCGAATAATTTTCATGCGGGCGACCAAGTAGGGGGACTAACCCGTTGATGTTGATTCAGGATGGCAGATATTGCCGAATGCCCAGGGCTGACGCATCAGATTTTTAGCAGGTGGACAAGGTAGTTGAGATCGAAGGCGGTACGCATCTGTTTGCGTTTGATGGAGCGACCGGGCGTTTTGTCTTGTCGCAGGAGGTTCAGGGCCAGGCGACGGGCCACGCCCAGGTTGGCCACGGCAAAGCCCGTGCGCGCCCGGCTCTGATCCTCGCCCAGGACCACGTCCAAGACCCAGTGTAGATTGTTTTCTATCGCCCAGTGGCCGCGCACGGCGCAGGCGAAAAGGCTGATCTCCACGGTGAGATTGCCCGGATAAAGTAGACGGCGGCTCGGGGTGGAGGCAGATCAACA
>CAXTBX010000084.1:0-20812 GCA_964242205.1 uncultured Chthoniobacterales bacterium
AGTTCTTCCACTACCAAACCCGCCACGCTCTCGCCTATCTACAACTGTAATACTAACGCGGTTTCGGGAAATTTTGCACTCCGGCCTGCCGCCACGCCAGCCAGCCCCAGAACACCGCACCGACCGCCATCACGGCGGGCAAAATGAGCACCGCCTTGCGCAAACCGGCGGCGGGGTCGCCCGAGGCCGACCACAGGTCGGAGAGGTATCCGACGATCTGCGGGCTCCAGAGGTCGCCGAAGAGATGGATCGTAAAGATGGAGAGCGCCATCGCGCTGGCGCGAAGCATCGCGGGAACGGCCTCGACGATGAGCGTGTTGATCGGACCGGTGGGCAGGAACAACAGGAACATCGCCGCCGCTAAGCAGACCTTCGAGACGATAACGCTAGCGCTCAGAAAGGCCACCGTGGCCACCGGCACGGCGAGCAATACCGAGAGAAACAGCAACGTCGAATACCCCGCCCGGAAGCGGCGCTGCCACGCCGTCGCCGCGAAGCCGCCGAGCATCGTGGCGAACAGGCCGGTGACGACCAGCGTCAGGCCGAAGAAATGGTCGGCATCCTCGTACTTGATGGCGTGGACCTGATTGAGGAATTTCGCCGCCCAGAAACCGAAGGCGCCGAGAGCGAACGTGTAGGCAGTGTAACCAACCAGCACAAGGTTGAAGTCCGGGATGCGGAAGAGGCGCGCCACGTCTCCGAGGGTGGGGATGGCGTGTGCCGACCCGGCGCGCTGGTCGTCCTTCTCGCCGCGCGCGGGTTCCCGCAGAAACAGCAGGCCGAGGGCGAGGAGCAAGCCAGGCGCGCCCGCAAGCAGGAACGCGGGCCGCCAACTGCCGCTGCCGGGCGTGGCACCCGTGCCGGTGAAGTGCTGGCAAAAGTTCCTGATCGACAGCAGCATCCCGCTGTCCGCATGGGCCAAGATCTGGCCTCCGGCAATGAAGCCGAGCGCGGAACCGACCGGGATGGCGACGTAAAAGATCGTCAGCGCGTTGTTGCGCCGTTCTTTCGGAAAGAGATCCGACAACCATGCCGGGGCGAGCGTGGCGTAGCTAGCCTCGCCCAAGCCCACCAGCACCCGGAAGCACAGGAGCATCACGAAACCCGTGCTGAACGCGCTGAGCGTGGTGCCCAGGCTCCAGAAGAATATGCCCCCAGCGATGAGCCACTTGCGCGAGAAACGATCCCCCAGGTAGCCGAAGAAGGGTGACGTGACGAAGTAGCCGATCATGAAGGCCGTGTTCGCCGCGCCCGCCTGTGAACCGCTGAGGCCGAGGTCGGCTTGCAGCGGAGCCAGGACCGCCGGGAGCACGAAGCGGTCGAGGTAGTTGAACAGGTTCAGTCCGGTCAGGAACGCGAGGCTGAGGTAGGGTCGGTTTTCCGTTTTCATGGCGGCGAGGGCATCCAAACAGAAGCCGGGGCGACATGCCAGCTTATGAAAATGCGAGTTTCGGCAAAGTGTCAGTAGCGCACCCGGACGGTTATCTGCTAAAGGTCGGGCGCGCGGGGTGTGTCCCCCGCCAACTGTCCACCAAGATCATGATTGCCGACATTGCGACCCCATCCGTTTCCGAATACCGAACCGCGCCGTCGCAGACGGAAACCGGGATGCCGCCAGGCGTCCCGTACATCATCGGGAACGAGGCTGCCGAGCGGTTTTCGTTCTACGGGATGCGGTCCATCCTGATCACGTTCATGACCGGGTTCTTGGTGACCAAGCACGGCGTGCCGGACCACATGGGCGACGCGGAAGCCCGATTCCAGTTTGCCAATTTCGTCTCCGCCGTTTACTTCCTGCCGATCCTCGGTGCGATCCTTGCCGAAGGATTCCTGGGCAAGTACAAGACGATTTTCTACCTGTCCATCGTATATTGCTTCGGGCATTTCGCTCTGGCGCTCGACGACACTCGCATGGGGCTGCTGCTCGGGCTATCGCTGATCTCACTCGGATCGGGTGGCATCAAGCCGTGCGTCTCCGCCAACGTGGGCGACCAGTTCGGCGAATCGAACAAGCACCTGCTGTCCAAAGTGTTCGGCTGGTTCTATTTTTCTATTAACGCGGGATCGTTTCTCTCGACGATCCTGTGTCCGTTCCTGTTGAACGACCCGCATTATGGTCCAAAATGGGCGTTCGGCCTGCCGGGCGTGGCGATGGTAGTAGCCACCATTTTCTTCTGGCTAGGCAAGAAAAAGTTTGTCCACATCCCGCCGGGCCGGAAGCTGTTCTTCGAGCAGTTCATGAGCAAGGAAGGGTTGGGCGCGTTGGGCCGGATCGCCGTCATTTACGTCTTCGTGGCGATCTTCTGGTCATTGTGGGATCAAAGCAGCGGCGGTTCGTGGACCTTGCAATGCAAGAAGATGGACCTGAATTTCTTTGGGCGGCAGCTTTACCCTGAACAGGTGCAAACGGCTAATCCGATTCTGATCCTCCTGTTCATTCCGCTGGTCAATTATGTGCTTTACCCCGCCATTGATAAAGTATTCTTGTTGACGCCGTTGCGGAAGATCGGCATCGGATTATTTCTGACGGCCTTCAGCTACCTGCCCATCGCCTATGCCCAAACCCTGATCGACGCCGGGCAGCATCCGACCCTCTGGTGGCAGATGCTCGCCTACGTCATTCTGACTTTAGGGGAGGCGATGGTTTCGATCACCGGTCTTGAGTTCTCGTACACCCAGGCTCCGAACAAGATGAAGAGCGCCATCATGGCGGCCTGGCTGTTCACCGTGTCGCTAGGCAACCAGTTCACGGCGCAGGTCAACCGTGTCATCATGAACCCTGACGGCACGTCGAAAATGTCGGATTATCATTACTACCTTTTCTTTGCCGGTGTGATGTTCGTGACGGCTTGCCTGTATGTGGTGGTCGCCAGCTTTTACCGAGGCAAGACCTACATCCAGGGCTCGGAGGTCAAGGACGAGGCAGATATCGGAGCAGTCGTGACACGGATGCCTGCCTGAGCGCCGGGTCAGGTGGACACGGGCTTGGAAGCTGGCAGCGGTTCCTGATCCAGCCGCCCGAAATCCCGCAGGCTTGGCCAGACGAACGCGGTGGCGACGACGACCAGGATCGTGCCGATGCCGCCCCCGACCACCGTGATGACCGGGCCCAGCCAATGTGCCACGACGCCGGACTCGACTTCGCCGAACTCGTTCGAGGTGCCGATGAAAAGCATGTTGATCGCGTTGACGCGTCCTCGCAGTTCGTCCGGCGTCAAGATTTGCACGAGCGTCGAACGCACCACGACGCTGACGTTGTCGAACGCGCCGCAGGCAACCATCATGGCCAGCGACAGCCAATAGGTTCGGGAAAGACCAAAGATGATGGTGGCGACGCCGAAGCCCGCGACGGCCAGTAGGAGCGAGCGCCCGGCGTGCTGCATCGGCGCACGGTGCGCCAAGACGAGCGCCATGCAGGCCGAGCCAATCGGCAAGCCCGCTTGCAGCCAGCCCAGGCCAGAGGCATCGACGTGTAGGATGTCGCTGGCGTAGACGGGCATTAACGCGGTCGCTCCACCCAACAAGACGGCGAAGAGGTCGAGCGTGATCGTAGCGAGGATGATCGGCGTGGCGAAGACAAACCGCAGGCCCGCGCCAAGGTTGGCGACCGTCATTTTCTGCGGTTTAGCGCGGGGCTCCGGCCTGGCACGGACCATCCACAACAAACCGGCGCAGGCCAGCGCCGCCACGACGTTAAACGCGTAAACCACGCTGGCGGTGTGGGTAAGCGCGATGGAAAGACCGCCCAGCGCCGGACCGGCGGCGGCGCTGATTTGGAAACTGCCGCTGTTCCAGGTCACGGCTGCCGCCAGTTGCGAGCGCGGGACGATCTGCGGCAGAAACGCGCCACTGGCGGGCCACAGGAAAGCGCGGGCCACCGCGCCGACGACCAGGAAAACGTAGGTCCAGGTGACCGGGGCATGATACCACGAAACCAGGGTCAGCCCGAGGCAGCCAAAGGCGATCAGCACCTCCATCCAAACCATGATGGTGCGGCGGTCGCGTTCCTCGGCAACGTGCCCGGCGGGAAGGGTCAGGAAAACCAGTGGCAGAATTGCCGACAGCCCGATGGCGGCCAGGGCGAGTTTCGAATGGGTTCGCTCGTAGAGTTCCCAGCCGATGGCCGTACCGAGCATCTGCTGGCCGAAAGCGGCGATGAAGCGTCCGGTGAGGTACAGGCGGAAATCGCGGATGCGCAGGACGGCGTAGCGGTCGGCGGTTGGCAGGGCGGCGACGGGGTCGAGCCGGGGGCTGGGCGCGCCGGGCGTGTTGGTCGGTTCTTCCATGAGGACCGACAATCTACCTCCGAAGTCGATCCTTCGCTGACGGCGGGTTGAGAAAGTTCGCCGCTTTTTGCAGGGGTGCCGATGGAAAAAGCTGATTTCAGGTGGTACGGAAGATATGCCGAACCCCTCCTGCCATGCGTTTGCCGCTCGTCATATGTTTGTTGTTGCTGGCTGTCCCCGTGCGCGGGGCGGAAAACCTCGACCTCGCGCCGCTCAAGCGGTGGATCGCCCGGCAAAGCGAAGTGAAAACGGTCCAGGCGGACTTCACGCAGACGCGCAGTTTCCGTGCGTTGAGGGACCCGCTGGCCAGCCCCGGCCACATCTATTTCAGTGCGCCGCACTCTTTCCGTTGGGAGGTGGGCGAGCCGCCGAAAACCATCGTGCTGCGCAAGGGCGACGTGGCTTTGCTCATCCAACCGACCAAGCAGCGCGCGCAGCGGTTCTCCGCCGCCGAACTCGGCAAGCCGGGCGGGTCGAACTCGCTGCCGATGATCAATTTTCCGCTGGCCAAAGATTGGGCGGACTTCGAGCGGCAGTTCGAGGTGCAGGCCATCGGCGTCGAGGGCACGCGCTGCCACGTCGAGTTGCAGCCGCGCGACGTGCAGGCCGCGAAGTTCCTGGACGTGTTGAAAATGGATTTCGACACGTCCAACGGCTACCTCATCGCGTTCGAGGTGCGCACGAAGGATGGCTCGATGATGCGCAACGATTTCACAAACGTGCGCTTCAACGGCAAGTTGGACGCGGGCGTCTTCGAGTACGACCTCAACGGCTACAAGGTGGTCGATGGAAAAAACTAGTCTCCCGCGCGTCGGCAAGATCGTCCTCGGCGCGGCGCTGCTCGTCGGCGTGGTGCTGGGATTCTCGCGGATCAGCTTCAACGTGGACATCCTGCGGCTGCTGCCCACGGGGCTGCGGCAAGTGCAGGGATTGTCGCGGTTCCTGAAACATTTTTCGCAGCCGGATGAACTGATCATCACCGTCGAAGCGCCGGACGCGGCGCAGGCGGAACGGACGGCGGACGAGATCGCCGCGAAGCTCGGCGCGATGACCGACGGCGTGAAACAGGCCGTCGCGCGGCCTCCTTGGGAGAAAACGCCGGAGCAACTGACCGAGTTGCTCGCGTTTCTGACGATCAACCAGCCGCCGGAGGATGTGCGCAAATTTATCGACCGCGTCGCGCCAGAGAACGCGCAGGCCACCCTGGCCGAGACGCTGGAAAAGTTGTCGGACTCCGTGTCACCGCAGGAAATCGGTTTGCTCAGTCACGACCCCTACGACCTCGCCGGGCCGTTGGCGGCGTCGGCGCTGGCGTCGGGCGTGCAGCAATCAGAATTCACGTCGGCGGACGGCACATTTCACCTGATCTACGTGCAGGCGGCCAAACCGTTCGACAACTATCAAGACGCCGGAAAATGGATCGAGCAGATCCGCCGGGCGACCGCGCCGTGGCAAGGCCGGGGCGGGGTGAGGCTCGCGTTCACCGGCGAACCGGCGTTCGTCGCGTCCATCTCATCGTCGATGCAGAGCGACATGCAATCTTCCGGGCTGGTGACGCTGCTGGTCATCGCGCTGATCTTCTACGCATGTTACCGGCGCGGCTGGCCGTTGCTCGAACTTCAAGGGATGCTGTTGCTCATCTTCGTGCTGACGCTGGCGTTCGCGGGGTTGTTTTTCAGCCAGTTGACGGTTATCGGCGTGGGGTGCGCCGCCATCATGATTGGGCTGTGCGTCGATTACGGGTATTTTATCTACCAAAGGTCGCGGCGGCACACCGGGACACTGCGCGAGTTGCAGGGCCAGTGCCTGAGCTACATCGTCTGGACCGCCGGGACGACCGCCGCCGCGTTCTTCGCGCTCAACGTGAGCAGCCTGCCGGGATTGTCGCAGTTGGGCAACCTCGTCGGGGTAGGCGTGATCGTCGGCGCGCTGGTAATGCTGACCGTATTCGCGCCGCTGACGCTGCGTCGCCGCGAGGGGGCGGATGGCCACACGGCGGCGTCCGGCATGGAAAGGTTGGTCGCATCCGACGGCTTCAGCCGCATTGGCGCGTGGACGACGCTGGCGCTGGTGGCCGTGGCGCTTGGCGCGCTGGCCATCAAGGGACTGCCCGGCGCGGATTTCTCCGCCAAGCCGCTCAAACCGCGCCACAGCGAGGCCGACGCCGCCATTGAGCGCATCTCGCAAAAGCTCCTCGGCGGCGAGGGCGAGCCGCTGTACCTCGTCGTCGAAGGACCGGACGTAGAAACCGTCCGCACGCGGCTGGTCGCCGCCGAAACGCAACTCGCCGCCTCCCAGGCGCGCGGGGAATTGCGCTCGTTCCGTACGGCGCTGCTCCTCTGGCCCAACGCCGCCGACCAACGCGCGAACCTGCCTGTCCTGCGCACGCTGGTGGACCAATTGCCGCGGCTCAAGCAGACGGCGTTCGACGCCGGTTTCAAGGACGAAGCTTTCGCGCTGACCGAGAACGTTCTGCGGCAAATCGCGGCGTGGTCGGACAAACCTGCCCCCATCTGGCCAGACAACGACGCGAGCCGCTGGATTTTACGTCGCCTCGCCACGCAGGCCGACGGCCAATGGTACGCGCTGGGCTTCGCGCAACCCATCCCCGGCCACGAGGACGCGCTCGACCGGGCCGTGCCGGGCGAGGGGACGTACCTGACCGGCTGGCCGCTGCTGACCGGGGAACTGCGCCACGTCATTCCGCGCGAGTTCGCGGCGGCGATGATCGGCATCGCGGTAGTCGTGCTTGTGTTGTTAGCGGCGGCATTCAGCGATTGGCGCGCGCTGGCGATCTTCGTCGCGGCGACGGCGCTGGTGTTCGTGTGCCTGCTGGGAGCCATGTCGCTGTTCGGGTTGAAATGGAACGTGTTCAACCTCGCCGCGCTGCTGTTGCTGCTCGGCACGGGGACGGACTACAGCATCCTGCAACTGTTGGCGTTGCGGCGGAACGGCGGCGACGTGGGCGCGGCCCGGCGGGAGATTTCGTTGGTGGTGTGTCTATGCGCGTGTTCGGCATCGGCGGGGTTCGGGACGATTAGTTGGGCGAACCACGCCGGGTTGGCGAGCCTCGGGATGACGTGCGCGCTGGGGCTGCTGATCGATGCGGCGGTGTCGGTGTTCCTCATTCCGCCCGCTTGGGCGTGGTTGCACCGAGGACAATGCAAACTGTAGGGCAAGTGCTCCGTTTGCCAGACGCGGAAAAAGTAAAAATCCTCTCCTCGTTGCTGGTATCTCCAAGTTGCAATTGGAACGCTGGTGTCTGCAAAGTTAAGCTTCGGCTGGACAGCGTTGCCAAAAGGGCAGGACAGGCGCCCGGACAAAGTGCGTTTCCAAGTGTAACTTGGGAGCGAGGATTTAATCACAACGCCCATCTATGAAATATTTCTGGCTCACCGTCGCGCTGCTATTGTTATATCCCTCTTCCTCACAGGCTATTATCTTCACCCACCAGATTTTTTTGCACCGTGTAGATAAAGAAACACGGGTGGAAGTGTTTTCCGATATTCACGAGTTGGATCGGCGCAACCTGACGATGCAGGAAGCGGTGAATTTTGTGAAGACGACAGAGAACCGCCGAGGGGCCAATTACGCGTGGATATTGGCTACAGGAGACTGCGATAGCGAAAAATACAGGCCACTGTTGCAAGCCATGCTCAGCAGCCAATATCCATGCAAATGGGAGCTTCAATATTTCGAAGTTTCCTATCCTGCAGGAAGTCCCCTGAAAGAGGAATTCATGAAGAAGATTAAAGAAGCGGGGATCACGGTACCGTTACCATAGGAAATCACAGTGTCATCACCGGATCGCCAGCTCCCTCGCCTCCCGGCCCCACACCGCCGGGCTGGACATCACCTTGAGCATCCCGCGCCCGTACAGGCTGCTTGTCGTCGCCCCGCAGGCCATGCAGGCCACCAGCGAGTCGAAATGCAACTGGATTGCGCGGCAGTAGTCTGACGGATACTTTTCGCCGTAGCCGACGCCCCGGTGGTACATCGAAAAAATCCGCCCGCTGTAATAGTGGCTGATCATTTCCATCCACGATTTGAGTTCCTTGCGCATCCGGCGCGAATAGGTGGGCAGGTCGTCGAGGTGTTCGACCAGTAATTCCGCCGAGCGCAACGCCAGCCACAGCCCAGGCGAGAGCATCGGATCGACGAAGCCGAACGCATCGCCGGTCATCACCCAGCCGGGGCCGAAACCGCGTGCGCTGATGAGTTGGTAGTTCGTGTACGTCGCCACCTCCGTGACGCGCCGTCGGTTGGCACCCGCCGCCGAGAGGACAGGATCGCGGGAGATGGCATTCTCCAAGCGTTCCTCCGGCGTGCTGCCCAGGCGCGCGGCGGCGTCGCGATTCATCACGACGCCCACCGACAACCGACCGGGCAAGGGGATGCGCCAGTTCCAGCCGCGCTCCAGCCAGCCAATGATGACCTGGCCGCGCGGCTCGTTCTCGTCGAAGCCTTCGAAGTGGGCGAAATGCGCCACGTCCTTGCGCGGTCCGGCGGTGGACGGGATATCCATCGTGCGGGCGAACAGGCGGGCGCGCCCCGTGGAATCGACGAGCAAATCGGGCTGTTTGCCGTCGAGCCACGGCGCGAGCGCGAGCGATTCGTCGGCGAGTTTGATCCGATTGACGGCGGGAACCTCGATCTTAACCCGGGCGCGCACACGGCGCGCGCCGAGTTCGGTGGCGCGGTCATCGAGCAGTTTATCAAAAGCGGGCCGGGGGACGTTGTACGCGTACTCGGGCAGGCCGCAGCGCGAGACGTTGCGGAAGTTGAAATTGACGCGCTCCTTGCCCGGCATGGTGAAACTGACGCCGGGTTTGTGCAGGCCGATTCCCTTGACCTTGTCTTCCAGACCGAGGCGGCGCAGCACGGGCACGACGCCGGGTACGAGCGATTCGCCGACGATGAGGTCGGGGCGCTTGCCGTCGTCGAAGACGGTCGTTTCGATGCCTTTCATCGCCAGCAGCGAAGCGAGCGCGAGTCCCGACGGGCCACCGCCGATGATGCCAACCGTTTTGACCTGGGTTTTCATGGGGATAGTCCGCAGATTTTTAGTTCAACGCTGGATTTTGCCGCTCGCCGTGCGCGGGATGCGTTCGACGATCTGGAACGACACGGGCACCTTATACCCGGCGAGCGCCCTCCGACAATACGTCGCCAACTGCCCGGCGGACGGCGGGTTCTGCGAATCGCGCACTTCGATTTCCGCGACCGGCACCGCCCCGAAACGCGCGTTCTCCCGCCCGACGACCCGCGCCGCCGCCACGCCGGGGACCTCGCTCAGGATCGCCTCGATTTCCTCGGGAAAACACTTCAATCCGCCGACGTTGATGACCGAATGGCTGCGTCCAAGCAGAAAGATGTCGCCGTCGGTGTCCGCGCGCGCCAAGTCGCCGGTGCGGAACCAGCCGTCTTGTAACACCTCATCCCGCGTCCGCCAAGGCTGGAGGTAAGCGTCGAAAATACCCGGACCGCGCACGAAGAGTTCGCCGCCGTCGCGGATTTCCACTTGGAAGTCGGGCTGCGGGCGTCCGACGCTGCCGGGCTTCTCGCGGGCGGCGTGGACGTTAAGCAGCGGTAGGCCGACTTCGATGATGCCCAGGCCCTGCGTCAACGGCACGCCGTAGCGCGCGCCGAACGCTTCTGAGGTCTTGAGCGGCAGGGTCGCGGCGACGGATACCGCCAAGCGTAGTGCCAGCCACGGCAGGCCAGAACTCTCCGCCGCGAGCAGCGCGTGATGAAACGGCGCGCCGTAGAGTACCGTCCCGCCGTGCCGACGCCCGGCGGCGAGCACCTCGTCGCCGGTGTGCGAATTGACGATGATCGTCGTCGCCCCGTGGAGCAGGTAGAGCATGATGGACACGGCGAAGTGATGCGCCATCGGCAGAATCCACACGATGCGGTCCGCCGGACCGATGCCAAGGCCGCGGTTAGCCGCCGTGACGCGCGCCAAGAGTGTTTCGTGGGAGATGACGACGCCCTTGCTGGTGCCGGTCGTGCCGCTGCTGAACCGGATGAACGCCGGGTTGAGCGCGGCCAGCGCGTCCTCGTTGAAACCGGGGTCCGCCGTCACGAGGGCGGCGCGGATAGCTCCTGTCGCGTCCACGATGGCGCTGACGCCGGTTTCGCGGATGACGCGTTCGCGCTCGGGCGCAGCGAGTTCACCCGCCAGCGGCACGAGGCACTTCCCAGCACGCACGATGGCTAGCGCGAGGACGACGTGCGCAACGCCGTTCGGACAATCCAACGCGATCTGCCTGCCGGGCAGCGCCGCGAGCGCAGGCACCAAATGCTCAACCCGTTCGATCAACTGGCCGTAGCTGATTTCCTCGTCGTCGCAGATCAGCGCGACCGCCCGGCGGTCGGCATCGCGGAAGATGTTCTCGACGATGTTCATGGGGCGATGCGCGCGCGAGCGGCGAGGACGCCGTCGGAGTCGCAATGACCATGCGCGGCCAAGCGAGCGGCGGCAAGTCCGGCGGCCTCGCCGGTAGCGAGGCAGGTGCCGATCACCCGCAGGGAAGCCTGTGCCTCGTGGCTGCACGACAGGCAACGTCCGGCGACAAACAGCGCGTCGTCATCCCGGGCGCGCAGGGCGCGGAGTGGCACACCGCAACTTCGGCTCTCCGCCGGGAAGCGCAGCTTGGGGCCGTTGGCGGTTTCGCGTAGTTCCATCGGCCAGGCGGAATGGGCGACGGTGTCGGGAAACTCGGCCCCGGCGGCCACGTCGTCCGTTTCTATTCGGTATTGGCCGACGACCCGGCGGCTCTCGCGTACCCCGGCTCGGCTCGGCCAAGCAGCGACATAGGCGGCAGCAAAGCCTTCGGTTTCCGCGCGCAGGAATTTCACCAGTAGCTCGCCGAGTCCGCGCCCCTCGGTTTCAAGGGAGGACAGGCAGTCGGCGTTCAGCGGGTCGAAGTCCGCGCCGCCGGTCAGGTCGATGGTGACGAAAGCCTCGCCGGGTTGCGGGCTGGCGCGAAAATGCGCGCCCATGATGCCGCCGGGCAGCCGCCCGTCGCGCACCGCCGACACCAGCCGCCGCGCAAGCCGCAGGCGGGCGTCATCGTCGAGCGCGACGGCCTCCACCCCGCCGAGCGCGAAGATGAACGCCGGGCGCTGGAGGCGGGCGGCAGGCTCGGTCTCGCAGGGCGCGCCGCGCAGGGTGGCGAGCACGGCGTCGCCGGTCGCATCGACCCAGGTTCGCGCGCGCACCTGCCGGAAGCTCCCCCGGCAGGCCAGGGTGACGGTCTCCCGGTCGGCGGCGGCAATTTCCGTGTGCAGCCGGACAGCTAGGTTCTGCGCTTCTGCCTCCACGAGTTGATCGGCCAAGCGGGCAAAGACCGCCGGGCGGTGCAGCAACACGTCCACGCGTCCCAGTCGCACCGGGCCTTGCGCGCCGCCGGACCGTAGTAGCCGTGTGCCGAACTCGGCGGCAAAGCCGTCGTTCGCCAGCCGGGGCGGGGCATCCGGCGCGGGCAATCGGTACAGCCCGCATACCGAATGTACGAACGCCGCCGAGGCCATCCCGCCCAGCGACCCGTGCCGCTCCACGAGCAGCGTGCGCGCACCCAGCCGGGCCGCTGCAATCGCCGCCGCGAGGCCCGCGCTGCCGCCTCCGGCGACGCAAACGTCGAACTCCTCGGTCATAGCGGTGTTTCGCCCAGGAGGTCGGCGCGCAACTGGCCGATCATGAGCAACTTTTCCTCGTCGGTCAGCGCGCCCTCGCGCCAGGAGATCGTGACGTTTAGCCGCCCGTCGCGCTCGCCAAAAAAGATGCCTGTTCCCGGCGGCGTGCCCAGGCAGGGCAGGTGGTAGGCGTTCGTAATCGCCGCCCCCGCGAACCGGGTCATTCCCGCCGCGAACGGTCCGGTGTAGGAATGGAAGCAGGAGCAAATTTCACCGCGAAACTGCGCGCGGATGATCCATAAAAAGAGCCGGGTCGGCATCCGGCGCATCAGGTCGAGCACGATGTCGAAGGACTCGCTGATCTTACCGCGCATCATCGCGGCGAACTGCTCGCGCATCGCCGCCGTGCATCGTTCCAGGCTGTCGAGGTACGCGCGTATCGGATGAAAGTATAACACCGCGACGTGGTTGTAAAAGAGCGGTCCCCGTGCACCGCGGCGTCGGGTCTGCGTCGGCACGCTGATCCCGTAGCCCGCAGGCGACTTTCCCCTCTGCTGAAACACGCGGTCATGTGCCCGTGCTACGCAGGCGACGAAAAACGCTAATGGAAACAGGCCGCCGCCGAGTTTTTCCATGCGCTTTTGCGCGGCGAGCGAGTCGGCGGCGTCGAGCGCCAGCACCTCGTAAAAACCGCGTCCGCCCCGGGGTTTTGGTCCGCCCAGGGACGGCGTGCCGGTCTTCTGCAAGCCGGTGAGATGGTCCATCGCCGGTTTGGTCTTGCGGAACTTTTCCCAGAGGCTGAGCGTGGGCCGGGCGGGTGGCGCGGCATCATCCGGCAGGTCGATCCCGGCGCACAGGTTCCCAATCTCTTCCAAAAGCAGTTCCGCGCCTTTTCCGTCCACCAAAAGGTGCGACCACGAGAGCGCGATCAGCCAGACGCCGTCTCGCCGCGCGACTACGTCGAGGCGCGCGTTGCACGGAAGACCGCCGACGCCGGGCAGCGGTTCCATCATCTCGGCCTGAAGAAATTCCTTGGCATCCGCGATGACGCGGCTGCCGGGGAGTTCGACGACGGCACCTTCCTCGCGCCAGAGTCCCAGCGGCAAGCTGGCGTCCGGCGGCGGGGTGGGTACGGACCAATACGGAAGCAGCGTGCGCCAGTTTCGCCGGGGAGTGGCGACCAGCAGCGGATGCTTGGCAAGCAGCCGCCGCAACGCCTGCCGCAGTACGTCCAAATCGGGCGGACCCGCCAGTTCGAGCACCGACTGGCTGATGTGGCCACCCTGCCGGGTGCGCGTCATGAAGTCGTCCAACGCCAGCACGAAACTGTCGGCGACCTGGAACGGGACGATGCGCTGCTCGGCTGCGGCCACGGGTGGCATGGGGTCGCCGCCGGCCTAGGCGGCAGGTTTGCTGCCGTGGGCGAGGATGAGATTGGCCAACTGCCGCACGGTGCTAAAATTCTGCCGGGTCAAGTCAGCTTCGGGCAGCGCCACACCATATTCTTCCTCCACGAGGATGAGCAGTTGCATGATGGACATCGAATCCAGGCCCAGGCTGTAGAGATCGGCAGTGGCGTCGAACGGGTGAGGGGTGTCCAGCAGACGTTCGCGCAAGAGCACGACCAACTGCGGTTCAAGCGTTTCGAGCGGAGGGACGGGGCGGGGTGGGGGCATGGATCGGCGAGGGGGGTGTAATCTATGTGAAGAGGCCGGTTTCCGTCAAGAAACGCCCGCCGCGTAACGGGACATATTTGGCGAACAAACGGATTGTTGGCGCGGCGGTTTCGAGTTAGAAATTGGGCATGATCTCGCGCATGGCCGAAGAACAAGGCTCTCCCCGAACCGACGGCGTCTACGATGTGGCCGTCATCGGCGGAGCGATTTCGGGGGCGTCGGCCGCCACGCTGGTTTTGCAGCGGAACCCGCAGTTGAGGGTGCTCATCATCGAGCGTTCGCCGAGCTTCGAGCGCCGTGTCGGCGAGTCGACCATCGAAATCAGCACGTATTTCCTGACCCGCGTGCTGGGCTTGGCGGACCACCTCAACGAGAAGCACTACGTTAAACAAGGGCTGCGCTTTTGGTTTAACAACGACCGGGTGGAGAAGTTCGACGATTGTAGCGAGATCGGGCCGCGTTTCTTGACCCGGGTGCCCGCCTTCATGGTGGACCGGGCGGTACTGGACGAGGAAATTTTACAGCGGGCGGTCGCGCTGGGGGCGGAACTCCGGCGTCCGGCGCAGTTGACGCGGATCGCACTGAACCCCGGCGGCGAGCAAATTCTGACGGTGCGCTTGGCGGACGGCCAGGAGGAAACCGTGCGCGCCCGCTGGGCGGTGGACGCGTCGGGCGTGCGCGCGCTGTTGGCGCGGCAGGAAGGTTGGTTCCGCCAGAACGAGGAGCACCCGACGGCGGCGGTCTGGTCGCGGTGGACCGGCGTCAAAAATTTCGATGGGCTAGAATTGCAGAACAAATACCCCGAGTGGGCCGCCCATTCCTACGGGATGCGCCACATGGCCACCAATCACCTGTTTGGCGACGGTTGGTGGAGTTGGTGGATTCCACTCAAGGGCGGCGACGTGAGCATCGGCCTGGTTTACGACCAGCGTCTGCTGCGGCTGCCGGAGGGCCCGAGCATGGGAGAGCGGTTGCGGTCTTTCCTAGTGAACAATCATCCGATGGCGGGCGAACTGCTCGAAAACGCCCGGTGGCGCGAGGACGACGTGCATTATCGGAAGAACTTGGCGTACTCCAGCACCACCTTTGCTGGGGACGGCTTTTCGCTGGTAGGTGATGCGGCGGGTTTCATCGACCCGTTTTACAGCCCCGGGCTGGATTGGATGAGCTACACGGCGTCCGCCACGGCGGATTTGATCGTCGCCGAACGGGCAGGTGAGATCGATTTTCCGCAGCGTTTGGCTCGCCACAACAAAGATTACGTGCGCTGTTACCAGCGTTGGTTCGAGGCGATCTACAAAGATAAGTACGAGTACATGGGCGACTTCGATCTGTTCCGGGTCGCATTCCTCTTAGACCTCGGATTGTACTATATTTTTGTCGCGTCGCAGCCCTTCCGCCATGGTGCGAAGATGTTGGTGCGCCCAATCTATTCGCTGCCGCCTTCGACACCGTTCTTCTACTTGATGCGTCTCTACAACCGCCGATGCGCGGCGATGGCACGCGTCCGGCGCGAGCGCGGAGTGCTGGGCCGGAACAACGCTGGGAAACGCTACCTGTTCGCGGGGTTCAATTTCAGCGTGGGCAGTTCAAAACCGATGTTCAAAGCATTGGCGACCTGGGCGTGGTTGGAAATCACCGAAGGCTGGCGGAGTTGGGGCCGTTCCCCGCGCGGAGTGAGTACCGGCAACAAGGTGGTGGAACCGAAGATAGCCTCCTGGCAGGCTGGAGAAACGGTGAATTCCTGATTTTTGCGCTTGCGCCGGGGGCGAGTTTACGCTAGTAGATTGTCCCCTTCCGAAAACGGCTAGGTAGCTCAGTCGGTAGAGCAGAGGACTGAAAATCCTCGTGTCGGGGGTTCGATTCCCTCCCTAGCCACTTCCTCTAAACACTTCGTTTAGAGTCATTTGCAATCTTCTCTCGGGAGATCCCTGAGGGTAATAATAAAGAAGGGTAATGAAGGAAAAGGAAGATTTCAGAACTCTTTCTGTCATGCCCAGTCATGCAAACGAACACATTCACCTGTTCCATGCCGGGATCGTGGGCGTATGGGGTGCGAATTAAGCGAAATTAGCGAACAAACGCACGCGAAGGGTTCGCGAACTCCGCTTTGTCAAAGCAACTCGCCTTGCTTCCGAATCCGCTCCGGCATCTTTGTCCCCTGCCCGAGTTTGCGGCGTAACCGCTCGGCGGCCACCGGCGCGAAGTCCCGGCTGTTGTTGTTGAAGACCACGTGGACCTCGTCGGCTTGGTCGGCAAGGTGTAACGCCCGTTCGCTCACCTCGGCAATCTCGGCGTCGCTGTAGTCGTAGTGGAAACGCTCGGCCACCGTCTTGCCCGTCAGGTAGGCTTTGGCATCTCGCCCATGCAGGCGCAGGTAGGCTAAGCGTCCATCGGTGATCTCGTCCAAGGTAGGCATGATGGTGAAGTGCTTGGCGTCCGCCGGTGGGCCGTCGATGCTGGCCAGTGTCACGCCCTGCTCACGTAAGAAAGCGCTCGTCTGGTCCCGGTGCCCTTCGTCCAGCCAATTGTGATGACGTAGCTCAAGCACCACCCGTCGCGATTCCTTCCCGCTACCCTTTAGCTGTTGCAACAGCGGCTCCAGGGCAGTGAGGTCAGCCGTGCGGGGCGCGAAGCCCGGCGTCATCTGTAAGAGCAATGCTCCGAGCTTGCCAGCCTGCTCCAAGGGCTTGAGTTCGTCCAGAAACCGGGCGGCCACCGCGTGTTCCAGCTCTGGGGTGAGTATCACATTGCCCCGGTCGGTCACCTCGGCTTCTTCGCGCAGGTCCCGGGGCAGAGCATCCGCTTTTGTGGCGTGGCGGCTGAGCAGCCGGTGGGGATGGTGGGCTGCTTGCGAAGACGTTTGGGCGACGAAGCTGGTCAAGAGCCGCTTGGTTCACGCGCTGTTCTGGAGCGTGGTGGCCCTGCTGCTCTTTCGCATCTCTCCGCCCGATGATGACCGGGGAGGAGAGTTTGAACCATGGGCACCGCCACCACGTTGGCCCGACCGCAACGTGCGGCCCGTGGATGGGGATCGTCTGCCTGGGAGACCCGTGGTGCATGGGTGGAACTGAAGCAGAGACCGCTGGCGCAGGTGCAGGCCAAGTTCGTGTCCAGCGGAATAGAGGAGTACTAGGTGTCAGAGCCGTAAATCTGCGGTACTGCTCGTCGTAAATCCCTGAAATGACCCGCATATTTGCAGTCCTCCGAAAAAATTAAATCCAACTTCCTCCTCTGGAGCTGTGAAAAAAGATAACGCAGATAACGCAGATGACGCAGGATACTTGGAGTAGATGAGCGCACTCTTCAGGAATGTGTCAAACTGGCGGTATGAACGAATAGCTCGCCAGCAGCCAACGACTGACCTTCCTTTAACCCATTGGGCTGCTGATGCATGGCCATCTGCCCCACGGCGGATCTTAGCCAACGAATAATTCAGCAAACCCATCCGTCAGAAGTAGCGAATCCGACATTACACATAAATGCAAAAAATCAAACGTTTTCATTTGACAGAGAGCCCCAACTCGGGATTTTCTGGACCCCGGGTCCCGTCGCCATCCTTGTCTTTCCGCCAAGGTTCCATCGTGCCCTTTTCCGTACCCTGATGGCCCAATCCGTGCTAACTTCAGCTATGCCCCAAGAAGAACCATTTCTGACACCGGGGGCCGTTCCGGAACCGCAGTCTATGTCCGTCCCGACCCCTGCGTCCGCCCCCGGCGCACCAGCCGCCCCCGACTTTAGCCACGTCGTCGAAACCGCCAACGACACGGCCCAGTACCGCATTTCTGTCGAGAACCTGATGATCAGCGGCTCGTCGCTCGCTGTCTCGAACTCGCTGCCCGCCCACGCCGCCATCCTATTCGAGGAGTTTTTCAAGCACGCCAAGAAGCGCGTGCGCATCCTGACGTGGAAGCTAGCCGTCGCTGTTTTCGGCGACCCCGATCTGTGCCGCGAAGCCGAAGACGCGCTCAAGCGCGGTGTCCGGATCACCGTAATCACGCAGATGGCCCCCGAAGCATCGCCATTTTTGAGCCTCCTGCGTAAATTCAAAGAACGGGTCGAGTTCATCGAAGCTCAAATTAATTCCTCCCCTTTCGCGCAGTCTGTCTGCGGCTGGGACTTGAATTTTGCCGTAATGGATGAACGCGCCTACCGCGTCGAGCCGGACCGTGCGTTGGGCAAAGCCCAGGCGGTGATGAACAACCCTAGCTACGCTGCAGGGCTCAACGAATTCTTTAAACGCGTAGTGGCCGGTTTGCAGGCGCAGCCATCATCGGCGGAGGTGCCCGCTTGAAGCATGGAGCAGTGGTGCGTACTCATCGTTGGAGAGAGTGTCGGGTTGTACGCAACCCTGCTGTCATGGCTTGTTGCGCTCTGGTCGGGGTTCATCTGGTTGCTGTGTAAGATTCCCGACTTGGAGGGCAAGCACACCCACGCCCACACGGTATTTCTGGAACTGAGCGTCGCTTTCAACACGGTGCTGGCCACCTTCAAGGACTTGAGGGAATACAAGAGGAAGGTGGTCACCGACTTCGTCAAAGAGCGCGTCGACCAGATGGAAGCTTGGCAAAAGGATGTTAAAATTCCCAAGCTCACCGAACTTATAGAGAGGGTACTTACCAGCTACGAGAACTGCGAACGGTGGCAGGACTGGCTGTCGAAATTTTGCCCGAAATGGGCTATCGCCAGTGCCTGTATAGGAACCGTGATCATCTATGCCGACTGGATCGACCCGGTTGGGTGGGCCTGCGGCATTTTAATCCTCCCCTTTCCCGTTTATTGGGGTGCCGCCACCTACAGTTATTCGTCGTGCCTGAAAACGTGCGGTATCGAAGCCGAAAAATTTAAAACGATGATCGGTTTTTTCCCGGGCATGGCCAACGTGGGCGACTTGGTCAACGGCTTGATTAAGAACGGGACACCAAAGTCTAACCCTGACTCGCCAGTGAAATAAACAACGAGCAGCGGCGCACCGCGTGAGCAGCTTGACATAAGCCCGGACCTGAAGGGTGGAGGTGATCAAGCTGGACCCCAGCGCGCGAGGAAAAGGAAAGGCGGTTGATGGCAGCGGCGTACGCGCTCAACCTGCAATATGGACGCGGGACGGTGCGCACTGCCACGAGCGGCATCAGGCAGACGTGGCAGACCCGGCGCGACCATGTGTCACCCTGCTACACGACGCGGCTGGCCGATGTGCCGAGGGCGAGGTTGTGAACCGGCGGCACGAATTTAACGCCGCGTCTTTTCTGGGATGTTTTGCGGCGCGATGCGTTAGGTGGTTCGCGTTTTCCTGCCTTTGCCCGTTGTCCTCACCACTTCTCGCTTGCGGGGCGCGGGCAATGCCGCCATTGCCGCCGTGTGTTCCTTCAGGGCTTGCTTGCGCCAGCGAATCGCCGCCTTGAGCGCGCGCTCCAGGCCTCCGAGCACCCGTGGGTTGAAGCGTTTGGCTTTCATGCCCAGTCTGCCTCTCCCACCGCCCACATACGCAAAAATCACCGGGTTGCCTTTGTCGTGCGTGAGCGACACACCCACCGGGATCGTCAGTTCGTCGTCTGCCTTCATCGTGCGCCCTCCGTACGACACCCTGCTTTTCCTGTCCACCGCCTAACCAAGCGCTCCAGACGCCGCCGGGGCGTCGTAGAGCAAGCGCAAAACCCCGCCGCCGGGCTGGACCGGGGCGGGGCACGCTTCGAGCAGAACTTAGCTATTCGCTGCCAACCTCAACGATAACAAAGTCGCTGAGCAACTGTTCTTGGAACGCGCTTAGCTTGGCACGTATTCCGTACTGCTCCAACTTGTAACGAGTTTTCAAGTAGTCGATTTCTGAGAGCCGTAGCTGCAATCCCAGCTTCACGCGTTCGACCTCGTCTAACCCGACGCTTTTCAGTGTGCCTTGACCCAAGATTACGGAGCGGGCGGCCCAGTGGCAAGCGGCGACAAGATTCCTCTCTTCCTCACTCAGGTTAGGAAAACCGAGGGAGAGTTGCAGTTCAAGAAACTCCTGGTCGGCCTCCGTCTCATCCTGGCTCAACGCCAATGGTAAACCTAGCCGATCTATTAGGTCGTCAATCTGGTCTTTGCATGTTTCAATTTCAGTCATAAATGGTTGTTTGGGATTCAGTTGGTGCCCCGGTTCATTTGCCCACCTTCGCATCCTTCACACGTTGCTTCATCTCACGCTCTTTCGGGGCCAAGGCTAGACGCTGCTTCCGACCTTGCGCCGGGGTCATTTCGCCGGAGAAAACGGCACCTAGGAGGGCGGCGTATTTATCGTTCAATTCACTCAGTTCTTGCATGATGTCTTTAAGATTGGACTGGTTCTCGCTCATATAATTGGAAACTCTATGACTTTCGCCCGGCGGGTCGAACACCGGGCGATTTATTTACCTGCGGCAGGAAGGCGGCTCAATCCTTCGGCGACTTGGGCAGCTTCGGCTTGGGCGCGTTGAGCATAAACACGGGCTTCTCCAAGGGCTGCCGCCCCCCGTGGCCGTTGACGCGCGGCTCCGTGTCGCGCATAGACACAGCCTCTTCTTTGGTCATGTCCAAGAGCCGCTCATCCTTGCCCACGAGCAGGCGCGGTTCGCTCTCCGCGTCGAAGGGAATGAGAGCGCAGGTCACCTCCCCGTCCGTCCGGCAGTCGCTGACCAGGTGCGGGTATTCCAGCCGCTCCAACTGCTGGGGCGTGAGCCACCCGCTGAACTCCACGCGCTGCTTGCCCGTCCGTGGCGGCGGGGGTGCGAAGCAGATGCGGGTACCGTTCTTGGGCGGGGCCGTCAGGTCCTCAGCCACTCGGGTAAACACGTCGTCGCGATCCGCGCACAGCAGGGCACCGGTCTGCGGATGAACGATGATGTCGTCCTCGTAGGCATCTACCATGCCCGCTATCGTCAACGCCACGAAGGCGTCCACAGTTTGATCGGCGGTCTGCGCGGCCCGCTCAATGCGCGCTTTCATGGCTTCATCAAAACACTCGAAGACGATGTGCTGAGCTTCCATGTCGGCGGCCAGGTCCCGCCGGGGCTGACCGGGCAGCGCGCGGCCCACCCGCCGCTTGAGGAACGCCCGCACCGTCAGACCGAAGTGACCCGCGAGCTTCTGCGCCAGCGCCATCTGGTCGGCGTCCAGCTTGATCTCGTTGCGCATGCCGCACACCCGCGCCTTGGGCGGATAGGTAAACGTGAAGTGCTGGCAACCGTCGTTTGCAGGCAA
>CAXTBX010000085.1:0-20804 GCA_964242205.1 uncultured Chthoniobacterales bacterium
GCCAGAATGATTGATTTCTTCATGTATTTTCACCTCCTTTCCCTTCCATCTTGGATGGCAGAACACATCGCTCCGCCAAACTGGAAAATGTTCCCGCCGGACCCCGGCGATCATCAAGATCGACCACGGGCATTGGACCGATACAACCGCGCTCGGTTAGACAGCGTGTGGGATGGTGAAACCCGGGTAGGGATGGCTGTCCCCAGCCGTCCGTAGACCGTGGGCGAGACAGGCAAGTAACCTAGGCCTTTTAACACGGGCGGTTGGGACAGCCGTCTCCATCTCTCCTCTCCACGCCTGCGGAGCGACCGACGACTCCCGAAAAACGCGCGGTGGTTAGCTCAGGAGCGCCGCCGTTGGAGGGGCGTGGGCCGGATGGGAGCGCCGGGCCACCGTGCGAAGAAACGCGTTGGTGGAGAACCCAGAAGGGCATCCGATTGCAAGACGGCCATCCGGCATCCGGATGATCGCCAACGCAAAGGCGGAGAAGTGGTCTCCTGTGAGAGATTTTTCCAGCGTGTCCTCTGGCGCCGCGAGCCACCGGATCTGCGAGCCGCGCGACGCCAACGGCAGATATGCGCGGAACACTTCGCAGCAGATCATCGCCTGCGTTGGGTCCGGTGCGGGCGCAGATCGGGTCGAGGCGGCTACCGGCGCGGCGGCGCAACAGCGCTCGCAACAATCGGCGGTGGTGTGGGCGATAACCTTCACCGCCGCGCCGCCCTTGACGAGCGGGCACAAGCCGGTGCCCGTGCAGACTAACCATGGCAGTCCGAGCACCAACGCAAAGCACGTCAGCCAAACCTGCCGCAGCCGCTGAGGAAACGTTTCCATTTTGCCGAGCCATTCCACGGTCCGTCCGCGCCACAGAAAGTCAAACGACTGGAGTGATTGAACAAAAGCTGTAGCCATGGGCGCTCCGTCACCGTGCCGAGGGTCTCGCACGGTGACGGAGCGCCCATGGCTACAGCCGAGCGGCAACGGATTTAGTTGAAACGCTCCAGCTGCGGGTGGAACCCGCATCGGCAACAAAATCTTGAACCCGCCGCCAGCGCGGCGTTGACCGGCGTCAACACCGCGCGCCGACCAGCGGCGCTACCGCACCGTGTGGTCAACGGCATCACGCCTTGATCCGGTCGCGCAGACCGCCGTAAACGATGGCTTTGACCGGGTCCAGCGTCAGGAAATCGTGCGGGAAGCCCTTCGGCATGGCGCTGGCCTTTTCCAATCGGGCGAGTTGTTCCGCCGAGAGTTTCACCTCGACGCTGCGCAGGTTGTCCTCGACCTGGGCAATCTTCCGCGCGCCGATAATCGGAATCACCGGCACCGGGCGGTACCGCAGCCACGCCAGCGCGACCTGCGCCGCCGAAACGTCCAATTCCTTGCCGACTGCGACGACCTCCCGCACCAACGCGTGGGCCGATTCTTCCATCCCACCGAAACCCTTCATCATTTCGCTGTGCATCCGCGCGCCTTCGGCCTCGGATTGCTTGCCGTTCTCGGGCAAATATTTGCCGGTGAGCAGCCCGTTGCGCAGCGGCGACCACGCTAGCACCGTCATCTGCTGATCCTGCGCCATCGGCACGAGTTCGCGCTCGACCGTGCGTTCCAGCAGGCTGTACTCGATTTGCAGGCCGACGTAGCGCGTCCAGCCGCGCAATTCCGCCAACGTGTTAGATTTCGACACGACCCAGGCCGGTGCGTCGGAGATGCCCACGTAGAGGACCTTGCCCGCGCGGATCAGGTCGTCAAACGCGCGCATCACCTCTTCCACCGGCGTCATCTGATCCCAGATGTGTTGCCAATAGAGGTCAATGTAGTCCGTGCCCAGGCGCTTCAGGCTGGCCTCGACGGCCTGGACCATGTTCTTGCGCTGGTTGCCGCCCGCGTTGGCGTCCGTGCCCGGCTTGCCGCTGAACCCGTTCGTGGCGTTGGTGTACTTGGTGGCCACCACGACTTCCTCGCGGTGTCCGGCAATGAATTCGCCGACCAGCTTCTCACTGGAGCCGTTCGTGTAGATGTTGGCCGTGTCGAGGAAGTTACCGCCCGCCGCCCGGAAGGCGTCGTAGATTTTGCGGGCCTCGTCCTTGGCCGCGCCCCAGCCCCAGTCTTCGCCGAAGGTCATCGTGCCGAGGCACAGGTCAGAAACGCGCAGGCCGCTGCGGCCCAGCAGTTGATAATTCATGGATGGAATGCTCATGCCGCCAACGTAAACGCGCCCGGCGGCGGCGGGTAGACCATTGCTGCCAACTTCTTGCCTAATCCGACCACGCACCGTTGACACGGCAACCGGGTCGTCCGACCGGTGCAGCACGCCCATGAACGAACTTTGCGCCCTCATCACCCGGCATTGCCGCCGCGAGGTGACGACCACCGCCTTCTCGCGGTTGACCTTGTCGCACACGAACACGCCGACCGGGTTGAACGCCGCGATGTACTATCCGCTGTTCTGCGTGATCGCGCGGGGTCGCAAGCGTGTTTTCCTCGGCGACCAGGAATTTTATTACGATCCGAACTCTTACCTAATTGCCTCGCTCGATTTACCCGTCAGCGGTCAGGTGATCGAAGCGCCTTGTCTGGGCGTGACCCTGGCGCTCGATCCCGCCACGCTCGCGGCGCTGGCGTTGGAGATGCCGCCCGCCGACGACCGGCGCGCGTCGTCGCAGGCCCTGGCGGTCAATCCGCTGGAGCCGGATTTGCTCGATCCTCTCCTGCGCCTGCTTCGATTGCTGGATCGGCCCGCCGATTTGCCCGTGCTGGCCCCGCTCGTCGAACGGGAGATCCTCTACCGCCTGCTGCGCGGCCCGCGCGGTGAAATGCTCCGGCAGATGGCCTTGCCGAGCAGCCAGCTCTCGCAGATCAGCCGCGCGATCCACCTGCTCCGCCAGCGTTATGAACAAACGGTCCGCGTCGAGGACCTTGCCCGTGCGGCGGGGATGAGTCCCACGTCGTTTCACCGCCATTTCCGCGCCGTGACGGCCATGAGCCCGCTCCAGTTCCAGAAGCGCATCCGTCTGCAAGAGGCGCGCCGCCGGTTGCTCGTCAAGAAGGTGGACGCCGCCCGGGTGGGCTTCGAGGTGGGTTACGAGAGCGCCTCGCAGTTCAGCCGCGAATACCGCCGCATGTTCGGCGCGCCGCCCGGCCGCGACACGGCCCAGGCGCGCCAGGCGCTTGTCCCACATGCTTCCTGACGGCAGGCTCGGACAAAATTCACGCTGCCCTTCGGAACGCGATGTTGACAGCAACGCCTTTCCAAGCTAGATCGTTGACCCTAAGTTTTTACCGTTTCGACCTTCAACCTGTCCGTTACATGCCTACTTCCGAAGTCATTCTCACCGAAAACATCCGCGGCCTGGGTGCCGAAGCGGACATCGTCAAGGTCAAGCGCGGTTTCGCCCGTAACTTCCTCTTGCCGCTGGGTAAGGCCTACGAGGTGACCCCCGTCACGCTGCGCCGCATCAACCTGCTAAAGGCCAAGCGCGCCGAGCGTGAGGGCAAAGAACGCAACGCCGCCGATGAACTGGCGCGCAAGATCAACAAACTCAACCTCCAGTTGACGCTCGAAACCGGCGCGCAGGGCAAGGCGTTCGGCTCCATCTCCACCCGCGACCTCGAAGAAGCCCTCAAGAAGGCGCTGCCCGACGCGGCCATCGAGCGCCACGCGATCCAGCTCGACAAGCCCATCAAGGAAACCGGCCTCCACGAGGTTCCCGTCAAGCTTTACACCGACGTGACCGCGACCCTGAAGGTCAACGTCAAGTCCGCCACCGAAGCGGCCCCCGCCGCCGAAGGTGAAGCCGCCCCCGCTGCCGCCGACGACGGCAAGAAGCCCGTTTCCAAGTACGCCAAAAAGAAGGTATAGTTCACCATGCCGCCGAGTCTGCCTCCAGTTGCCAACGGCACGGAGAGGCCCCGGGGAAAAACGGGGTCGGCGGACCGGAAGAAACCAGCGGCAAACGGGAGTTATTCACCGGCTTCTTCACCGGATATTCACAGGACCCTGCCGCATAGCTTGGAGGCTGAGCAGGGCGTCTTGGGTTCCATGCTAATCTCGCCGACCGACGTGATCGGCAACTGCGTGGAGCGCATCAACGCGACGTATTTTTACCAGCCTGCGCACGCGACGATTTATGACGTGCTCGTCGAGGCTTGGAACGCCCAGCGTCCGGCGGACGTGATCACGCTGACGCAGACTCTGCGCGACCGCAACCTGCTCGACGCGGTCGGCGGGCCGTCGTTCGTCACGCACCTGTTCACATTCACGCCCACGGCGGCCAACGCGGACTATTATTTGGAGATCGTCCGCGAGAAATACATCCTGCGGCAGATCATCTCGAGTTGTACGGAGTGCGCCGCGCGCGCCTACGACGAACAGGGCGAGGTCAACACGCTGCTCGACGAGGTCGAGCAAAAGGTGCTCGCCATCAACGAAAACCGGTTCAAGAACGCCGTCCCGCTCATGAAGGAGCAAGTCATGGAAGCCATCGAAACCATCGAAAAGCTCTACGAACGTCGCGGTGCCATTACGGGTATCGCCTCCGGGTTTGCCAACATGGACCGCATGACCAACGGGCTGCACCCGGCGGAAATGACGGTCATCGCCGCGCGTCCGTCGATGGGCAAGACGGCGTTCGCCATGAACATCGCCGAGCACGTCGCCGTGAACCTCAAGCACGCCGTGGCGATTTTCAGCCTGGAAATGAGCAGCCAGCAGCTCGTCCAGCGGCTCCTTTGCGCCCGTGCTCGCGTCAACCTCGGCAAGGTGCGCGAGGGGTTCATGATCGAGCGTGATTTCCAGAATCTCACCGCCGCCGCCAGCAAGCTCGCCGAGAGCCAGATTTTCATCGACGACACGGCGGGTCTGAGCATCTTGGAACTGCGCGCGAAGGCACGGCGCTTCAAGCAGATGTACGACATCCAGTTGATCGTCATCGACTATCTACAGCTCCTGCGTTCGACCAGCCGCCGCGCCCAGGACAACCGCCAATTGGAAATCGCGGAAATCTCCAGCGGCGTGAAGGCGTTGGCGAAGGAACTCAAGATTCCGATCATCGTCCTGGCTCAGCTCAACCGTAACCCGGAAGCCCGCGCGGGCGGCAAGCCACGTCTGAGCGACCTGCGCGAATCCGGCTCTATCGAGCAGGACGCCGATCTGGTCGGCCTGCTGGTGCGTTCGGAGTATTACGCCGAGGACGACGAACAGCGCGAAGAAACCAAGGGCGAGGCGGAACTCATCATCGCCAAGCAGCGTAACGGCCCGGTAGGCGAGGTGAAGCTGACGTTCCTGAAGGAGTACACGCGCTTCGAGGATCGCGCCGACGTGCCGGGACAGAACTGATCCCGCCCCGTGGGCGGCGCGTCTCACACCTGCATCATGAAGCCGACAACGACACTGGTCTGCTTGGTGCTGATGTTGCTGATCAGCGCGTGCGTGCCGCTGCCGGTTCCGCATCATTCGGTCAACGCGCCGCGTTTCTCAGGTCAGGTGGTCAGCGCCACAACGCATCGCCCCGTCGCGGGGGCCAGCGTTGCGCTGCGCGGGCTGGAGGATACGACCGTGCAAACCGACGCCGCTGGCCACTACGCAACGCGCGTATCCCGCACGACCCATCTGGCGGGATTGTACACTTACGACGACGGGATGCGGGTGCAAATTCCCCCGGCGCGAAGGTCCGATGGCGTACTACTTGTTTCGCATCCCGGCTATCAGACCACCGAGACGCCCGCTGATTGCTCGCCTTACCCGCAGCCGTTCGTCTCGGACGACAATGTCGAGACTCGCAAGCTGCCCGACATCCGTCTGCGGCCGGCGACTCGCTGAATCAGCTCTTTGGCGGTACGTAGGTCGGGCCGCTCTCATCCGCCCGGGCGGCGTCGCCGACGTACCTTCCCTGCTCCGGCACGGCGACCCGGTCGAACTCCCGCGCCAGCGTGTGCAGAGCATCGCGCATCGCGCTGTCCTTCAGCGCGTGGCCGTGCCCGGTGATGACCAGCTTCGGCTCCAGCGCGGCCAGGGTTTCGACCGATTGCTTCGCGCTCACCCAATCCGGCGTGAGATACTGCGGCGGCCCGTGTAGCTCGGGCGTCTGCGCAATGTTCGCCTCGAAGGCCGATTCCGCCCTTGTCGTGACGAACGCGTCGCCGACGATCAGCGACCCGTCGCCCTCACGCCACAGCGAAACATGACCCGGCGAATGCCCCGGCGTGTGCAACCAGTTCCAACCCGGCATTCCGGGCACGGTCCCGTCTTCCGGCAACGGTTTGAGCCATTGGCTGACGTCCACGGGGCTGGTCGGGTACAGCGGTGAAAGCCGCGCCTGCAAGCCGCCGCCCACGGTGGGATCGGCGGGGGGATAGGCCGCGCGTCCGTCCAGATAAGACAATTCCAACGGGTGCGCGTAGATCGGCGCATCCCATTTTTCAGCCAACGTTTTGAGCGCACCGACATGGTCGAAGTGACCGTGGGTCATGATGATGGCCGCCGGGCGCGCCCCTTGGCCAAAGCGTTTGGCGGCAGCTTTCTCAATGGTCCCCGCCGTGCCCGGAATTCCGGCATCGACCAACACCCACTGCCGGTCGCCCGTGTGCGGCACGCCCACGAACACGACGTTGACAAAAATCAGCCGCTCATAGGCGAGGTCGTGCGCTATCTGGCGCGTGCCGTCACCCGTGGAAACGGCGGCATCGGCGATGGCCTGTGAACTAACGGGGACTTGGGGTTCCATGCGTCGGAACCGACCGGAACCCGCTTGCTGGACGTACGAATCGGCTGCGCGCGGCCACTAAACTCAGGCGGCTGTGCCGCAGTGATCACCCATGGCGCCCCGGCGGTCGCCATCCACCTTTCCGAACTTACTCCGCGTTCGCCGGGTGCGAGTGGCGCACGTCCTGGGCGGCCTTCACGTAAACGGCGTCCTCGGCGATGTTCGTCGCGTGGTCGCCGATGCGCTCGATGTTGCGGGCGATCAGGATCAGATCCAGGTAGATCGGCATGTGCTCGGGCTGCCGCTGCGCCTGTTCGGTCATCTGCTGGTTGATCTCTTTGTTGAGCGCGTCCAACTCGCGGTCGCGCGGCTTGAGCGACATCGCCAACTCCAGGTTGCCGTCCACGAACGCGCGCAGGCTGTCCTTGAGCATGGTCGTCGCGTCGGCGGCCATCTTTTCCAGCAAATGCGTTTCGGCCAGCGTGATACCGCCGTTGAGCCGCCGCGCCCGGCGCGCGATGCTCGTTGCTTGGTCCGCGATGCGTTCGAGATTTTGACTTAGCTTCATCGCCGCGATGATCGAGCGCAGATCGACCGCCACGGGCTGAAAACGCATCAGCAGTTCGATGCCGTCCTTGTCCACCTGCTTTTCGAGCGTGTCCACGTCCTCGTCGTCGGCGATGGCCATCGCGCAAAGTTCGCTGTCGCGCTCGAACAGGCCGCGAAAAGCGCGCTCCAGGTTGCGTTCGGTGAGGCTGGCCATCATCAGCACGTTTTCGCGCAGGGCGGCCAGCGAGTCGTTGAAACTGCCCAGGATGTGCGCGTTGGAGACGGTTGCCATGATCGTAGTTGATGCAGCAGTTGTGTGCGGCGGATCGGCCCGGCAGTCAACCGCTGATCGCGCTCCGAGGTGTAACAAAATCGTTGCAAAACAGGAAAAGACAGGCCGGGACGGGCCGGTAAGTTGGCGGGGAAAGCAACGCCGTTCCTGGCGAAATAAACCCTGATACGTTCATGAAAATCAAAGCCTTACGTCTTTCCACCCTCGCCTGCGCGGGCCTCGGCCTGCTGGCCGCCGTGACCGCCCACGCCGTCGATTTGACCGGCGCAGGTGCCACCTTTCCAGCCCCGATTTACACCAAGTGGTTCGCGGAGTACAAGAAGGTTGATCCCTCGGTTTCCTTCAACTACCAGGCCATCGGTTCGGGCGGCGGGCAGAAAGCGATCATCGAAGGCACGGTCGATTTCGGCGCATCCGACGGCCCCATGAGCACCTCCGGCCTTTTTCAGGCGGGTGGCGGCAAACTTTACCACATTCCCACCGTGGCAGGCGCGGTGGCGGTCGCTTATAACCTGCCGGGCGTGAAAGAACTCAAGTTCGATGGCCCGACCCTCGCGGACATCTTCCTGGGCAAAATCGCCAAGTGGAATGACGAGGCCATCGCCAAGCTCAACCCGGGCACCAAGCTACCGGACACCGCCATCGCGGTAGCGCACCGCGCCGATGGCTCGGGCACCAGCTACATTTTCACGGATTACCTGGCGACCATCAGCCCGGCGTGGAAGGGCAAGGTCGGCAAGGCGAACACGACCCCGAACTGGCCCACGGGCGTCGGCGCGAAGGGGAACGACGGCGTCGCGGCGTTGGTCAAGTCCACCCAGGGAGCTATCGGGTACGTCGAGCTGATCTACGCCATGCAGAACAAAATCCAGATGGCTCAGGTCAAAAACTCGGAGGGGGTGTTCCTTGCCCCCACCCTGGAAGGCGTCACGGCCGCGACGGCGACGGCCACCATCCCGGACGACTTCCGTTTCTCGATGGTCAACGCACCCGGCAAAGCCTCCTATCCGATCTCCGGGGTGACCTGGTTGCTCGTTTACGAGGAGCAACGAGACGCCGCCAAGGGCAAAGCTCTCGTCGGCTTCCTGAAATGGGCGCTCACCGAAGGCGAAAAGGAGGCCAAGGCTCTCAACTACGCCCCGCTGCCAGCCGAGGTGCAGAAGCGCGTACTCGACCGCATCGCCACCATCAAATAGCCGGGCTGATGGTGTCTGTACGCGACCGCGCAGGGTGCCTTACTCTTTGGTCCCCGCCGGAATCAGCGTCGAGCGCTGGCCAGCCGTCGGTTTGCGACAAAAACGTTGCAAATGACGAGCGGACGCCGTGCCTCCCCTCGCGTAGCCTCAAATCGAAAGCATACCGCAGTTAATTGCCTCAAATTCAATCGCAAAACGTTCCATGCTTACCAAAACCCTCCCCATCCTTGCTTTGGCCTTCACCGGCCTCGGCGTCTTTGGCTCTACCGTTCACGCCGTCGATCTGACCGGTGCAGGCGCGACGTTCCCGAACCCGATCTACACCAAATGGTTCGCGGACTACAAGAAGGTGGACGCCTCCGCCAACTTCAACTACCAAGCCATCGGCTCCGGCGGCGGGCAGAAACAGATTCTCGAAGGCACGGTCGATTTCGGCGCATCCGACGGCCCCATGAACGACGAGAGCCTCGCCAAGGCCACCGGCAAAATCCTGCACATCCCGACGGTCGCGGGCGCGGTCGCCATCACCTTCAACCTGCCGGGCATCACCGAACTGAAGCTTGACGGCCCGACCCTCGCCGACATCTACCTGGGCAAGATCACCAAGTGGGACGACGCGGCCATCGCCAAGCTCAACAAGGGCGCTAAACTGCCCTCCACGCCCATCGCCGTTGCCCACCGCGCGGACGGCTCCGGCACGAGCTACATCTTCACCGACTACCTGAGCACGGTGAGCGGTGAGTGGAAGGAAAAGGTCGGCAAGAACACGACCGTCAAATGGCCCGCCGGGATCGGCGGCAAAGGCAACGACGGCGTCGCCGGGCTGGTCAAGCAGACCGCCGGGGCCATCGGCTACGTGGAGTTGATCTACGCCGTGCAAGTCAAGCTGCCCGTCGCCGAGTTGAAGAACGCGGACGGCGCGTTCGTCAAGCCGACGCTCGAAGGCATCACCGCCGCCACCGCCACGGCCACCATCCCGGACGACTTCCGTTTCTCAATGGTAAACGCACCCGGCGCGGCTTCGTATCCGATCAGCGGTGTGACGTGGCTCCTCGTCTACGAACAGCAGAAGGACGCTGCCAAGGGAAAGGCGCTGGTGGCGTTCTTGAAATGGGCGTTGACCGAAGGCGAGAAGCAGGCCAAGGGCCTCGACTACGCGCCGCTGCCTGACGAGGTGCAGAAGAAAGTCCTCACGCGGATCGACACGATCAAGTTTTGATGCGTCGCGTCCTGTAAATCATTGATGTTTCCCGGCGCGGCGGGCGGTTCGTTCAACGCTTGCCGCGCCGATCAGTTTGAGTCTTTGTCCATCAGCCATGTCTCTGGCCACCGCTACCCTGGAAACGCCTGCGCCCACTGCCGCCCAGCGGATGCGCCCGGTTTCGCGCACGAGCGAACTGGCCTTTCGCGGCCTGTGCCTGGTGATGGCGTCCGCCGTGATCGTGCTCGTCGTGCTGGTCGGCATCCAACTCTGGAAGGGCGCGGGCCACACTTTCGGAAAATTCGGCACCAGCTTCCTCACCAAGAGCGACTGGGATCCGAACGCCAACAGCTTCGGCGCGCTGCCGTTCATCTACGGCACGCTCGTCACGAGCTTCCTCGGCCTGCTCATCGCCACGCCGCTGGCCGTCGCCACGGCGGTGTTCCTGACCGAACTCGCGCCGAATTGGCTGCGGCAACCGCTGATCTTCCTGGTCGAGATGTTGGCCGCGATCCCGAGCGTCATCCTCGGTCTGTGGGCCATTTTCGTGATGCTGCCGATCCTCAACGCCAGCGTCTTCCCGTTTCTGCAAAAGACACTCGGCTTCCTGCCGATTTTTTCCGGCACGTCCTTTGGTGGGTACTCCGTGCTGGCGGCCTCGCTCATCATCGCCGTGATGGTGCTGCCCATCATAACCAGCGTCTCGCGCGAGATCCTGCGCAGCGTGCCAGATCTCCAACGCGAGGCGGCCTACGGCCTCGGCGCGACCCGCTGGGAGGTCACGCGCATCGCCGTACTCTCCTACGCGAAAAAAGGTATCTTCGGCGCGATGATCCTCGGCCTGGGCCGCGCGCTCGGCGAAACGATGGCCGTCACCATGGTCATCGGCAACGCGAACGAGATCAAATCCTCGCTCTTCGCGCCGGGCAACACGCTCGCCAGCGTCATCGCCAGCCAGTTCCAGGAGGCGGCGGACGATTCCTACCGCGACGCGCTCATCGCCGTCGGCTTGGTGCTGTTCGTGATTACGCTCATTATCAATCTCTGCGCGCGGCTGCTGTTGCGCTTCGGCACCGCTGACTCCGGGGTCCGCGCCTGAGCCGAGCCACCTTCCTCATGTCTTCCTCCGCCGTTCTCTCCGCCCCACTGGCGAAGCCCCAGGTCCGGGTCGGTCAGGTTTCCGAAAACCTGCGCCGCTGGCGCAAGTTCAAAAGCGCGTTCATCGCAGGACTGTGCCTGACGTGCGCGGTGCTCGTCGTCACACCGTTGGCGTTGGTGTTCGGTTATCTGGTGATTAAAGGCGCGGGGTCGATCAACCTCGATTTCTTTACTAAGTTGCCCGTGCCGCACGGCGAAACGGGCGGCGGCGTGGTCCACGCCATCGTGGGTAGCTTCCTGCTGGTCGGCATGGCGGCGCTGATCGGTCTGCCCACCGGGATCTTGGGCGCGGTTTACGTGACTGAATACGCCGGGCGGCGTTTTGCTTCCGTAGTGCGCTTCGCGGCGGATTTGCTCAACGGCGTGCCGTCCATCGTGTGGGGCATCGTGGCCTACGCGCTGTTGGTGTTGCCGCACGGCTCGCCGTTTTCGCTGGGGCACTATTCGGCGGTGGCCGGGGCGCTGGCGCTGGCGTTCATCATGATCCCGCTGGTCCTGCGCACGTCGGAGGAAGTCTTGCTGCTCGTCCCCAACGGCTACCGCGAGGCCGCGCTGGCGCTGGGCATCGCCCGGTGGAAGATCGCCACGCGCATCGTCCTGCAAACCGCTTCCAAGGGCATCCTCACCGGCTCGCTCCTGGCCGTGGCGCGCGTGTCCGGCGAGACGGCTCCGCTGCTGTTCACCGCCCTGGGCAACAGCGGCTGGGGCCACGGCGTCCGCGATCCGATGGCTGCCTTGCCGCTGCAAATCTACGCCTACGCGATCTCGCCTTACCCGGACGAAAACCGCCAGGCCTGGGCGGCGGCGCTCGTGCTCCTGCTGATGGTCCTGGTGCTCAACGTGGGCCTGCGTTACGTCACGCGCGACCGCATGCCGGGCAGTCCGGGCAAAGGCCGTAAGTCTTCCGGGCGCGTGGCCGATGCCGCCGCCACGACCGCCGTGACTGGCGGCGCGGTCACCGTCCCGCAAACGTGAACCCTTCGCTTGTCATCCACCATGTCTTCGGATAACCCTCCCACGGTTGCCTCTGCGGCCATGCCCACGCGCCCCGCCGCTTCTCGCTTTGTGAACTCCGCGCCTGCCAACCCCGACACTGCACCGAACCCGGCCGACGCCGTCGCCGTTGACGCGCGCGGGGTCAACATCTTTTACGGGACGAAGCACGCGGTCATCGACGCCACCCTCGCCATTCCCGGGCGTTCGGTCACGGCGATCATCGGCCCGAGCGGCTGCGGCAAATCGACGTTCCTGCGCTGCCTCAACCGGATGCACGAACTCACACCCGGCGCGCGGATGACGGGTTCGATCCGGCTGCACGGCGAGGACCTGTACGACACGAAGATCGACCCCACGGTGGTGCGCCGCCGCGTGGGCATGGTGTTCCAGAAGTCCAACCCGTTTCCGACCATGACCATCGGCGACAACGTCACGGTGGGCCTGCGGCTCAACGGCGTGCGCGACCGGGCGTTTTTGCGTGAACGGATGGAGGACGCGCTGCGCAAGGCGGCGCTGTGGGACGAGGTGAAGAACGACCTCGGCAAGCCGGGCGTGAGCCTGTCGGGCGGCCAGCAGCAGCGCCTGTGCATCGCGCGGGCGGTGGCCGTGCAGCCGGAGGTGCTGCTGATGGACGAGCCGACCAGCGCGCTCGACCCCATCGCCACGGCCAAGGTGGAGGAGCTGATGTCCGACTTGAAGCGTAACTTCACCATCGTGATCGTCACCCACTCGATGCAGCAGGCGACGCGCGTGGCCGACCAGACGGCGTTCTTCTATCTGGGTAAGCTCGTGGAGTTTGCGCCGACGCGGGAACTTTTTAACAATCCGCGCGAGCCGCAGACGGAAGCCTACATCACGGGCCGTTTCGGATAATTTACCAGCGGTACATAGGCAGGGACAGCGGTCACTCGCCGTCCGTGAATCGCTCGTTGATCCAGCGTCCTCCGCTGGAAATGACAGGGATGGCGAGGGACCGCTGTCCCTACCCTGGAAGCAGCAGTTTTTTCCTAGTTTTCATTCACCGCCAAATTGTCGTTCCGGCGGGTCGATTTTTGCGTTTCCGGGGGAACGTTCCATGCTGCTTTATCGACTTAACCTCTCGAAAACGCCGCATGAATCCACGTTCCCTGCTTTTCACAAAAACGATCATTCCGCGCCTGCTGGCGACTACTGCCGCCGCGCTGTCCCTGGCCCTCGCCACCGCGTCCGCCCGCGCCCAGACCCCAGCCACCGTCACCGTACAGGCCGACACACCCGTCAACACCATCCCGGCCACCGCGTTCGGCCTCAACACGGCAGCCTGGAACGGGTTCATGATCGACGCGCCGGTCCCGAACCTCTACAAGGCGGCGGGCATTTCGGCGCTGCGCTACCCCGGCGGCTCGACCGCCGACGTGTACCACTGGCAGACGCATTCCTCCACCACCGGCAGCGGCCAGTACATCAACCCGAACGATAATTTCGATTCGTTCATGTACATCGCGCAGCAGAGCGGCGCACAACCGGTCATCACGGTCAACTACGGCTCCAATCCGGCGGGCACCGCCGGGGCTGATCCCGCCGAGGCTGTCGCCTGGGTGGACTACGCCAACAACACCAAGCATTACGGCGTCAAATACTGGGAGGTCGGCAACGAGATCTACGGCAACAAACAGTACGGCGGCAACTGGGAAACCGACCTGCACGCCGACCAGTCGCCCACCGGCTACGGCAAGAACGTCGTCCTCTTTAGCCAGGCGATGAAGGCCAAGGACCCGACGATCAAGGTCGGCGCGGTGCTCGTCACGCCCGGCGGCTGGCCCGACGGCGTCGCCCCGGACTGGAACAGTAACGTGCTCGCCAACTGCGGCGCGGCGATTGATTTCGTCATCATCCATCCCTACGCGCAGGAGCCCGGCCAGGAGTCCGACGCCGGGCTGCTCGCCACGCCCGCGACCTACGCCGACAAGGTCTCTAAGCTGCGCGCGCTGATTGCCAAATACTGCGGCGCGAACGCCGCCAAAGTCGAAATTTGCATCACCGAGACAAATTCCGTCAGCTACAACCCCGGCAAGCAGACCGTCAGCCTCGTCAACGCGCTCTTCCTGGCGGACGGCCTTTCGACGTGGCTCAAACTGGGGGTCGCCAACATCGACTGGTGGGCCTCGCACAATGGCATCGTTTACGGCAACAGCAGCGCCAGCCTCTACGGCACCGCCACTTACGGCGACTACGGCATTCTTTCCGCCGGGATGAACCCCGAACCCGCCGCCGAGACGCCGTTCCCGCCTTATTACGGCTTCCAGATGCTCTCCAAGTTGGGCAAGCCCGGCGACCTGTACGTCACGAGCACTTCAAGCCAAACCAAGCTCGCCGCGCACGCCGTCCGGCAGGCCAACGGCAACCTGGCGCTCATGCTGGTCAACAAGGACCCGGTAAATTCTTTCGCCGCCAACGTCGCCGTCTACGGCTACACACCGGTCAGCGCGTCCACCGACTACTTCTACGGTCAGGCAAGCGGCGCGGGCGGCCTGGCTTCCACGCCGACGACGGCGGGCGCGACGTTCACGCGCATGGTGCCGCCGTATTCGCTGACCACGGTGGTCATGCAGCCCAGCGGCGGAGGAGGAGGCGGTGGTGGCGGCGGCGGTGGTGGCGGTGGCGGAACACCGACGCCCACGCCCACCCCGAGCGCCACGCCCACGCCGACCCCGGCCTCCGGCGACTACGACGTGGTTTACACCGTCAGCAGCCAGTGGAACGGCGGCTTCGTGGCGGGGGTGACGATCAAGAACAACACGGCGACGCCGCTCAACGGTTGGACGGTCGGCTGGACGTTCAGCGGCAACCAGAAGATCACCGGAAGCTGGGGTGGCGCTGTCACCCAGAGCGGCCAAGGCGTGAGCGTAGCCAACGTGGATTACAACGCCACGGTCCCGGCGAACGGTTCGGTGTCGTTCGGTTTCCAGGCGGAGGCGACCGGTATCGTGCTTAACCCGACGGCATTCACGCTGAACGGCAAGCCGGTGGGCAGTGGTGGTGGACCAACGCCGACGCCGACTCCCACGCCTACCCCGACGGCCACCCCTACGCCTACGGCTACGGCTACCCCAACCCCAACACCAAAGCCAACGCCTACCTCGACGCCTACGCCTACCCCCACGCCGACGCCAACTTCCACTCCGCCCACCGCCAGCAACTATGCCGTCAGCTATGCGGTCAGCAGCCAGTGGTACAACGGATTCAACGTCGATGTGACGATCAGGAACAACTCGACCGCGCCGGTCAACGGCTGGACGATCAAGTGGAACTACGCGGGTGACCAGAAGATCATCAACGCGTGGAACGGCAAGTACACGCAGACCGGCAAGGCGGTCACGGTCGTCAACGAGGCCTACAACGCGGCGATTCCGCCGGGCGGCACGGCGTCGTTCGGTTTCCAGGCAAGCTACAGCGTTGCGAACGCCAACCCGACCGCTTTCGTGGTCAACGGCGTGGCGGTCAGCGGCAGCGCCACCCTTGCTGCCAATCGCACCGTGCCCGTGGTGACGCTGACCTCCGACGTGTCGAAGGCTTACCCCGCGCAGGGTATCCAGGGCAGCTTCCTGCTCAGCCGCACCGGCGCGGACCTCGGCCAGCCTTTGACGATCACGCTGACCCTCGACGGCACGGCGCGCAGCGGGGTGGATTTCCGGCCTATCAAGCTCACACAGACGCTCAGGGCAGGCCAGGAAAGCAAGCGCATCAAGCTGTCGGTCCCGGACGACGCCGGAGCAAGCTTGGGACACCGGACGGTTAAATTGACGCTGACCCCGGACGAAAACAGCTACCACGTCGCCGACGACAGCGCCTCGGCGAGGGTGAAGCTGATCTTCAATCCGTGAACGGATAGGTGGATCGTGACCTCCGTGCGCGATGGTGAAACATCGCAGCGAAGCTGCCTGACTGTCTGGCTGGACACGTCCATGTAGCTGGGCGGCTGCGCCGCACGGGCACCCATCGCGCCCGGAGGTCACGATCCACCTTGCCCGCTCCGTCAGTTGCGTCCGCCCGCCGGGCGTAGTATCTCGTTGGTCCGATGATGCCTCCTCGTTTTGCCCACCGCTTTGCCGTGGCGGTCGCGCTGCTGCTCGCCGCCGTCGCCGGTGCCACTCCCTCCGCCTCCGCGCAGAAACCTGGCAAACGCGCCACCACACCCGGCCCGTCCGCCGCCACCTCGGCTGCTCCTTCGGCCAGCGCCTCCCCCACCCCCGTTCCCTACGTCCTCCCCGAAACCGTCGCGGTCGTCAACGGCGAGCCGATCAAGCAGAAGGACGTGGAGCGTCTCGCGCTCCTGCTCGCGGGTAACAGCGGCAAGACGGTGCAAGACCTCCCCACCGCCGACCAGAAACAGGCCTATGCCTCGGTGGTGGACAGCCTGATCATCGACAAGCTCGCTTCCAAGGAAGCCGCCGGCCAGACCGTCGAGGACATCGACGTGGAGAAACGTTACAACGACTTCCTCGCGCAGTATCCTAGCCGCCAAGCCTTCGACGAGCAGGTCAGGAAATCCGGCCAGACCACCGACCAGATCAAGGCAAACGTGCGCGGCCAGTTGGCCCAGCAACAATGGCTCGAAGCCCAGATCGCGTCGGAGATCAAGGTCACACCCTTGGAGGTCGAAAAATATTACCGCGAAAGTGCCCCCAACAAGCTCGACGTGCCCGAGATGGTCCACGCTCGGCATATCCTGGTTAAGGCGCGCAAAGACGCCACGCCAGAGGACGCCCTGGTCGCCGAGCAGAAGGCCGCCAAGCTGGCGGCGCGCCTCAAGACCGGCGAGAAGTTCGAGGACGTGGCCCGCCGCGAATCCGACGACCCAACCGCGCGCGACGTGCCTGCGGCGGGCACGAAACCGGCGGTCACCGGCAACGGCGGCGACATCGGCTGGTTCACGCGGGACCGCATCATGCCGCAATTCGGCGATGTGGCGTTCAAGATGTCGGTGGGCGAGGTCAGTGGACCGGTACGCACGCAGTTCGGTTATCACCTCATCCAGGTGCTCGACCGCAAGGCCGCCCACACGGCCACGCTGGACGAGGCGCGTGACCAGATCACGGCTTTTCTCCAAGCGGAAAAACGTCAAAAGGCGATTGCCACGCTGGTCCAGGGTTTACGCGACAAGGCGAAGGTCGAGGTGTTCCTGCCTTGATGCACCGGGGTGCATTGCGAATGGCGGCGAAGCCGCCGCTGCCACACTTTCCATTTTACAAAACCGCCCCTGCACGGGACGTTTACAGGCAAACTTTCCCCCTTCCCAGATGGCGGCCCTACGAAAAACCAGAACCAAGGTCGGCGTGATCGGGCTAGGTATTATCGGCAGCCGGGTCGCGGCGGGCCTGCGCGCCGCTGGCCACCAGGTCTACGTCTGGAGCCGCTCGCCCCATTCCGCACCGAATTTTCTCGGCTCGGCGGTTGAAGTCGTGGATCTCTGCGACGTGATCCAGATCTTCGTCAGCGACGACAACGCTCTGCTCGAAGTCATCCGCACGGTCGCCGCCGCGCTGCTGCCCCGCCACATCGTCGCGGCTCACGCCACGGTCTCGCCCGGCGCGGCCCGGGAGGCGGCGGCTATCGTGGAGAGCCAAGGGGCGCGCTACCTCGACGCCCCCTTCACCGGCAGCAAGCTCGCCGCCCAGAACCGCCAGCTCAACTACTACGTCGGCGGCCCGGCGGCGGCGCTCGAAGAGGCGCGCCCCGTCCTCGAAGCCACCTCCAAGCAGATCATCCACCTGGGCAAGGTCGGCGACGCCAGCGTGCTCAAAATCGCCACGAACATGCTGACCGCCGCCACCGTCCAGACGCTCTCCGAGTCGCTGGCCATCGTGCGCGCGGCCGGGATCGACGACCAGAAACTCCTGGACGCCTTCGCCCATAATGCCACCCAATCGACCACCTCCGCAGCTAAGCTGGCGGCGATGATCGCACGGGATTTTGAGCCGAATTTCTCGCTCAAGCACATGCTCAAGGATGTGCGCTTGGCACGCGGCATGGCCGATGAACACGACATGCCGCTGCCGGTCATGGAAACCCTCGACGCCGTGTTTTCCGCCGGGATCGACGACCAGTGGGGCGACGAGGATTTCTGCGTGGTGACCTGCAACTACGACGTGCTGCTGCCCGAGGGGGAAGCGGCTACCGCCACGTCCGACGAGGCTTCCGTCTCGGAGGACTTGCCCCCGGTGACGGTCGAACCCGCTTCCGAACCACCTGCCCCCGCCCTGATGGAGGAAACGGAAGCACCCGCAGCCAAGGCTGGACCTCCGCCTATCGCCGGGGACGACGCCCAGCGCGAGGGGCGCCGGGGTACTCTGCGCATCATCCGCAATCTGTTCAACAAACCGGCATGATCCCTGCGCTCCCGGCGGAAAACGTGTTTATTGACCTGTCAGACCGCGCGAAACTGCGCCTGACGGGTGAGGACCGGCTGCGTTTTCTCAACGGCCAAGTCAGCAACGACGTGCGTCGCGCCACGGCGGACGAGGCCATTTATACCGGCGTCATGACCATCAAGGGCAAACTCTGCGCCGACGCGTTCGTCCACGCCGAGCCGGACGCCCTGTTGCTCGACGCCGAGGGTGAACTGCGCGAAACCCTGGCGGCCCGTTTGGAGAAGTACATCATCGCCGATGACGTGCAGATCGAGGACGCCACCGAAACGCTCGGGCTTTTTCATTTGCTCAATTTTGTCGAAGCCGCCCCCGCCGGGCTACCTGCGGCGTTACAGGCGCTTGGCCCCGGGATCAAAAGCGTACGCTCGCTCCGCCTGGGCCGCCCGGGGCTGGACGTGTTCTGCGACGCCGCGCTGACAGACGCCGTGCACGCCGCGCTGACGCCCGCCGGGTACACGCAACTCAACGACGACGCGCTGGAATCGTTGCGTATCCTGCTGGGCGTGCCGCGCTGGGGCGCGGAACTGGACGAAACCGTGCTCCCGGCGGAAGCAGGCATCGAGGACCGCGCGGTCAGTTTTTCCAAGGGCTGTTACATCGGCCAGGAGGTCGTGTCGCGGGTGCGTAGCGTCGGACACGTCAACCGTCACCTGTGCGGCCTACGCGCAACGGACGCCTCGCCGCTTTACGCCGGGATGCGCCTGCACGCCGCCGAAGACGCGGGTGGCAGGGAGATAGGCCGAATCACCAGCGCGGCTCCCTCCGCCGGACACGGCGGCGCGGCGTTCGTGGCGCTCGGCTACGTGCGGCGCGAACACGCCGCGCCCGGCACCACGTTGGCCGCCGTTTTACCGCCGACGGAAGTATCCGGCGAAGCGGCGGGCGAGGGCGCCGACGAGGGCGCTCCACCACCCTGCCGGGTAGAGGTTGCCGCACTGCCCTTTCTTTGATTATGTACCCCATGCCCAAGATCTTCCGTTGGTTGCTGTTGCTGGCGTTGTCCCTGGTCGTAGCCGCCTCGCTGCACGCGTCCACTGCGGTGATCCATTTCCAGACCGCCCAAACCAAGGACGACCAGACCGTCACCATCGAACTTTTCGACGACGCCGCGCCCGTCACCGTGGAGAACTTTAAAAAACTGGTCGCCAAGAAGTTTTACAACGGCTTGGCCGTGCACCGCGTGGTGCCCGAGACGCTGGTGCAGATGGGCGACCCGCTCAGCCGCAAGAACGACCGCAGCCGGACGGGCACGGGCGGTCCGGGCTACACGCTGCCCGCCGAGATCCGCCGCAAGCACGCACGCGGCGCGGTGGCGATGGCGGCGCTGCCCCCGGTGCTAAACCCGGCGCGGGTGTCGAACGGCAGCCAGTTTTATGTCGTGCTGCGGCCCCAGCCGGAGCTGGACAAGGATTACACGGTGTTCGGGCAAGTGACGGCGGGCTTGGAGTTTCTGGATTCCATCAGCCGACGCGGACGCGACACCAATGACTACCCGTTGGAGCGCGTGGTGATCCGGTCGGTCGAAATCAAATAAGCGTCGGCGCGGAAATTGCGAAGAATTTGCGTTCCGCGCCTTGCCAAAGGGATGCGTATCCCCTATAAGAACGTCTCCCCTGTGCTTCCCGGGAACGGCTTTCGAGGCCGCTGACCGGACGTAGCCGCAGGAGCAAACGGGTAGATACCGAAGTGGCCAAACGGGGTGGACTGTAAATCCACTGGCTTACGCCTTCGAAGGTTCGAATCCTTCTCTGCCCAAACCTTCAGTTTTGAGAAGGTTATGCACGATTCGGAAGCGCGTTTGGGATTGATATTTTAGCCAAATTGAAGCAAGGAGACGCAGGTTCCGGCAGGGAATCTGACTCGACAGACGAACCGGTGATGGACCCAGCCAGATGAGTCGCGCTCGACGCGGGCACGATGGCGGTGAACGCCGCCGGGAGGAGCGCTCAAGCAGCCCAGCCGATCCACGTAGGGACGCCAGCGCTGGTCGAGGCCGCCGCTCTCCAGCAGATCGAAGACGTGGAGGATCTCGCCCGCGGCATCGCCAGCGAGCAAACAGTCGCATGCGCTGCCCGCACGATGACTGAACGTTCTAGACTTCCAAGAGGGAGCCGTGTGCAGGCAACCCATGGCCTCCCCGCGTCAGCTCAGAGCAGGGGTAACGGCAGCGCCAGCGTGGCTGAGATTCATAGTGCTGCACCGCCGTGGAAGGCTGGCAGATAATAGCACGCCTTAAAATCGACGCCTTCCCAGCAGAGATACCCACGGCAAGAATGACTATAGGCCTCAGTCCAAAAT
>CAXTBX010000086.1:0-8414 GCA_964242205.1 uncultured Chthoniobacterales bacterium
GCTTTACCCCGGCCACGTCGTGCTCACCAAAGTGGAAAATGCTCGCCGCGAGCACCGCGTCGGCACGGCCCCGCGTGAGTACCTCCGCGAGGTGTTCCAGTTTCCCCGCGCCGCCGCTGGCGATGACCGGCGCGCTGACCGCCATGCTGACCGCCGCCGTCAATTCCAGATCATAGCCGTCCCGGGTGCCGTCGGCGTCCATGCTGGTGAGCAGGATCTCACCCGCCCCGCGGTCCACGGCCTCGCGGACCCATTCCAGCGCGTCGCGCCCGGTGGGCCGCCGTCCGCCGTGCGTGTAGACCGACCACCGCTGTACGCCGTCCGCGCCCACCGGCTCGCGTTTGGCGTCCACGGCGAGGACGATGCACTGCGAGCCGAACCCACGCGCACCCTCTTCGATCAGTTCGGGCCGGGCGAGCGCGGCGGTGTTGACGCTGACCTTGTCGGCCCCGGCGTGGAGCAGGGCACGCACGTCGTCCACGGTGCGGACGCCGCCGCCGACGGTCAGCGGCATGAAGCATTGGTCAGCGGTGCGGGCGACCACGTCGAGCATGGTGCTGCGGTGGTCCGACGAGGCGGTGATGTCCAGGAACACGAGTTCGTCCGCCCCCTGTTCGTTGTAGGCCAGGGCGCTTTCGACCGGGTCACCCGCGTCGCGCAGTTCGAGGAACTTTGTGCCTTTGACGACCCGGCCATTGGTCACGTCGAGGCAGGGGATGACGCGTTTGGTGAGCATTTCCGTTATCTGCGTTATCTGCGCTATCTTTTCTCGTTTTTTCGACGTTTTTCGCGTACTTAATTTTCCCGCATGAACCATGTCACTCCGCGCGTCTTCGTTGCCGCCACCCGCCAGAACGACGGCAAGACGACCACCGCGCTCGGCTTGTTCGGCGCGTTGCGCAAACGCCTCGGGCGCATTGGCTACATCAAGCCCGTGGGCCAGCGCTTCGTCGAGATCGACGGCAAGCAGATCGACGAGGACATCATGCTCATCGACGACACCTTTCACGTCCAGGTGCCGCTCGAAGACATGAGCCCTATCGCCGTCGAGCCGGACTTCACCCGGCGTTACATCGAGCAGGCGAACAACGATTTTTTCGTCCGCCGCCTGCAAAACGCCTTCGACCGCGCCGCTTGGGAAAAAGATTTCGTCATCATCGAGGGCACCGGCCACGCCGGGGTAGGCAGCGTGTTCGACCTGTCCAACGCGCGCGTCGCCAGCCTGCTCGGCGCAAAGGTCATCATCGTCAGCGGCGGCGGCATCGGCAAACCCATCGACGAGGTCGCGCTCAACAAGGCGCTGTTCGACCGCGAAGGCGTCGAGATCGTCGGCGTGATCCTCAACAAGGTGCTGCCTGCGAAACGCGAGTACATCGAGGATTTCGGGCGGCGCGGCCTGGCGCGCCTGGGCATCGACCTGCTGGGCACGATCCCCGACGAAAGCGTGCTGGCCGAGCCGGAATTGACGCAAATCCGAGAGAACATCCACGGCGAATTCATCCACGCCCCGGTCAACGGGCGGCGGCGGGTGCGCCACGTCATGATCGGCGCGATGAGCAGCGGCAACGTCGTCCACGAGTTCCGTCCGGGGACGTGCATCATCACGCCCGGCGACCGCGAGGACATCATCCTCGCGGCGCTCTCCAGCCATTGCCTGAAGCCCAACCGCTCGCGCGACGACCTGACGCCGGACGGCTGCGGTGATTTGGACGGCGCGGACGGTCAGGCGGGCGATCCACTGGTGACAGGCATCATCCTGGCGGGGAATCTACGCCCGCACGACAGTATCATGGAACTGATCCGGGCGTCGAGCGTGCCGGTCATCACCTCGCCGCTGGAGAGTTTTGCCATCGCCAGCCGAATCAATTCGATGACCGTCAAGACTTTGCCCGGCGACACCGAAAAGATCGACAAGATCCAGTCGATGATCGAGACCTACGTCGAGGTGGACCGAATCTTGGAGAAACTGAAGTAGCTGGGTGCTGAGCCTTCTCCGGGGGCACAGGGCCTTGCTCTGCAGACAGCGAGGGACCGCTATCCCTATCTTGCACGCCCACCGCCGCTGAGCGCCAGTGCGAACAAGCCACCACCGAGGCACACCGTACCGATAAACGGCACGAGCACCCGCCAGCCCCCATCGTCGAAAGAGTGGAGCACCCCGTAGCGGACGGCGATGAATCGTGTCACCACCAACCCCAACAGGATCACCACGCCAAGAACCACCAAGATTTTACCCAGTCGCTCGCGGGATTTCATGCCGCGCCCCAGCCAACCTTATTTCCGCAGGCCGGTGGCGACCAGCACCACCCCACCCGCCAGGCAAACCCACCCAAGCACCGCGGGAATCGCCACGCCTTCGGTCTTGTTGGCGTTGACTTCCACCGGGCCAACCTTGGCCACCTGTTCTTTGTGGGTGAACGAAAATCCTCCGAAATAGAGGACGAATACGGCGACGATAATGAGGATGATTCCGATGACTCCTTGGGGTTTCATAAAACAAAATTTAGATGCTCGCGCCAAGCTTGCGCATGAGCGTATCCTTGACGGCCTGCTCGTCGATACGACCGGCGGCCAGCGCGAGCGCCTTGTCTTCCAACGTGGACAGGACGGTCAGGTCGCCGCCCGCATAGCGTTGGGCCAGTTCGACGTTTTCCCCTAGCACTTGGATGGCAATGGCTTCCGGCGTGAGGATATCGCTCTGTGACTCGGGTGGCACGCTCTGGAATCGCGGCTCGGCACCGGAATGGTCGGCGGAAGTTTCTTGGCATGGGTAGGGACGGCGGCCCCGATCTACATCCGAGGTGGATGGCGATCTCCGGTCGCCATGGGTGCCACAGCAGCGAAGCTGCCTGACTGTCTGATGGAGCGTCTATTTATCTAGGCGGCTGCGCCGCAGTAAAACCCATGGCGCCCGGAGGTCGCCATCCACCTCGGAATTCATGGTGCCCGGAGGCCGCCATCCACCTACATTGTCAATTTACATTCAAACTGTTCAGATAATCCACCAACGCCCGGTTTTGCTCGTCCAGTTTGCCGCGTAACGACGCTTCCTCGTTGCGCAGCTTTTCGATCTGACTTTCCTGATCGTCCAGTTTCTTGAGTAGCCGCGTCGCATAGGCGCTGGATTTATCCACCGTCTTGATGTTCTCGCGCAGCCGGGTTTGTTCCTCGGTCACGCTGCTGATCTGCCCTTCGCGGTTGTCGATCTCGCTTTGCGTTTGCGCCGTCGCCTGTCTGAGCGCGACCGCCTTGACCAGCGCTGCCCGCACCGGTGCGGCGATCTCGCCCGTCTGGCTGTAAGCCGACAGTTCCGGCAGTCCGGTCGGTAGCAGGGCGATCTGCTGGCTCTGAATGTATTGCTCCTTCACGGTGAATTTCTCGGTTTTCCCGGCGGCCACGTTGAACTGGAAGCGGTTCAGCTTGTCGGTGGTTTCGGCGGGCGCGGGCGTGTCCGCCAGCTTCCAACCAGCGCGGACCGGCGATTCGAGCACGAGGGTTTTGTCGTGGTCGGCCTTGTTCTCGACGCTGTATTCCTTGGCCATGACGAGCTTGCGCGTCAGTTCGAGGACGCCCTTGACAATCTTGCCGGACTGGATCGCCTGCTGGTCTTGCAACGGCTTGGCGATGACGCCCGTTTGCAGGTCGATGCCGTAGCTCAGCAGCCGCGTCTGGCCGGGCGGCACGTCGTCCAACCGGGCATCCCCGGCGTAGCGGCCCTCGTCGAACACCGTCACCGGGCCTTGGAGGAGATGTTTCTTGTCCTCCGTGTCATTCTTGAGCCGCGCGCCGTTGAGCGGATGGTTGCCCAGGACGCCCTCGTTGTAGATGGACACTTTTTCGACGGCGACCGGGTCGTTGATGATCGGGATCATCGCGGACCGCTGCCGGGACAGCGACACGTTGCCGACCGTGTACTGGAACAGCTCGCCGACCTTGGCGGCCTCGGTGGTCGGGGCGACGCTCCTGCCAAGATCAAACTCCGGCGACGCAGGCGCAGGCGCGGCGAGGGCGGAGGGAGAGGCTCCCGGTGCCAGCGCGCCTTTGAACATCCCTCTTGATCGCGGGGCAGCGCCACCCATCGTTTGAAGGGCGGGTTCGTCCGCCGATTCGCTCAGGGACCCTGACGCCATTGCTTGTGCCGGTTGATCCCTCGCCCCTCCCCCGCCCTGCCCGCCCTCGTACTCCTGCGGGCGCAACGACGCATAAAGCTCTGGCACCACCGTCGGACGCGGCACATAAAGCGGCTGGTAAAGGTCCTGGATGAACGAAATGGGCCGCCCGCTGACCAGGCTCAGGCGCACGTCGTTCCAGTCGTTGTCGGTCTGGTTTTCTACGAGCGCCCAGCCTTGCAGCGTGCCCTTGGCGTTCTTCGGCGCGTCGTTGGCGGCCTGGGGATCAACCTTCGGCAGCACCAGCCGGTAGCTCGCCCGCCAGATCGGCGTTTCCACGACGTACCCGACGTGAACGTGCCGCTCGCCGCTGCCGTTGAAATGGATCTCCACCGGCTTCTTGTCCTGGTCGCGCGCCCCGGCCACCGCCGCCAGCGCGCGGTTGAGTTCCTCCTGCAAACCCGGGTCTTCCAGCCCGAGCTGGTCTACCTTGTCCAGGGACAGCGACCGGATGCCCGAGGGCACGACGATCAGATTGAGAAACGCCTTTTCGAGCGGGTCAGCCCCGTCCTTGCCGCCTGCGACCTGCTTTTTCTCCACGCCCAGCACCGTCCCCCGGAGATTTTCCGCGCCGCCCGGTCCGGCATAGCTCAGCGACACCTTCGCCCCGCGCAGCTTGTTGAGCAGGTCGCCGAGCGACGGATTGTCGCTGATATCCACCTGGAACGAGCCGAGCGTCTTGGCCAGCGGGTCCTGCGAGGGATACGTCACCACGCCGACGTGCCCGCCGTCGAGGTCCTGCAACACGAGGCTCTTGAGGATGTCGTTGATCTGCGCCGTCTTGAAACGCAGTTCCGCCTGGCCGTCGCCGCTGACCGTGCCTTCATGCTGGAAAAAGCCCACGCCGCTGGAAAACAGGACGACTTCCTTGACGGGCACCTCGCCGCGGCTGCCCGTCGGGGCGGGAGCGGCGGGGGCCGTTTGTGCCTGAGTATTGACGCCGATGGTCATGAGAGTGAAGATGCTGGCCGCCCGAAAGGCGTCACCGAGGGGAAGTAAACGTTTCATGGCTGATTGATGTTTTAACGCGCGAAGCCGCCTTTTCTTAGCGCCCGGGTTCAACAAAAGCCAGAAACCGGCGGACGGCAACGCGCTCTTTTCCCCGTCCATTTCCAGCTTGCTCCATCCGCCGTCTTCCATGGAATCGCTCAACGACCTGCGGGTTATCTCCACGCAGCGCCTCATTGCCCCCGCCGACCTCAAGGCGCGCCATCCCGTCAGCGAGGCCGCCGCGAACGTCGTCCGCGCGGGCCGGGTCGCGGTGCAGAACATCCTCTCCGGACGCGACGACCGGCTGCTCGTCATCGTCGGCCCCTGCTCCATCCACGACCCGGCAGGCGCGCTGGACTACGCGGGCCGCCTGCTCGAATTGCGCCGGGAACTGGGCGACACGCTGGAAATCCTGATGCGCGTGTACTTCGAGAAACCGCGCACGACGCTTGGCTGGAAGGGCCTCATCAACGACCCGCACCTCGACGACAGCTACGACATCGAAGGCGGCCTCTCGCTGGGCCGCAAATTACTCCTCGCCATCGCCGAACTGGGCCTGCCGCCCGCCACGGAGTTCCTGGACCCCATCGTCCCCCAATATCTCGCCGACCTCGTGGCCTGGGCCGCCATCGGCGCGCGGACGACCGAGAGCCAGACACACCGCGAGATGGCCAGCGGCTTGTCCATGCCCGTCGGCTTCAAGAACGGCACGGACGGCGACTGCCAGACGGCCATCGACGCCATGCGCGCCGCGCGCAGTTCGCATAGCTTTTTGGGGATCGACCAGCAGGGGCTGACCAGTGTCGTCAAGACGACCGGTAACCCGACGAGCCACGTCGTCCTGCGCGGTGGGAAGTTGCGCACCAACTACGATCCGCCCAGCATCGCCGAGGCCGCCCGGAGCCTGTCGGCGGTGGGTCTGCCCCCCGCGCTGATGGTCGATTGCAGCCACGCCAATAGCGGCAAGCACCACGCCCGGCAAGAGTTGGTCTGGCAGAGCATCTTGGAGCAACGCCGCGCGGCGCACACCGTCGGCCAGCGCAGCCCGATCATCGGCGCGATGCTGGAAAGCTACCTCGAAGGCGGCAAGCAGCCCATTCCGGCGCAACGCGAGTCCATGCGCTACGGCGTGTCGATCACGGACGCCTGCCTCGGCTGGAAGGAGACCGAGGCGCTGTTACGCACGGCAGCAGCAGAAATCGCGGCGGTTTGAGCCGGGTCTTAACGCAGATCAACGAGCAACGAGCGGGAAACCGTTGGGCTGACTCCGGGGCATCGTTTCGAGGGGGGTCATCAACTCGAATCAGAGACGCATTCTTCATTGCTAAAAGCTGGTTTTCTACGGCTGCCCAGCAAAGCTCACAACGTCACCGCCCGGGCGCTCAGGATGTCCGCGTCGGCGCGAATGTGCGCGAGCGTGTCGTCGGCCAGCGCGCTGTCCAGATTGATCACGGTCAACGCCTTGCCTCCCTCGGCGTCGCGGCTCAGGCTCATCGTGGCGATGTTGACCCCGCGCTCGCCCAACAGGCTGCCGATCTTGCCGACCATGCCGGGCACGTCGCGGTTTTCCAGCAGCAGAAGCACCCCCTCGGGCCGCGCCTCGATGTGCTGGCCGTTGATCTGCACAATGCGCGGCTTCGCGCCGAAAAACGTCCCCGCCACCGAGGCCGTCTCTCCCTCCCCGCCCACGCTGATTTCCAGCAGGTCGGTGAAATCTCCCGGCGCGTTCTGTCGGGTTTCGACCACCTTCAGGCCGCGCTCCCGCGCCCGGGCCAGCGCGTTGACCGTGTTGACGCTCTCCGCGCCCATCGCCGGCTCGAGAAAGCCTTTGACCACGGCGCGGGTGACGGGGCCAGTGTCCGCCTCGTTGACGCGGCCCGAGTAGTTGATCGTGATGCTTTCGGCCCGGCGGTTCGGGGCAGTCTGCGCGAGAAATTTGCCGAGTTTCGCGCCGAGGTCGAGGTAAGGGCCGACGACGGCGAGCGTCTTGGCGTCGAGGCTCGGCGCGTTGACGGCGTTGCGGATCACGCCTTCGAGCAACGCCGCGCGCACGGCAGCGGCAATCTCGATGCCGACGGATTCCTGCGCCTCGGCGGTGCTCGCGCCAAGGTGCGGCGTGAACACGAGGCGCGGGTCGTTGCGCAACGGGAAATCGGCGGGCGGAGGTTCGACCTCGAACACGTCCAACGCGGCCCCAGCCACCTGGCCGCTCTCCAGCGCGGGCAGCAGGGCGGCTTCGTCCACCAAACCACCCCGGGCGCAGTTGACGATGCGGACGCCCTTCTTGCACAGCGCGAGCCGCCGGGCGTCGAGCATATGCTTGGTTTCGGGCGTCAGCGGCATGTGCATGGAGATGAAATCCGCGCGTGGCAGGATGTCGTCGAGGCCCTCGATGAGTTCGACCTGGAGTGCGCGTGCGCGGCTGGCGGCCATGTAGGGATCGTAGGCCAGCACACGCATCCCGAAGGCGATGGCGCGGCGGGCGAGTTCGCTGCCGATGCGGCCCATGCCGAGGATGGCAAGCGTTTTGCCATAAAGCTCGACGCCCTGGAACTTTTTGCGTTCCCATTTCCCGGCGACCACCGACGCACTGGCCTGCGGGATGGTCCGCGCGATGGAAACGAGCAGCGAAAACGCGTGTTCCGCCGTGGAAATCGTGTTGCCGTCGGGCGTGTTCATCACGATGACGCCCCGCGCCGTGGCGGCCTCCACGTCCACGTTGTCCACGCCGACGCCCGCCCGCCCGACCACGCGCAACGCCTTGGCGGCTTCGAGGACGCGCTTGTTCACCTTCGTCTCGGACCGCACGATCAGCGCGGCGCAATCGGGAATGATTTCGAGGAGTTGGTCCTCTTTGAGGCCAGTCTGGAAGATCACGTCGAACGCGCCGTCGCTTTTGAGGTCTTCCACGCCCTTGGGCGAAATGGGGTCGGCAACCAACACTTTGAGCTTGTCCATGAGATTGATAGGCAGGGCGGGGAGATTAAAGGGGACGGCGGGGGGTGTCAAAAGGGAAAGGCGGAAGGGGGTGGGTTGTGGGTTGTGGGGAAATGATAAGATGACGCTGATCTGTCAGAGTTCTGTCATCCTGAGCGAGCCTGGGCGAGTCGAAGGACCTTCCGCCGCCGGAGGCAAGTGCAGGCAGGGACAAGTGGCGTGGCAGCTGTCAGACACGTTTCGCTGCCGCGAGCCGGAAGGTCCTTCGACTCGCCCAGGCTCGCTCAGGATGACAACGCTTTATAACCGGCGCCGCTC
>CAXTBX010000086.1:8514-20624 GCA_964242205.1 uncultured Chthoniobacterales bacterium
CACAACCCACAACCCACAACCCACAACCCACAACCCACAACCCACAACCCACAACCCACAACTCCCTTACGCACACCCCTGAAACCCACCACAAAATGATGTAGTTTCCCCGATGCCGCCACCGTCGCCTCCGCCACCCGGTCCCAGCCCACGCCCCCTACCTCTCATGGTCCCCCCGCGCACGTACAACCGGACGGGGCTATACCTAGCCGTCGCCATCGCCGCCGCGTGCATCCCGCTCACGCTCAAGTTCCAGACGCAGCACGCCCCGAACATGGCCAACCGGAAGTGGCAGATGCTCAATTTGCAAAGCATCACGGCCTCCGAGGCTGTCAAACGCTATGGCCCGCCGACCTCCACCCGCGACTATTCTCTTTCTGAAGGCTCATTCGCTGGCCCAAAAGTAGGTCTAAAACGCTTCTACCGCCACGAATCGCCGCAGTACGCCGAACGCTTGAACGACCCGGTGGTCTGGTCATTCCCGCGTTACTCTCTGATCCGGGAGATGGTCTGGAAACTGCCGGACTCGACGCTGACCATGTGGCTGCACGAACCGCGCGCGACCATCACCCTCGAAGGCGAGTACTCCGAAGTTTTCCTGCCCAAGGTTGCCGAGGGCGACTGGGTGGCGTTGGACAATTACCGCGTGGGTAACGACCTACTGGCTGCACCATCGGCAGCACAATAATCCAGCCAAAAAGCAATCAGGCGGTGATTGCTCACCGCCTGCCAAGATTTGACAAACTATCGAAAAATCTCGTTTAGAGTCCTTCCGGGTTGCAAACGATGCAGGCATCAAGCCACTGACCAGGGACCGGGACGAAGATGTTCTTCTTCACACCGGTGCTGTCCACGTACCCTTGCACTGAATAATCGGTCTGCTTGAGGTTTTCCAATGCGCCGCTGTTGTCGATGCGGATCACAATGGCCTTCTGGCCGCCCCATACACCGCCCTTGCCCGCCTTGTTGTAGGTGCCGTTGGTCGAGCTGGTGAAAGCATCCGCCACGATAGGCGAAGCGGGGTTGGAGGCATCGGTCAGACCGGCCACGTAGGCGTACACGTTCTCACCGGCTTCCAAGGTCTTGTTATGTGTTCCAGCGGTGGGCGTCTGGTCCAGCGCGTTGTCGGGCGTCTTGGAGTTCTGCACCAGCTTGTTGCCGAAGATCGACTCGGACTGGGTGTAGGTCGGGAACAAGACGGAGAACATCAGGTTCGCGCCGGTGGCATTGGGCGTAGTATTGCCCTCCGGCACGTCTTTCTTCGGGTAGCTGCCGTCGTTGTCACCGGCGAACAGCTTGAGCGCCAGACCGATCTGCTTGGCCTGCGCCAAACCTTTGGTCTGCGAGCCCTTGATCTGCACGGTGTTGAACACCGGGAGAGCGATACCGGCGAGAATGCCGATGATTGTGATGACGACGAGCAACTCGATCAGAGTGAACGCCGAGGAATGGAATTTCTTTTTGAGCATGGTGTGTTGGAGGGTGAATTGTCAGAATAATTTGGTTCCGACGTGTGGCGCAAAGTACCTGTCTTGACCGAGGAACGTCAAAGAGTTTTGCGCCGTGCGCAAAAGTTTAATACGGCGGTAACAATTCGGTAACAATCGGGGGTGCGCCAGGGTTCGAGGTGGTGGATGATGATCCGCCGCTCGTTTCAGACGATCTCCTCGTCACCCTGCGGTTTCTCCTTTGCCACCGCTGGTGGCTGGGGGGCCTGGAGCGGTTGCCATAACTGCGAGCCTGACGGCAGATCCGCCGGCAGCGTCCCTTCGCTGGTGAGCTTGAAGCCAATCACGCTCAGCGGCGGCAGGCGCAGATTCAGCGAGTGTTCGCGCCCCTGCCAGTGCTGCTGCTCGGTGCGCATCCCGCCGCAGTTGCCTAGGTTGCTGCCTCCGTAGGTCTGGGCGTCGGTGTTGAGGATTTCCTCGTAAAAACCTTCGGTCGGCGCACCGACGCGGTAGCCCTCGCGCGGGATAGGTGTCGCGTTGACCACGAACAACAGCAGGCCGCCGTCCCGCGCCTTGCGTACGAACGAAACCACGCTGTTGTCGGCGTCGCCGAAATCGACCCACTCGAACCCCTCGTAGGAATCATCCAACTCGTAAAAAGCAGGCTCCGACGTGTAAAGATAATTGAGGTGCTGCACCAACCGCCGCAGCCCATCGTGCAGCGGTAGTTCGTTCAGGTGCCAGTCCAGGCTGCGCCCGTGGTTCCACTCGGCGCGCTGGCCGAACTCGCCGCCCTGGAAAATCAGCTTCTTGCCCGGATGCGCCCACATCCACGCCAGGAACATGCGTAGGTTGGCGAATTTCTGCCAATCGTCGCCCGGCATCTTTTCGAGCAGCGATTTCTTGCCGTGGACCACCTCGTCGTGGCTGAGCACGAGGACGAAATGCTCGGTGAATGCGTACACCAGCGAGAACGTGATTTCCCCCTGGTGAAACCGCCGGTAAGCCGGGTCCAGCGCCATGTAACGCAGGCTGTCGTTCATCCAGCCCATGTTCCATTTGAAACCAAAGCCTAGGCCGCCCAGGTAGGTCGGTCGGCTCACGGACGGCCACGCGGTCGATTCCTCGGCGATGGTCATGATGCCCGGGAATTCCCCGTAGGCTACCTCGTTGAACCGCTTGAGGAAATACACGGCTTCCAGGTTCTCGCGCCCGCCGTATTGATTGGGAATCCATTCGCCCGCCTTGCGGGAGTAGTCGAGATAGAGCATCGACGCCACGGCGTCCACGCGCAGGCCGTCGATGTGGTAATAATCGAACCAAAACAGTCCGTTGGCGACGAGGAAATTGCGCACCTCGTTGCGCCCGTAGTTGAAGATCAGCGTGCCCCAATCGACGTGTTCGCCCTGCCGGGGATCGCTATGCTCGTAAAGATCGGTGCCGTCGAACTCGGCCAGCCCGTGCGCGTCTTTCGGGAAGTGGCCGGGCACCCAGTCGACGATCACGCCGATGCCGCGCTGGTGGCAGCGGTCCACGAAATAGCGGAACTCGTCGGGATTGCCGAAGCGGCTGGTCGGCGCGTAGTAGTTCGTGACCTGATAGCCCCAACTGCCGTCGAACGGGTGTTCCGCGACGGGCATCAGCTCGATGTGGGTGAACCCCATCTCGATGACGTAATCGAGCAGTTCGTCGGCGAGTTCGCGGTAGCTCAGTGAGCGGTTGCCTTCCTCCGGCTTGCGCTTCCAACTACCGAGGTGGCATTCGTACACGCTGACCGGCTCACGCTGCCAGTTCTTGCCCCGGCGGGTGTCCATCCACTCCTGGTCGCTCCAGGCGTAGCGCTTGAGGTCCCAGACCATCGACGAGGTGTCGATGCCGTGTTGATTGTAAAACGCGAACGGGTCGCTCTTGAGTTGGGTCCCGCCGTGCGGCCCGAGCACCTCGAATTTGTAATGCGCGTTCTCGCCGACGCCCGGCAGGAAGATCTCCCACACGCCGCCCGCGACCAGCTTGCGCATGGGATAGGTGCGACCGTCCCATTGGTTAAAATCGCCCACCACGCTGACCCGCCGGGCGTTTGGTGCCCAGACCGCAAAGGTACAGCCCTTGACCCCACCGACCTCGCAGAGGTGCGCGCCGAGTTTTTCGTAGAGCCGGTGGTGGTTGCCCTCCGTGAAAAGGTGCAGGTCTAGCTCGCCCAGGAGCGGCCCGAAGGAATATGGATCGGCCCGGACGGTCTCGTGACCGCTGGCGTCCGTGAAGCGCAACAGGTATGCGGGCCGCGCCTCCCCGTCCGGCAAGATCGCCTCAAAAAAACCGGCGTCGTGGACCCGGTCCGCCTCCATGAGCACCTTCTCCGGTTGCGCAAAGTCCATCAGCGCGACGCTCTGGGCAGCGGGCGCGAAAATGCGTACCGCCCAATGGTTTTCGATCCGGTGCGGCCCGAGGAACGCGAAAGGGTTGCCGTGGGTAGCGGAGAGCAGGGAGTCGAGTTCGGCGCTGTCGAAAGAGAGGTGGCGCAGTTTCATGGGTAGGGGTGGGAAAAGGGGCAAAATGCCGCGGCCAGCCGGGCATCATCAAAGGCTGGATGTAGGGAATCGTAAGGACGGGCCAACTTGGCTCTCCCCGGTGCGATGGAACCCCGGGCTTTCGATCAGCCCCTCCTGGTTGGCGCGACACCTGCTTGAGCCATGGACATGCAAGCGCTCCGTATTTTGATGCTCCTGGTGGCCCTCGGCCTCGGGTACGTCCTGTTTTTCAGCACTCAGCCCCGGCAGGCTGACATATCGCTCGATCCATCAAAACCTGCGACTGCCTCCACCGCCCACAGCCAATACAAAGAGGCGATGAACAAGGCGCAGGCTGCCGCGCAGGCGATGCGGGCCGAACGCAAGGAAGCGGATTCGTATTAGAAAGCCTGTGAAGGGTTAAAAGCGCAGTTAGGGACGGCTCCGAGAGCCGTCCCTAACTGCGCTCTACCCAAATCGACGCTGCCACGACCGCACGGCTTTCAACACCCCTGGATGCGTATGCGACCTATCATTGCGCACGCATAACGGTAACTTCGGGTATGGATTTCACGTCGGCATCGAATCTTCCGTTTGAGCTTCGGACGATCAACGAAGCTCCCGTCGATGTATCGACCCGCCGCAGACGTTTTTATGCGGTGATGGAACCGTACAAGGCAGTCGAATTCATCGGCGGCAAGATCATCAAGCAACTCCCGGTCACATGGCGTCATGCGGAGGTTTCCCAATCGCTTTTCACTGCCCTTTCTGTCCATGTTCATCGACGTAAGCTAGGCGAGGTTTTCTTCGGGTCGATGCTCATCACTTTGACCGACAACGACTATGAGCCTGACGTTTCATTTTTTGGCCCCGCGAAGGTGGCTACCTTCACGCCGGAAACGTTGCATTTCCCAGCCCCGGATCTGGTGGTGGAGGTCCTCGCGGCGGACACCGAGCAATTTGACCGCGGCGTCAAAAAGCAGGATTACGCCGCCCATGGGGTCGCCGAATATTGGATCGTCGATCCTGCACGACAAACGATTGAGCAGCATCAACTCGACGGCGGGGCTTACCGGTTGCTTGGTACTTGGAAGGGCGACGATCCTCTCGTCAGCTTCACGGTCCGGGACTTTCACATCCCGGCCAAGGCTGCGTTTGACACGGAGTCCAACCTTGCGGCCCTCAACGCGCAGAGACACTGAATTTCGCCGCGAAAAAACCGGCTTCCGGCGCATGACGGCGACCGTAACTCATGGTATCGTCATCCCTCATGCAATTCCAGCTTGCCTCCGACTACGAACCTTGTGGTGACCAGGCGCAGGCCATCGCCAAGCTGACCAAATCGCTCAAGGCCGGCAACCGCCACCAGACGCTCCTGGGCGTCACCGGCTCGGGCAAGACGTTTACTGCCGCCAATGTCATCCGCAACCTCGGCAAGCCCACCCTGGTCATCTCGCACAACAAGACGCTCGCCGCGCAGTTGTACTCCGAGTTCAAGCAGTTCTTCCCGCAGAACGCCGTCGAATACTTCGTCTCTTACTTCGATTACTACCAGCCCGAGGCCTACATCCCGCGCACGGACACCTACATCGAAAAGGATTCGTCCATCAACCAGGAGATCGAACGCCTACGCCTCTCTACGACCAGTGCGCTGCTCTCGCGCAAGGACGTGATCGTCGTCAGCAGCGTTTCGTGCATCTACGGCCTCGGCTCGCCGGAGGACTACCGCGCCATGCTCACGCCCATCAGCGTCGGCCAGCAGATCAGCCGCGAGGCATTCTTGGCCAAGCTCGTGGACATGCTCTACGAGCGCAACGACATCGCGTTCACGCGCGGCAAGTTCCGGGTACGCGGCGACGTGATCGAAATCTGCTCCGCGCAGGAGGACGAGGTCGGCATCCGCGTCGAGTTCTTCGGCGACGAGATCGACCGCATCAGCAATTTTGACCCGCTCACGGGCAAGGCGGACAAGAGCGTCCCCGGCCTGACCATCTTCCCCGCCAAGCAGTTCGTCACGCCGCACGAGAAACTGCGCCGCGCGCAGTTGACCATCCGCGAGGAATTGGACCACCGCATCGCTCAGTTTGAGACCGAGGGCAAGCTGCTCGAAGCCCAGCGCCTCAAGATGCGCACCGAGTACGACCTGGAAATGTTGCAGGAGATGGGGTTCTGCTCGGGCATCGAAAACTACACGCGCCACCTCAGCGGCCGCCCGCCCAATTCCACGCCCTACACGCTGCTCGATTTCTTCCCGGACGATTTCCTGCTCGTCGTGGACGAGAGCCACGCCTCCATCCCGCAGATCGGCGGCATGTACGAGGGCGACCGCTCGCGCAAGAGCGTGCTGGTGGACTACGGTTTCCGCCTGCCCAGCGCGATGGACAACCGCCCATTGAAGTTCCCCGAGTTCATGGCGCACCAGCGCCAGTGCCTCTACATCAGCGCGACCCCGGCGCAGTTCGAGATCAACAACAGCGTCGTCGGCAACAAGACCTACGTCCCCCACCCGCGCGAGGCTGCCGCCGCCATCGGCGCGGGCGAGATCGTCCCCGCCCGCCTGCCCGGCATCGTCACGCCTGCTGCCGACCGCTCCGACACCGCCCTCGCCGCCGAGGAGGGAGGCACGTACCTCGCCGTGCCCAAGCGTGAGCAAGCCCCGCCGATCCCGCGCCCGAACCTCAAGATCATCCGCCGCCACGCGACCCCGGTCGCTAACGGCGACGCAGCGCCCACCCCCGGCGGCCCGCACGACGGCGACCCTAACGCCGCCCGCGTCGCCAGCTACGCCGACCGCCACCACGACAGCGACATCGCCGACAGCTTCGACGTGTTCGTGGATGGCCAGCCGCTCATCGTCGAGCAGATCATCCGCCCGACGGGCTTGCTCGACCCCGAGATCACGGTCCGCCCGCTCAAGAACCAGATCGACGAGACCATCGAAGCCTGCCGCCAGCGCATCGAGGCGGGCGAGCGCATCCTCGTCACGACGCTGACCAAGCGCACCGCCGAGGACCTCACCGATTACCTGAAAGACGTGGGGCTAAAGGTGCGCTACCTCCACAGCGACATCGACACCATCGAGCGCGTCGAAATTCTGCGCGGCCTGCGTGCCGCCGAGTTCGACATTCTGGTCGGTATCAACCTGCTGCGCGAGGGCCTCGACCTGCCGGAAGTCTCGCTGGTGTGCATCCTCGACGCCGACAAGGAGGGCTACCTGCGCAGTCAGACCTCCCTGATCCAGACCGCCGGGCGCGCAGCGCGCCATGTCAACGGTCACGTCATCCTCTTCGCGGACACGGTCACGATGAGCATGCGCAAGCTGCTCGACGTGTCCGACTACCGCCGCAAGCGGCAGTTGGAGTACAACACGAAGCACGGCATCACGCCGCAAAGCGTCCGGCGCGCCGTGCAGGAGAGTTTGCACATGATCCTCAAAGGCAAGCAAAAGGAGGAAAGCGTTATCCGCGAGGCGGGCGGCGATTTCAGCCTCAGCGAGGTCTTGCGTGAACTGGAGGCCGAGATGGCCGCCGCCGCCGCCAGCTTGGAGTACGAAAAGGCCGCGTTGCTGCGCGATCAGATCATGGAATTGAAGAACGGCACGGGCATCAGCAAGCTGGAGCCGAAGAAGCGTCCGGCTGGCCGGGTCAACTACGCCCGGGGCGGCGGGAGCGGCAAGCGGAGCGGCGAGATCACCGGCGCGCCGACCCGTCCGGCGCTGAAATACAAGCGTCCGGCGGGGTAGGCCAAGGTCTTTCAATTTGTAGGGTAGGTGCTCCGCCTGCCCTACAAATTGAAAATCGCCAAATCGAAAGACCTTCCGCCCACGCAACCTCCGCTTGCCCGCCACCCCGGGAACGTGGTATGCCCCTGTGGATGCTCACCGAGTTCCCGGTGCCGGCCACCTTCCACCGGGCCGACCTCCGCCTACGCCCTGCCTCCGCATGACCGCCGCGCAAATCGCGGGCGGCTTGGCCGCGCTGGGTCTGATCCTCGACACCCTGCACGTCAAGAATCAGTCGATCCTGGCCAACCGTTTCCTGGACTGGTGGGACAAACTCCACCGTATCCGACTCCGCGAGGCGACCTTCGCCAGCAGTAGAGCCATCTCGAAGTTCGTGGATCACTGGGCCTCCCCACGCATCTTCTCGTTCCGTTCGCTGCTGGTTGGTCTGATCCTCAACATCCTCGTCACCTACGCCCTCTTCACCTATTACCGCCTTGGGTCGATTTTCGAGTTAACCAGCGCAGCCTCGCTCCGGTTTCGCCTCGTGGCGCTGGTCGTCGCTTACTCGCCCGGCATGATTGCCTATTTGCTGACCCGCTTCTTCATTCGGCGGCTCTCCCGGACCTCAAACGTCGCGCTGGTTGCGCTGGTCTTCGCCGTGAACTATCTCCTGGCCCGGCTGGTCGCAGCCGTGACGCTGGGCATGTATCTGGCGATTAACACCATGCCGGTCATCCGCGTCAGCTACGTGCTGCACGGCAAATACCAGCATTTACCAAAGCCCGCTTTGAACGCCCTCGTGGAAACCTTCAAATTCGGCGCGGCGTTGGCCAATAGCATTTTTATCCCCAGCGCCACCGCCCCCCTGCTGCTGCACCTGCTGGTCGCCGGTGGCTTCCTGATGTGTTACGCCGTGGCGCAGTTGTTGAAGGTCGTCGACCGGTTGATGGAAGGTATCATCCACAAACTCAACGACAACATCTTCACGCTGGTCGGCGCGTCGCTCGCCGCCTGTTACTTGTTGGCCGACCTGGTCATCTCCCACGTCTCGGCGACTTGGTTGTTCCAAACGGCCAACCACCAGTTGGTCCTCGCCGAGCATTGGCTGGTGACAGAGGTTGCTACCAAAATTTTGTATTACACCCAACGCTGGCTGCGCAGCGGTCCTCACATCTGAACCGGCTTGCTCAGTTCCACGTACGCCGTCACCACGGGTCGCCCTTGCCCATAACACCAGTTTCGCTCGCTGAAGTCCGGCACCGTCGCCTCCGACGTGACCGGATACGGCCCGAACAGCTCATCCAGCCTGGCCGGGGAAAACGTCTGCGCCCCGCCCTGGTAAGGTGTCCCCTCGGGGCTGGCATCGGTCGTGATGACCAGCCGTCCGCCCGGTTTCAGCACGCGCCAGAGTTCCGCCACCGCCTGCGGGTAATCCGGGATGTGCTCGATCACGGACACGCACGAAATGAAATCGAACGTGTCGTCCGCCCATCCGATCCGGGTCAGATCGACCTGCCGGACCTTGATCTTTGGCGACGCCCCTTTCACCGCCCAGAGCCACCGCTCGAACGGGGCTTCCAGCGGCCTGCGCCGCCACAGACCGAGCCGCCGCAGCAGGTTCGACTTCAGGCAACTCGTAAAAAGGTCGGTCACGTCAACGCTGGACGCCGCGCGTGACAACCAAACACCCAAAAAAGTGTTAAATGATCCCACGTCGAGCACGGCGCTCCCCGGCTCCGGCGGCCGTCGCAAAATGGGCAGCAACTCCCAGTCCCGCGCCCGGATGTTCCATCGATAACCCTCGGGGATCATCGCCCGGACCTCGGCATCGTACCGTTGCAGAGTCTCCAGCGCCTCGGAAGTCAGCTCGTCCGCCAGAAAATATCGCATCGTTGTTGCTCGTTGAATTCCCGGGTGCCGTTCCACCGTCGTCCTGACACGCGCGCTGCGGTTTTGCGGCTTTGCGCGAGATCCGTCAACCGCGCTTCGCCCACTCGTCGGAAAACAGCGCCTAGTGCCCCGGGCAGTTTGTAGCGGCCCCGCAGGGTTGTAAACGGATTGTTTGGGCAGATCCCGCCACGGCCGCGTTACCCGCGTTACCTGCGACTTAAACGCCGATTTATTCCGAATTTTCCGCGTGGAAAGCGCTTGCGTTCGCCGGAGCGCGTTTCTACTTTACAACTTCCCCTCTGAGCACGCCTTCCGCCCCGTGGAATTCACCGGGCGAGTCGGCTGGAATGTCCCGCCCCACTCAGGGAAAACCCGAGCTTTCGCCCCTCTCTCGATGCCCCGCCATCCCGGCACGATCCTCCGTTCGACCCTCGTCTTCTGCCTGTACATCTGCCTCGGCCTGAGCGGCCTCCAGGGGCAGACCGCTCCCTCCACCGGCCCCGACCTCACCGCGTTGTTCAACAACGCGATGACCTCCTTCGACTCCGGCAACTACCAGCAAGCAGTCACCAACATCAAGACTTTGCTGGAGAACGCCCAGGCGGTGCCCGACACCAGCCCGGCGGACAAGTTGAAGCTTTCCAAGCTGCTCGAACCCGTCTACTTCACCCTCGGCGCGGCCTACTTCAACCTCAAGGACTACACTAACGCGACCACGACCCTGCAGGACTACATCAGCCGTTATCCGCAGGGTACCCGGCTCGGCGAGGCGCAGTTCTCTCTCGCGCAGGCTGCCTACTTCAGCAAGGACTACGCCGCTGCCGGTAAAGCCTTCGCGGCGTTGGAGAACAACCCCAAATACCGCGAGGACGCCCTGCTGCTTGAAGGCATCTCGTACCACGAGGCGAACGACCTGAACAAAGCGGTCGGCGCGCTGGAGCGACTGACCGCCAGCGGTATCCGCTCGCAGACCACCGCGCGTGGCGCGATGCAGCTCATCGGCTACTACAGCGAGCAAAAGCAACCCGACAAGGCTTTCAAAATGCTCTCCAACGTGCAGGAGAACATCGCCCAGGTCGAGAATGTCGTGGAACTCAACGGCGTGGCGCTCGCCCAGGGCGATGCCTTCCTCGAAGCCGAGAAGTACGACGAGGCGCTGACCTGCTACCGGGCGGTACGAGTGCGTTCGGAAGTCCTTGCCTTGCAACAGGACCGGTTGGCAGCGGCCCAGCGCCGTTTGGCCGGCATCCAGGCCGCGATCCGCGCCAATCCGAAGGAGGCTGGACAGTACTACGTCGTCCTCAAGCAGGCCCAGGATACCATCGCCGACGACACCAAGCTGTTGCAGGATTTTACCAAGCTGCCGCCCATCCGCGCGAAGCTGCTCTACCGCATGGGCCGCGCGTTCAGCGGCATGGGCAAGCCGTGGGAATCGCTCGTGGTGTACAGTGACAGCGTCGAACTGGCCAAGGACGCCGCCGACAAGGAACCGGCCCTCTACGCGCAGGTCAGCACCTATGCCGACGTGAATCAGCCCCAGCTGGCGCGCGCTGCCAGCGAGCGTTACTTGAAGGATTTCCCGCAGGGTGCCAATGCGAGCACCGTCGGTTACCTGCTCGGCGCGACCGCCCTACAGGAAGGCGATGCCAAGGGGGCGGAAGGGTATTTTGGCCGGATGCTCGCCGAGCAGCCCGCCAGCACGTTACGCGAGGAGATGAAATTTCTGCTCGCCAATTCGCAGTTTGCTCAAGGGGAGTATGATCAGGCCAGGGGTGGTTACAAGGCTTACCTGAGCGAGTACGCGTCGGGGACCCACGTCGAGGACGCCAACTACCGGTTGGCCCTGTGCGACCTGTTCGCGGGGAAATACGACACGGCGCTGACCACCATCGACGAATTTCTCCAGAAGTACCCCAATTCCGCCTCCGAGCCGGACGCGCGCTACCGGCGGGCCGTCTGCCTGTACGCCTTCAACAAGTACGACGAAGTGGTCAATGAGTGTCAGGCGTGGATCAAGAAGTTCCCCGGCGACCAGCAGCAGGGCGAGGTGGAGGCGCTGCTGGGCGATGCCTACGCGGCCAAGGATAAGACCGATGAAGCACTGGCGGCCTACGTCAAATCCTACAAGACGGCCACCAGCGACGAGGTGCTGAACTATTCCATCTTGGAGGCCAGCAAGATCCTTCAGAAGCGCGGGGACTGGGAAGGCGTTGGTAGAATGTTCGAGGAGTTCGTCAAGGATCACCCCGACCATCCGACGAACGTGGCCGCCGCCTACTGGATTGGCCGCGCCAAGAGCAAGCTCGGCAAGACCGACGAGGCGAAGCAGTTCATCGCCGAGATGACCAAAAAGTACATCGACGATCCGAAAAAGGAGGCCGTCGAGCAGTTGCTTAGCCAATTGGTCACGCTCTGCGTGCGCAAAAAGCCCGCGTCTAAGCCAGCAGACTCCCCCGCCCCGGCGGTGGCCAACGCCTCGCCCGGTGCCGCCGCTTCGCCGTCCGGCAGCCCGGCGGCGAACGCCGCTGCCCTGGCCGCCGC
>CAXTBX010000087.1:0-20511 GCA_964242205.1 uncultured Chthoniobacterales bacterium
CCGGTGGAGCATCCCCGACTCGGTCACGATGATGAACGCGTTCGCCTCGTGGTCGCGGCAGTAGGAAACCATCTTCTCGGTCGAGCATACCTCGTCCGCCAACAGCCGCACCGCGAACGTGCATTCCGGGTGCGCGACCACCGGAGCGTCGGGGTACTGGTCGCGGATGCGTTCGATACTCTGCCGGGTAAACTCAACGTGCACGTAACAATTGCCCTGCCAGAGGTCCATCTTGCGGCCCGTTTTCTCCATCACCCAGCCGCCGAGGTTCTGGTCGGGCACGAACAGGATATTGCGATCCGTTGGCGCGCTCTCGACGATCTTGACGGCGTTGCCGCTCGTGACGATCACATCGCTCAGCGCCTTCACGCCCGCCGAGCAATTGATGTAGGCGATGACATAATAATTCTTCTCCCGGTTGGCTTCCAGAAACGCCGCCAACTTCTCCGGCGGGCACGACTCCGAGAGCGAACAACCCGCGTCCAGGTCGGGAATCAGCACGGTCTTACTTGGATTGACGATCTTCGCCGTCTCGGCCATGAAATGCACCCCACAGAACACGATCACATCCGCTTCAGCTTTCTGCGCGTGATAACTCAATCCCAGCGAATCGCCGACGTAATCCGCGAGTTCCTGGATCTCGCCGACCTGATAGTTGTGCGCTAGGATCACGGCGTTGCGCTCGCGTTTGAGCCGGAGGATGTCGGCGACGAGGTCAGTGGTGGGTTGGCTGAACGGGGCAACGTCTGAAGCAATGGCAACCATACTTTTGGAAGGAACTTATCATAACACCGGACGCCGCGCGGCTGGAAATCGCGCTTGCCGCCGCCTTCGCCTCCAGCAACATTCTTTGGGCTCTTAATTTTTATGAAACTCGGCTTCATCGGTGCGGGCAAGATGGCCGCCGCCATCGCCAAGGGCGTGGTGGCTAGCGGCCTGTGCGGTAAAGACGACCTGCTCGCCAGCGCGCGCACGGCGGCCTCGCGCGAATGGTTCGCGGCGGAAACCGGCGCGGCGACGACCGCCGACAACTACGCCGTTTGCGCCGGGCGCGACGCCGTTCTGCTGTGCGTCAAACCCGCCACCGCGCGTGAAACCCTGCGTGCCGTCGCCCCGGCGCTCCGGGGCGGGACGCCGCTGATCTCGGTCGTCGCCGGGGTGCCGCTGGCGGACCTGCAAGCGGAAGCGGGCCTCGGCACGCCGATCATTCGCGCCATGCCCAACACGCCCTGCCTCGTGCGCCAGGGCGCGGTCGCCTACGCGCTCGGCCAGGGTACCAGCGACGCCCACGCGGCCCTGGCCGACCAGATTTTCACCGCCGTGGGTGACGCGCACGCGGTCCCGGAAGCGCTCATCGACGCGGTCAACGGTCTGAGCGGCAGCGGCCCGGCCTACGTGTACCTCGTCATCGAGGCGTTGGCCGACGGCGGCGTGCTCATGGGCCTGCCGCGCCCTCTGGCGGCATCGCTGGCCGCCCAGACGGTGCTCGGCGCGGCGGAAACCGTCCGGCAGACGGGCGTCCACCCGGCGCTTTTGCGCGAGGCCGTGTGCAGCCCCGGCGGCACGACCGTCGCCGCCTTGGAAACGCTGGAACTCGCCGGGGTGCGCGCGGCGTTGATGGGCGCGGTCCGCACCGCCACGGAACGCGCCCGCGAGATGGGCCGGTAGGGGATTTCCCGGGGTGCTGATTAGCGGGTTTCTTCACGTTATCAGCCCTTGCTCCAATCCCCGAAATTGCGTAAGGAAGCGCGGTGAAACTCTGCCCGCTGGTTCTTGCGCTCTTGGTCTGCTTCGGCCTGCTGTCCCCGACGGCCCCGGCGCTCCACGCCGCGCCGACGAAGAAAAAAAAGAAAACCGAGCAAACCGCCTCGGCATCCCGCCACAAATCGACCCGCGCGCACTCCGCGCCCGTCAGCGCCAAGACCAAGGCCCCGGTCCGCAAACGCGTCATCCCGGCTACCACCACCGGCGAGGACGAGGACACCCGCCCTTCGGAAACCGTGGTCATCGACCCCACCCGTCCGCCGCAGGTTTTTGCCCGGTCGGTGATGCTGATCAACGCCCGTACGGGCGAGGTCCTTTTCGAGAAGGAGGCCGACGAACCCCGACAGATCGCCAGCACGACCAAGCTGATGACGGCTCTCCTCATCGCCGAGGCGGGCGACCTCGGCGCCGAACTCGAAGTCCAGCCCGTCGACACGATTTGCGAGCCGACCAAGCTCTACTTCAAGCCCGGCGAGCGTTACGCCCGCAACGCGCTGCTTTATGCGCTGCTCGTCCACAGTTGCAACGACGTGGCCCGGGCGCTGGCGCGCGACAACGCGGGCAGCATCGAGGATTTCGCCAACCGCATGAACTCTCGCGCCGCCCAACTCGGCGCGCGCGACACCCATTTCGTCAACCCCAACGGCCTCCCGTCGCCGGGCGAGGATCAGCACTCCAACGCGCGCGACCTGTCGCGCATCGCCCGTGCGGCGTATTTTAATCAGACGTTGCGGCCCATCATGTCCACGCAGCACCTCCAGTTCCGCATGGCTGGCGGGCAGATGCGCGAATATTCCAACACGAACAAGGTCCTCCTCCGCTACCCCCTCTGCAACGGCATGAAAACCGGCTACACCGACGCCGCCGGGCACTGCCTCGTATCGAGCGCGGACGACAACGGCAGCGCGGTCATCAGCGTCTGCCTCGGCGACACCAAGGCCATCTGGAACGACTCGCAAAAGCTCCTCGCCTGGGGTTTGGCCAACATGCGCGCCCGCCAGACCGCACAGGTCGCGCCGACGAACTGAAGCCGACGCGTTTTCAGGCATCATTTCGCGCTTCACTAAGTCCACCCTCCCAACCCCAAGCAGGCTGTCATCCTGAGCGAGTGCAGCGAGCCGAAGAACCTTCCAACGTAGGGGCTAGGTCGGCTTCATAATTCCGGCGGCCGCCGTGGGCCTTGCATCTTGACCCTTGAATCTTCCTTGGGTTCTTGGATGCTTGATTCCCTGGTTCCTTCCCCCCGATGGACGATCCCTTTCAAGCTGAACTGAGCTCCCTCCGCGCCCGCTCGCTGCACCGCCGCCTGCGGCAGATGCAAACCGCCGCCGACGGCACCGTCGAACTCGCCGAGCGCGGACGCCTGATCAACTTCGCGTCCAACGACTACCTCGGCCTCGCGGACGACCCCCGCCTGCGCGACGCCGCCAAGGCCGCCATCGACCGCTACGGCGTCGGCGCTGGCGCGTCGCGCCTGGTTAGCGGCACCCGCCCTTCGCACACCTTGCTGGAAGAAAAAATCGCGCGTTTTAAGGGCACTGCCGCCGCGCTGACATTTTCCAGCGGTTACGCCGCCGCCCTGGGTACCCTGCCCGCGTTGGTCGATAAACAGGACGTGCTCATCTTGGACAAGCTCTGCCACGCCTGTCTAGTGGACGCCGCCCGTGCCAGCCGCGCCGTCATCCGCGTGTTCCCGCACAATGCGCTCGGCAAACTGGAGGACCACCTCCAATGGGCCCGCCGCGAGCACCCCGAGGCCCGCGTGATCGTCGTCACCGAAGCAGTCTTCAGCATGGACGGCGACCGCGCGCCGCTCGCCGAGATGGTCGAACTCAAGCGACAGCACCGCGCCCTGCTGATGGTGGACGAGGCGCACTCGGTCGGCGTCATCGGTCGGAACGGGCGTGGGCTGGCGGCGGAACTCGGCGTCGCGGGCGAGATCGAAATCCACATGGGCACGCTCAGCAAAGCGCTCGGCGTCAGTGGCGGCTACATCGCTGGCAGCCGCGGCCTAATCGACCTGCTCGTCAACCGGGCGCGCTCGTTCATTTTTTCCACGGCCCAGCCGCCCGCGCTGGCCGCCGCCGCCGAGGCCGCGCTGGACTTTCTGGCCACCGATGAGGGCGAACGCCGCCGCCTGGCGCTCTGGCAGAACATCCGGTTGCTCGCGGGCCAACTGCCGCCCGCGCCGGGTGCCGGGTCCGACCCCGCGCCACGCCGTAAGGACGGCGGCAGCGCGATTTTCCCCTGGATCGTCGGCGGGGAAGGAGAGGCCGTGGATTTTTCTGGCTGGCTGGCCAAGAAAGGCTTCTTCGCACCGGCAATCCGCTACCCGACGGTGGCGAAGGGCTCGGCGCGGCTCCGGTTGACGGTCACCGCCCGCCATCAGCCCGAGCAAATCCTGGCCTTGGGCAAGGCGCTGGCGGAATTGGTGGAAACCGGGACGTGACTTCTCCCGCCTCCAGCCTTCGGTCGCTGCCGCGCTGGCTCCGCCGAATGTTGTCTGTACTGGCGGCGTTGGCCGTGCTGGCCGCCTTCGGTTATCTGACGCGCGATTTCTGGTTCCGCCAAGCCCGCGCATACCTGATCGGCCACGCCTACGTCGCTGCCGAGGACGCGACCGTCAACCTGCCGAGCATCGACCGGGCGGAGGTCTGCGTGCTCGGCTCAGTGCAGGATTCGGCAGAAGAATTCTACCACGACGGCAGCGAGCGTTTCGCGGTGCGTCAACGCCGGGCATGCGACGCCACCGAGACGCAACGGCTGGTTGCCCTGTGGCGGCGGCTACCCTGCGTGTACGGGCGGTCGTTCGTCTACCTCTGCCACGAGCCGACCTACGGCTTGCGCTTCTGGCGCAACGACCGGCTCGTGCTGGAAACGACCGTTTGTTGGAAGTGCGGCAACTTCATGCTGCCGATGGCGTGGGGACGCTCGCCGTATCCGTTCGACGCCCGGCACAAAGCCGCGCAGGAATTGCTGGCGGAATTGAAGACGATGCTGCCCGACACGGACGAGCCTGCGTTAACTCCCTGAGTTGACCTTCCGTTCAGAGCTTGATCTGCACCGGAAACTTCGGACAAAGCGCGGACCGCTCCAACCTACCCTCCGACGAGAAGAAACTCATCGTGCCGTCCAGTCCGCAGACCCACACCTCCTGCGCCCCGCTCTCCAGGTACAACGCGCTTTTTTCCCGAGTCTCGGCCCGGGTGTTTCGCGGGGACATCATCTCGACGCAAATCTCCGGTGCGCTGGACCAACTATATTCCTCGCCATGCGCCTTGAGCGTTTTCTTGGAAGCCCAGACCACGTCGGGAACTTTGATGTTATCGCCGGTCATCACGGCGAGTTCAGGGATGGCTTTGCCACCTTTTAACAAGCGCTGCAGGAGATACATGATCTCCCCTTGGTAGCGGCTATGGAAGGCGCTGGCGGGCGACATGACGATCTGATTGTACTGGTTCAATTCGATCTTGAACGGCAGGTCGCGCAAATGGGGGTCGTCGCAAACCGCCTCCCAGGTCCACGGCTCGGGAGCGTCGACGGCCACAGGCTTGTCCATGAGCGACAACTTATCTGGACCGGTTAGCCCTGGCAATCTAAACGTGTGCTCACCTCCCCGCCGTCCGCCTGCGCCGCTCGCGCCACAGCCGCCACGCCAACCCCGGTTCCTGCCGCCACAACCCTCGCGGCACCTCCACGCCCGCCCTCTCTAGCAACACTCGCCGGAACTCCCGCCCCGTCACCCGCAGATCAAACATCCGCTGCGCCCGCTCGCGTCCCGCCTGCCCGAACCGCGCCGACTTGGACGGCTCGCCGAGCAACTCCGCCAGCGCGTCCGCCAATCGCTCCGGCGCGCGTGGGGGAATCAACCGGCCCGTCTGGCCGTCCACGACCATCTCCGGCACCCCAGCCAGCGTCGTCGAAACCACGGGCAGCCCGCACGCCATCGCCTCGGCGATCACTGTCGGCAGATTATCCATCCCGCCATCGGTCTCCACCACGCACGGCAGCGCGAAGGTCCGGGCCGTGCCGAGTAAATCCGCCACCTCGTGCATCGGCTTCGGCCCGGTTAGCGTCACCTCACCGGTCAGCCCCGCCGCGGCGATCCGCCCGGCCAGTTCCCCCTCCAGCGGCCCCTCGCCGACGATCAGGCACTCGAATGCTACCCCCCGTGCTTTCAAGATTGCACAGGCGGTGATCAGATCATCAAAACCCTTCTTCTCAATGTACCGCCCGACCGCCACGATGCGCGGCCCATTCCGCGCCGGGTCCACCGCCGGGAACGCCCCCACGTCGATGCCGTTGTACACCCGCACGATCTTCCCCGCCGCCTGCGGAAACCGCTCCCGCAAGTTCCGCGCGCCGAACTCGCTCACCGCCACCACGAACCGCGCCGCGCCGACCAGGTCCTCTAGCGTCACTGATAAGTCGGCCTCTGGCAGGCAAAACACGTCGTTGGCGTGCGCGGTGAAGCTGAACCCGATCCGGTAGTGCCGGTGCAGCCAGTACGCCGTCCGCGCCGCGATGCCCGCGAAATGCGTGTGGACGTGCCCGATGCCTGCCACCTTCATCTGCCCGCCCAGCCAACCCGCTTCTTGAATACGCGCCTTGTCGCGTCCGCCTTTGAACCGTGCTTCGTCAACCCGCAGCGGTTCCGGCAATCGGTCGCACCGCTTGAGCCAGCGAAATTCTTCTCCCAACTCTTCCTCCTCGGGCAGATACCGCACCCGCGAGGCCAGCCCGGCGGGGAAATCCTGCGGCGGCTCACCCGCCGGACGCCGCACGGCATAGACCCACGGCGCGAGGCCCAGCCGCGCACATGCCGCCACCTCCCGGTAGCAAAATGTCTGGGTAAACGACGGAAACCGCTCGAAGAGGTAAGACCACTGCATGGGGAGGAGGTTCAAGCTGCAAGCTCCAGGGAAGATTCAAGATTCAAGCACCAAAGGAAACGCAAAATTGATCCACAATTGACGTTCCAGCCTCGGACTCATCCGCCTTTAACCTTACCCCTTGCGCCTCCCTTGAAGCTTGAGGCTTAAACCTTGCAGCTTCTCCTCCTTTGGACTGCTTCCTGCTTCTAGGTACCACCCGGCAACCCCGCCACCGCGACCGCCTTCCGAATGACCACGGCTGCATGTCCAAGAGCGATTTTTTCAGTTTCATCATTTCCCTGAAGCCGATTGAACTCAAGGCCATCGGCTCCCTGTCCCAGACGCTCCATCTGGAAGAGGGTGTCACCGTGTACAACACCGGCGATGTGAGCGATGCGTTTTACATCATCAACCGCGGCGCGCTGGAGGTGGTCCACGAATCCGCTTACCAGACCGCCCGCACCCCCGTCAGCTACCTCTCGCGCGGCGATTTGTTCGGCGAAACCGAGGCCCTGAGCGACGTGCCTCGCAAAAACGCGGTGCGTACCTGTGAATCCGCCAGTATCCAACGATTTCAGAAAAAAGATTTTCCCGAAATCATCCGCCGGGTGCCGACGTTTTTCTACTACCTGAGCCAGCAGATCGCCTCCCAGATGGCGAAAATTACCGACACGGCCTTCGTCCAGAGCAACTGCTTGGAACTGAGCGGCAACCTGGCCAATTTCGACCTTGTCACCGTTTACCAGACGATCCTCAACTCCTCGCAGACCGGTGAACTGTGTGTCTTCAACGAGCAAAAGGAAGCCACGAGTGTCTTTTATTTCGAGGAGGGCCAGGCGCGGTATGCCCAGTATTATCACCTCACCGGCGAGGAAGCTTTCTGGCAACTCTTTCTGCACGAAAAACTGAGCGGGACGTTCTCATTCTCTATCGTCGAGCCGCAGCAGGGCCAGCAGCTCGGCCCGATGATCGACCGTAACCCGACGGACCTGCTCATCACGGCGCTCCAGTACCGTGACGAGTTCAAGGGACTCTGCGAATTTCTCCCCGCGCCGAGCACGTTGCTGCGGCGCGAAAAACTGAATCTCGATTGGTCCGACCGCGAGCACGCGGACCTGCGTCCCGTCGCCGAGGAGATCTGGCAGCGGTGCTACAGTTCAGAGATGACGCTGGAGGAGCTTTCCCAGCAGTTAGCCATTTGCGAGCTGAAGTTCTTCAAGACGATCGTTCAACTCGTGGACACCGGGCACTTCGGGTTGTTTGAAGTGCGCGACGAGGTCGTCGCGGTGTAAAAGCGGGAGAAACGGCTAAAAAACCCACGAAAGACTCATACTTTCGCAGGTCATCAAGGTGGAGAAACCTCCCGTCTTCGCCGTGTTCTCTTCCCCACTACAAATCTGCGTAAATCTGCGTAATCTGCGGATAATCTCTTCCCGCGTGCTCAAGTTGCACTTGGGAAAGCGCTGGTCTTCTGCATACTTCCGCCTTCCCACTTCATCCTTCATCCTTCATCCTTCCCCCATGCCTCTCCCCCACGCCCTCCACCTCCTATCCACCGCGCCCGCCCGGCTCGCCGCTTCCCCCGTGCTGGTCGGACTGGACGGCTTCGTCGATACGATCCTCCACGTCGTCGCCCAGCGCCAGACCGCCACCGAATACACGCGGATGACCGAAATGCGCGCCTTCGCCGACCGCATCGGCGACGCCGCCGGTCGCAGCGCCAACTTCGAGTTCGTGCCCAAGCTCACCAAACTCGGCGGCAATGGCCCCATCATGGCCAACGCGTTGGCCAATTTCGGTCTGCCCACCACCTACCTCGGCAACATCGGCTCGCCCGCGCCGCACGCCGTTTTCGCCGAGTTCGTCGCGCGTTGCGAACGCGTGGTGTCCATCGCCGAACCCGCTTACACCGACGCCATCGAGTTCGAGGACGGCAAGCTCATGTGTGGCAAGAGCGAAACCCTGCGCGACGTGAACTGGGAGAATATCCTGCGCCACCTTCCGCTGGAGGAACTGCGCGCAATTTTCACGCAAAGCGGCCTCGTCTCGCTGGTCAACTGGACGATGATCCTACACACGACGGACATCCTGCGTTCGGTCCTGACGGAGATCGTGCCGACGCTCCCGCCGCTCCCCGGCGCGGACGGCGGCAAACGCTGGATGTTTTTCGACCTGGCCGACCCCGCCAAACGCTCCCGCGACGACATCGCGGAGTTCCTCGCGGTCAGCATCGAATTCCAGAAACACTTCCGCGTCATCTTAGGGCTAAACTTCCAGGAGAGCCGCCAGATTGGTGCGGTGCTCGGCCTGCCCGACCTCGGCGATAGCCACGGCGAGGTGACGGCCCACGCCGCCCGGATTCAGGAGCGCCTGGGTTTGGAAACGGTGGTGGTCCATCCGACGCACTTCGCGGCGGCGGCAGATGCCAATGGCGCGATGGTCGTGGCCGGGCCCTTCACGCCGCGCCCGGTGATTACGACCGGAGCAGGGGACCACTTCAACGCCGGTTTCTGCCTGGGCCGACTCCTCGGCGGCGACCTGGAGGAAAGTCTGTTGTTTGGCGTCGGCACGAGCGGCTTCTACGTCCGGCAGGCCAAAAGCCCGACCTTGGCGGACCTCTCCGGCTTCCTGGCGACGTTTTGAACGAGGGGGGCGCTCCGCGCCTGCGCCGACCCCAGGCCTACTTCCCCAGCGCCAGCACCCGCCGGAACTCTCTCGCGCTCACCGGCACGACCGACAGCCGGCTCTGCTTCAGCAGCGCAAACCCCTCGAACACCGGGTCGGCCCGCATCGCCGCCAGCGCAACCGGCTTCGCCAGTGCCTCGACCGGCCGCAGCGTGACGGCGGACCAGTCGTCACCGTCCTCCTTGGTCACGGTTGGGTCAGGAAACGCCGCCCGCGCCACTTCCGCGACCCCGACGACCTCCTTGCCCGTGACGCTGTGGTAATAGAGCACCCGGTCGCCCACGGCCATCGCGCGCAGGTTGTTGCGCGCGCCGTAGTTGCGCACGCCAGTCCAGTCTGTGGCGCCGTCGGCCACCAACTGGCTCCACGGATAGCTGTCCGGTTCCTGCTTGACCAACCAATGCTTCATGACGCTTCAACACCGCCGCTTCAGACCATCATTTTGACCGGCAACGAGAATTTCAAAGTCGCGCCGCCCGACCCGAGCCGACCCACTTCCAGCGCCGTCAGCGACGCTTTGCCGACCGACACGTTGTCCCCGTTTGGCAGCCCGAGCAAAGCGGAAATCAGGTCCCCAAGATCCGGCTGGTGCCCGACGATCAGCAACGAGCCGAACCGCTGGTAGGCGCGCAACTCTGTCAACGCCGTCTGGGTCTGCATCCCGCTGGCGAGAAACGGCACGGTCTGCGGCGTCAGATCGAAGATAGTGGCAAACAAATCCGCCGTCTGCACGGCCCGGCGGAACGGACTCGTCAGGATCAACTCCGGCTGCAAACCGTGCCGCTGGCAATAAGCTCCCACCGTCCGCGCCTGTTCGAGCCCGCGCGGCGTCAACTCACGCTCGGCGTCGGAAACCGCGTGACTCTCGGCCTCGGCATGTCGCAAAACGTACAATCTCATGTCTCCACCTTTCCCTTCTCACTTCCACATTCACACTTCTGCATTCCCACTTCTACGCTCCGCCTTCACATCACCATGCCACCGTCCACGGTCAGCACCTGCCCGGTGATGTAGGCCGCCCCCGGCCCGGCCAGGAACGCCACGGCGGCGGCGATGTCGTCCGGCTGGCCGAACCGGCCCAGCGGCACGTTGCCGACCACCGCCTTCTTGACTTCCTCGGGCAGCACCTCGGTCATGTCGGTCGTGATGAACCCCGGCGCAACGGCGTTGACCGTGATCGACCGGCTTGCCAACTCCCGCGCGAGCGACTTCGTCAATCCTAACAATCCCGCTTTACTGGCGGCGTAGTTCGACTGTCCGGCGTTGCCGACCAGCCCACTCACGCTGGAAATATTGATGATCCGTCCCTTGCGCTGGCGCAGCATCGTGCGCTGGAACGCCTGGATGAAGAAAAACGCGCCCTTCAGGTTGGTATCCAGCACGGTGTCCCAGTCGTTTTCCGACATCCGCAGGCTCAGCCCATCGCGCGTCACCCCGGCGTTGTTGACGAGGATATCAATCGTCTCGTATTCGGCCTGCACGGTCTTGGCCAGCGCGGCGATGGCCGCCGGATCGCTCACGTCCACGGCGAATGCCTTGGCCCGCGCCCGCCCCTCCGCGCCGGGATACGTGGCGTTGACCTCGTCGGCGGTGCGCCGGGCGTTGGCCTCCTGGCGGCTCACCACTACCACCTGCGCGCCCTCCCTGGCCAGCCGCAAGGCGATGGCATGGCCGATGCCACGGCCCGCCCCGGTGACGACGGCGACCTGATTGGCGAGGGAGGGGGAATTTTGCGAATCCATAGAGGCAAAAGATGTAGCGCGCCCGCCCCCGAACACAAGCGCCATCCTCCTCTTTGAGCCTCGAACCTTGAACCTACCTTGAACCTTCCTTGAATTCTTGAATTCTTGATTTTTTGAACCTTCCCGCCCCCGGCGGGCCTACGGGTTTTGCGCGAACGTCCGCCACTCCTCCAGCGTCTGCTGCGCCGCGTGCCCGGGCCGGAAATAATTGACCAGTCGGGTGCCGAAGCCCTCGCGCCGCTGCACCTGGATGCGTGCGTCCACGAGGCTGTCCACCTGGTCCGTCCATTGGTCGAGCAACTCTGGATTATTCTTCACCTGCGCGTTTGCCGCGGCGAGCTGATCGCCGGGCACGACGTGGTCCATCACCCACAGCCGCGCGTGGAGCCATTGGCCCGCCGCACGCAGCTGGCGGCGCGACCGGCGGCCATCCGTCCTCACGCTTGCCCGCGTGCGCTGATAGTCCGCCTCGAACCGCCGGATCAGCGCCTCACGCAGTCGAATGGACCCGTCGGCCAGCCGTTGCCGGGCGTCGTCGAGGCTGTGCAGATGCCGCTTGGCGGCCATGTGCAACGGTGCCTCGCGCAGCAGATACAGCAGGTGGAAATAGAGCGTGTCCAATGCCGCCGCCGCCATCGCCGCCACCAGCGCGAACCCGACCCCCGCCGTCGCCGGCATCGGCGCGAGCGCCCTGAGGATGCCGAACGTGATCAACCCGGTGATCAGCGCCACCGCACCTTCGCCCTTGAGCGTTTGCAAAATGAGTTGAAGTCCCTTCATACGTGGGCGGCGGTTTCGCTCGGTGCGCTGGTCATTTCGTCCTCGGCGTGGCCCCGGATACGCGCCTGGATGAAGAATGTGGCGATCACCAGCGCCAACACCGACGCCAACAGGCCGGAGACGAGCAGGTTGAGCGCGTGAACCCAGTTCAGGAGGATGTCGCGCGTCGAGGCATCGGTCAGGATATCCAGGAAGAAATCGCTCGCGGGCGGCGAGAGGCAGACTTTCCCGACGGCCAGGCACGCCGCCACGACGCACAGGGTGATCCGCAGGACGAACAGTGAGCGCAAAGTGCGCGGCACGATCTCGTTGACGAGGGCGAGTTGGTCTTCGGTGTACATGAAAGCAGCGCGTCCCTCTAAGCCGGACGAGCGCAACTTTCAATCGTGATTTTCCCGTCGGCTGGATGGGTGGAAAAGCCCGGCGGCGTGCCGCTTCTCCTTGCCCAAAGCCTTGTTCACGGGTAAATTGGGCGAGGTTAGCCCTCAAAAGTCTCCGTCTATGAAGACCAACCTGCTCCTATTCGCGGTCATCCTCGTCGGCGGTTGGTATTTGTTCAACCTGCAGCCCCCGCCGCCCGTCGCCGTTCCCGCCCCGCAGCCGGTGGCCCGGGTCAACCGCGCCGATCGGCCAACCTACAACTCGCCGCTCAACGACGGTGCCGTGTCCGTCGGGTCGAACCACGGCTCTCGTTCCGGCTACCCGGGCAATAACCAGCATCGGTCGTCCTCGCTGACGCTGGACACGGGCAATCCGGTTCGCGGCGGCGCGTCCATGCAACCATCATCCGTCACGGGTCTGCGGGCCGACGGCCTGAGCACGGGCAACGGCGAGTCGACACTTGACCTGCAACGGCGTGCTGACGCCATCGGCAACGCCGCGAAAGGCGAGTGAGCGCCTCGGTCGGAAATCGTCAAAGGTGGATCGCGACCTCCGGGCGCGATGGCAAACGTTGCAGCGCAGCCGCCTAATTCCGTCAATCTGCGTAATCTGCGGACTTCTCCCCTTCGTCACTCCACGGTCGCCCGCAAAGTCCCGTCCTCACTCCTCCGAAAACCAACTGCGCACGAAAACGCCAACCCCACATCCCCGCGTTCCGCCAACGTCCGCGCCAACGCCTTCACCGTCGGCTTGACGCTTACCACCTGCTCGTCCCGCCCGTCGACGACCACGCTCAGCGGTCGCCCGAAATCCACCAACCGCTCGTCCAGCAGCACCGTGAACCGCCCTACATCGCGGCTCGCGCTCACCACCAGCCGATTCTCCCGGCAGGTCGCGTCGATCTCGTGCCCCTTCACTGGAGCGGGATCGACCAGCCAATAAAAACGGCTGATCACCCCGTCCGTCTCTTCCCAGGTCAATTCCCGGGGTGCGGCCTGCCGTCGCAGCGGCAGCATCTCGCGCAACTGGTCGTGGTCCGGCAAGTCGCTGTGGTGACGCCCCGCCACCAGCGAAAACGTGACCGGAAACACGTCCACGCGCGGCCCGCGCAATTCCTGCACCGCCCGCGCGAACGCTTCGCACCGCTCCCGCCGCCCGTACGCGTCGTCAAACTCGCCCACGGCGAAATCGAACGGCGTGTTGCGCAGCGTCTTGGGCGAAACCTGACCGTCGGTCGGCGCGGCGGCGCTGCTGTGGATCGCGGCAAAGTGGTCCGGCATCTTCGGCCCGATGGCGAACGCCCCGTAGCCGCCGTGCGAATACCCGATCAGGTATACCCGGTTGGGATCGACCTCCTCGCCCCGCCCCACCTGCCGGATGAGCTTGTCCACGAGCGGGTAGACGTAGTCGTCGTAGAACCCATTCCACGTGTCGTTCGGCGCGCGCAAAGCCAGGTAAATGTACCCGCCGCCCGCCTCCGGGTGGTCGCGGTAATACCGCTGCATGATGCGCCACTGACTGTCGTTGACTTCGGCTGGCGCGCCCCCGCCGCCGTGCATGGCGATCACCAGACCCCACCCCTGCGCGGGTTTCTCGCCCACCTTCCGCAGCGTGTACGGGCTGACGTATTCGCCGGACCGCACCCGGCTCTCGGCGAAATCCGCTTCGGTTTCCGCCCGCTGCGCCGCCGCCCGGTATTCCTCCTGGGCGATCCTTCGGACCGCGCCGGGGTCCCGCCGTAAAAATTCGTCCTGCGCGGCTTCGAATTTCCACGCGGCCTGCCGTTCGGCGGACGCACCGAAGAAATCCTTCAGCGCGGGGCGCAAATCACTATCCGCCGCGTCCGCGGAACCCCCTTCCAACGCCACCTCGACAATCTGCTGCCGCTCCTGCCCGACCTCGACGCGCCGTTGCGCGCGCATGCCCTCGAACTCCGCGCTCAGCTCGAACGCCTGTCCGCGCGGCAACTCGAAACCGAGCATGTCATTCGTGTCCGCGCCTTCGTCCTTGCTGACGCCGGTGCTGGCCTGCGCGGGATCAGCCGCGTTGACCATCTTCACCTGCGCGGGCACGCGTGGCCCGCCCTCCCTTGCATACACCCGGACCATCACCCGCGCCGTCTTGCCGTCCGCCGCGCCCGCCCCCGCCGCCCGGGCATATCGCTCCGTCACGTTCTCGGCGTCCACACCCTCACTGTCCTGCTTCCAAACGAGCGGGAAAACCAACCCCGTCCGCCGGTAACTCACGGCGTAGATCGCGTGCCTCGGCGCATCCCGTTGCGCCAGCGCGGCATCCCGCTCGAACCACGCGTGATCCAACCCGCGCTTGTCCGGCTCCGCCGCGCCGACGAAGTGCCACCCCCCGGCGTCCCAGACCTCGACCCACGTATGGTTTCCCCTCCCATCGACCCAGTCGGGAATGCCCACCACCCGCGCGGGCACGCCGACCGACCGGCAGGCATCCACGAGCAAGATCGACAACCCCGTGCACGACGCCTGCCCGCTGGCCATGCTCTCGGCGGGCGACTGGTCGGCCCTCTCCCGCGCCGTGGAATATTTCACCTTCACTGACCCGAACAACGCCTCGTTGAGCCGCAACGCCGCCTGGCCCGTCGTCGTGCAGCCCTCGATTAGCGGCAGACACCGCGCCCGCAAGTCAGCCCGCCAGGGGTCGCGCCGCTCGCTGACGTTGGCGTAGGGCAAAACGTCGTTCAGGAAAACCTCTTCCGGCACGTCCTTCGCCCATGGCGCGTCTTCCCGTGCCACGGTGGCCAGCGCCACGTTCTCCCGCACAAAATCCGCCGACAGCGACCGCAAATCCCGCTCGGGCATGTTCTCCAGCAAAAATTGCCAGCTCGCCCGTTGCACCTCGGGCACGTCTTTCAGCGCCCGCCGCCATTCGCCGCCGTGCTCGCCCGCTTGGTCCACGGACCGCGCCGCCGCCTCCGACCACCACCGCCCTTCCTCACCCTCAGCCCGCGCCAGCCCTCCCACGGCGAGCGAAAGCAAAATTCCGCTCCTCGCCCACCATAAGATCGTCCTCATCATCCCTTCTTTTATCCCCCTTTGCGAACTTTGCGAACTTTGCGCGAGGCCTGCGACCTCCACCTTTCCGTTTACGATCCGCCCCACCGCCGTTAGGTTAACCCCATGAGCATTTCCGAACAGGTGGACCACGACATCAAGGACGCCATGCGCGCCAAGCAAACCGACCGCCTTTCCGTCCTGCGTCTGCTCAAGGCGGCGCTCAAGAACGCGGCCCTCGAAAAGGGCGGCCAGGCCGGGGTGCTCGACGACGCCGAAGCCACGGCGGTCATCCGCAAGCAGGTCAAGCAGCGGCAGGACTCGGTGGAATCCTTCGAGAAAGGCGGACGCCCCGAACTCGCCGAAAAAGAGCGCGCCGAAATCACTACCCTCCAGATCTACCTCCCCCAGGCCCTGTCCTCCGAACAAATCGGCCAGTACATCGACGAGGCCATCGCCGAAACCGGTGCGACGACCAAAGCCCAAATGGGCGTCCTCATGAAGGCGGTCCAGGCCAAGGTCGCGGGCCGTGCGGACGGCAAGACGCTCAGCCAGGAAGTCCAGAAACGCCTGAACTGAACGGCGGCTCCGCCGCCCTCCTCATGCTTTCCGCCATCATCGTCGCCGCCGGCAGCAGCCAGCGCATGGGTTTCGACAAACTCTTCGCCGACCTCGCCGGTCGCCCCGTCGTCGCTTGGAGCGTCGCCGCCTTCCAGGCCTGCCCCGAGGTCACGGACATCCTCCTGGTCACCCGCCCGGACAAGGCAGCCGACTTCCGCGCCCTCGCCGACCGCGAAGGCTGGACCAAGCTCCGCGCCATTCTCCCCGGCGGCGCGCAACGCCACTTCTCGGTCTGGAACGGCCTCCAGGCCATCCCTGCCCCCGACGACTCCACCGCCTTCGTCGCGGTCCACGACGGCGCGCGTCCGCTCGTCACGCCCGGCACGATTTCCCGCTGCCTCGCCCTGGCCCGCGAGCAGGGCGCGGCCTGCTGCGCCGCCCCGGTCAGCGACACCCTCAAGCGCGCTGACGACCAGCGCCGGATCGTCGGCGGCGTGGACCGCACCGGCCTCTGGGCGATGCAGACCCCGCAGATCTTCTCCCTGCCGGCCCTCCTGCGCGCCTACCGTGCGGTCATCGCCGCCGGTGACCACGTCACCGACGAAACCAGCGCTCTCGAACGCCTCGGCGAACCCGTCACCCTGCTCAACAGTGGCGACTTCAACCTCAAGATCACCTACCCGCAGGATTTGGAGCTCGCGCGCCATTTGCTGACCCTTCAACGTTAAACGATTGCGTCATCTGCGTTACTTGCGACGCCTGCGACAACTTCTTCGCATTTTTACATGTATTTTCTGACGAAACTACCCAACGGCCTGCGCGTGGCGACCGCCGAGATGCCGCACATGTCCAGCGTGTGCGTCGGCCTCTGGGCCGCCGTCGGTGGACGCCACGAAACCGCCCGCCTCAACGGTGTCGCGCACTTTCTGGAACACCTTCTCTTTAAGGGTACTAAGCGCCGCTCGGCCCGCCGCATCTCCGGCGAGATCGAGAGCCTCGGCGGCTACCTCGACGCCTTCACCGCCGAGGACCATACCTGCTACTTCGCCAAGGCCGAGGCGGGCAGGCTCGCGCAGGTTGGCGACGTGCTCAGCGACATCTATCAGCACTCCAAACTCCCCGCCGCCGAGGTCGAGCGGGAAAGGGGGGTAATCCGTGAGGAAATTTTGATGTATCAGGATCAACCCGCGCAGGTTGCGGAAGAACTCCTCGCCGCCGCCATGTGGCCTAAACACCCCCTGGGCCGCCCGCTGGCCGGGACGCTCGACTCGGTGTCCTCCCTGCGGCGTGACGAACTGCTCAGCTTCTGGCAATCCGCTTACGGTGCGCGCTCGACGGTCTTGGCTGTGGCGGGCCGCATCACCCACGAGGAGGTGATGACGCAAGTGGCTCCCACGCTGTTGGATATGCCGAAAGGCCGCGCCCCGCGCTTTAGCCGCTGGCAATCAAAAACCGCCCAGCCTCGGGGGATCGTGGACCGCCGGGAAGTTGAGCAAGTTCAACTGGTTCTTGGGTTTCAGGCCGCCGGACGCCGCGACCCGGCGCGGTTCCCGATCCGCGTCCTCAATGCCCTCCTGGGCGAAAAGGCCGATTCGCGCCTGTTTCAAAGCCTGCGCGAGCGTCGCGGCCTGTGTTATTCGGTGCAGAGCGAGGTCAGCGTCCTGGACGAAACCGGTCTCCTGACGATCTCCTTGGGCCTGGACGCGAAGCACTTGCGCGCGGCCCTCGGCCTGATCCGCCGGGAAATCGACGCCCTCTGCGCCCGTCCCGTTTCCGCCCGCGCTGCCCGCGAGGCGAAGGATTACCTCATTGGCCAGCACCGCCTCGGCCTGGAGAGCACGACCAACCAGATGATGTGGCTGGGCGAATCGCTCCTCGGCCACGGGCGCATCATCCTCCCGGCGGACGCCGAAGCCGCCCTGGCCGCCGTCACTCCCGCCGAGATCCAGCACGCCGCGCAGACGACCCTGCGCGACGGCTTCCGGGCGGTGGTGGCCGTTGGCCCGGTGGACACGACGGGGGAAGATCTGCTCGGGTGGTTTGGCGGACGTGGTGCTTAGAACAAGGGAATTCCGCTTGTCGAAGGCGCAACTTTCAACGAATACAAAATGTCGATGCATCCTCCACGCTATCTTTGCGTTCTTGTTTTGCTGGTGCTTCAGCAAAGCGCTATCGCGCAAGCCACGGTTGGCACTGTCGCAGGACGATTGCCGGATAGCAGCATCGAGCTGTATGCGAAGGACCCTCCGGCCACCGCTACACCTTGGCAGCTACCAAAGCCCGGTGATCCTCATTACGACGCTGAGCAGGAGGCTTTGATCAAAGACCCGCGCTCCCACGTCGCCCGGATTTATGAGAGAGGAATTTTCGTCCGCTACGGCACGGTTACCAACACGCCGAACCTCGGGCAACTTGGACTAGCGGAAGAACTCCATTCGGAGTTTGTTCCAAACGAAAAACTGCCTGCCGATGCCGTCGAACTCTCGGCTAACGACCACCCCGTGAAGTCGGATTATTACGAGAAGAAGCCGAAAAAGCGCCCGGCCAACGTACCTGCAAATTGCGTCTTGGTCCGGGTGTTTCAAGGCAAGGTTTTTTACGGTTGGACCTACATGGCAAAAGAGGCTGTGGCTAGGTTGCATCAGCCGGAAAACGATAGATCCTGAGCGCGCCGGGCATGGGGAAGCACCAGGCGTGAATTCGCAGAAATCACTCCGCCAACTTTCCCCAACTTTTGATTTTCGCTTTCCGCGATTTTGGTGAAGGTTACCGTCCATTTTTTTACCCCGTAGCGCCCGAAAGCAATGCAAGTCGAACTCGAATCCCTGCCCAACTGCATCACCGCCCTGCACGTCGAAGTCCCGCGCGAACGTGTCGCCCAGGAGCGCCAGACCATCTTGCGTGACTTCCGGGGCGCGGTCCGCTTGCCCGGTTTCCGGCCCGGCAAGGCCCCATCGAGCCTCGTCGAGAGCCGCTTCAAGAAGGAAATCGCCGACGAACTCCAGAAGAAGCTCGTCTCCAGCGTCACCCGTGAGGCCGTGGCCGAGAAGAAGCTGCGCGTACTCTCTTACGGCGACGTGGACGCCGTCGAACTCGGTCAGGATGACGTGATGCGCTTCACCGCGAAGGTCGTCACCGCCCCGGAGTTTGAACTGCCCAATTACAAGGGGCTAGCCGTCAAGGTCCCCCCGGCGGACGTTTCCGACGCCGACGTGGACAAATCCATCGACGCCTTGCGCCACCGCTTGTCCGACTTCTCGGACATCACCGACCGCGGCCTCGAAATGGACGATTTCGCCGTGCTCGACTTTGCGGGCCGCGTGGACGGCCAGCCCATCAACGAGGCCGCGCCCGAAGCGCCCAAGGAACTCGCGGGCAAGGAAAACTTCTGGGTCAAGCTCGGGCCGCAGACGCTCCTGCCCGGCTTCAGCGAGGCGCTGGTCGGCGCAAAGGCCGACGAAACGCGCGATTTCACGCTCGATGTGCCCGAGGATTTCCCGCTGGAAAGCCTGAAGGGCAAGAAGGTCGAATACACCGTCAAGGTCCGCGAACTCAAGCGCCAGGTCTTGCCCGAATTGGACGACGCCTTCGCCGAGAAGGTTATCCCCGGCAAGAACATCGCTGAACTGCGCTCCTTGGCGCGCGAGAGTCTCGCCGGCGAGCGCGCCGGGCGCATTGAGGAGATCAAGCGCCGCCAGATCATCGCCCAACTCACCGGTTCGACCGATTTCGAGTTGCCCAACGACTTCGTGCGCGGCGAAACCCGCCGCATCATGAACGACATCGTCAAGCAGAACCAGGACCGGGGCGTTACCGATGACGAAATCCGCGACAACGAAAAGAACATCGTGGACAACGCCGGGGTCGCCGCGCGCGAACGTCTCAAGAGCGCGTTCATCCTCGTGCGCATTGCCGAGAAAGAGGGCCTCAAGGTCACGCAGGAGGAATTGCTCGGCCAGCTCGACGCGATGTCGCAGCGCTACCAGATGCCGCGCCAGAAACTGATTCAGAACCTTCAAGAGCGCAACGCTTTGGGTCAGGTCGAGGAGGAACTGCTCCTGGGCAAGACCCTTGCTTTCTTGGTCGAAAATGCTACGTTAGAAACCGTGGCTTTGGACGATCCAGCCATCGCCGCCGTTGAGGCGGAAGACGAGGATGACACCGAAGTTGCCGAAGCTCCCAGCGAACCCAACTCATGAACACGATTTCCCAAACTCTTTCGTCCCTCCAATATATCTCGCCCCACGTGGCGAGCGTGACCGGGACGGCTACCCCGAGCGCCAACTTTTACATCCCCTACGTCGTTGAACAGACGGGTCGGGGTGAGCGCTCATACGACATTTATTCGCGGCTCTTGAAGGACCGCATCATCTTCATCGGCACGGCCATTGACGACCAAGTGGCCAACGCGGTGATCGCCCAACTTCTGTTCCTCCAGATGGAGGACCCGAAGAAAGACATTCACCTCTACATCAATTCGCCCGGCGGCAGCGTCACGGCGGGCTTGGCGATCTACGACACGATGCAGTTCGTGACGTGCGACGTGACGACGTATTGCCTTGGCATGGCGGCCAGCATGGGCGCGGTGCTCCTGGCGGCGGGCACGCGCGGCAAGCGTTATGCCCTGCCAAATTCGGACATCATGATCCACCAGGTCAGCGGCGGCGCGCAGGGCCAGGCCAGTGACGTGGAGCGGACCGT
>CAXTBX010000088.1:0-20448 GCA_964242205.1 uncultured Chthoniobacterales bacterium
ACCCCGCAATGTTCGGATCAAGTCACGGCGTCGGCGAGGGGTATTTGTCGCACAATGCCTCCGCATAGTCATGAGCCGCTCGCAGGAGGACTTCGTGCACGCCCCACTCGGCTTGGGTGCGGTTGAACCAATCGACCATCGCCTGAATCTCTTGGGCGGAGTAACGCCCGCCGTTTCTGAGGCTGGCCACGGATTGCGCCGTCACGCCTTCCAGCGTCCACATGGAAGCGGTAAGCGGCTTGGCCTCCTCGGGCTTGTTGACATCGCCCCAAAGCAACTCGCATGAGAAACTGGCAAGTCGGTTGTGGTGCAGGTGCAACTCGTGATTGCGGAGTTCTCGCACGAGGTGCAAATGCGGTAATGCCGTCGAGTTCATTCTGAGGACGCGGTCTGATTCTCCGAGGCCCAGATCAATTTTGAGCACGTCTTCGACCGACACCAGCTCCGCTAGAGCGGCGCGCAGAAACCCCTCGCGCAAACGCCCTGCTTCCCCTTCGCCGCAGTGCATCACCTCGGGTTTGTTGGCAGAAAACCACATGAACCTGATCGAATTCTGCAATCTCTCGGCGGCGCGTGGCAATCTCCCAAGTCGCCTGAAAGCCTTCGCGTCGAGAGAGACAAAGGCATGAGCGTACTCAAATTTTGGAAAATGGGTTAGATCGGGTTTTTGCATCGCAATTACGCTGGGCAGACAACTCCTCACTCCCGGCCTTTTTCTCTAACAAAGCATTAGGCAAGAACTTTTGGGGTGCGATTCTGTGATAGCGCGTCGAGGGCGACGGGCCAGGAAGTACAGGCCGCCCAGCACCGTCACACATGTTCCAGGCTCCGGCACTGCCATTCCAAAGCCTGAGATCGCAGTCCCTTGACCTGCGGACAGGAATGTAGCGTAGCTGCCGCTTGGGGGTGCGGTGACTGTAAAACCAGTAACAGTGAAAGAGGTGCCTGGAAGAAGGGTGACGGTTTGACCAGCGTTTACGCTCAAAGCACTTCCAAGTGACGGACCAGTTGCGAAAAGGTCCGTGGCCTGCACGTCACCGCCGATGTAACCGGAGCTTAAATATTGGATCGAAAATGGTGATCCTCCATCAATGGTGAAAGCAATCGAACCAGTAACACGCGCAGGTCTGTTTGCGAACAGATTGCCTACCCCTTGGAAATTAAAAATCGGAGTATTACCCTGAGACGAAGTGGTAACGAGATAAGACACAGGCGCATCTAAGCGAACAGAAAGAGACTGTCCGCTGCCACCAGCAAAGGTGAGCATGGCCTGCCCGTAAGCGGAACTATATATGAGGCTGAGGATAGCCAGAGCCAATATTTTGCTCATTGCTTGCTAATCCGTTAAGGATTGACCTCATCCTCGTAGCGACGTGGAGCACTGACAAACTGCGATAATTGTACATGCAATGGGGTCAATTCGTAACTAGCTCCCTCCATATTAAACAAATGGACCTCTGGGTCTTCAATCGAAGGATCAATCATATACAGAAAAGGTCCACCGCAAAGTGCGAATTCAAGAAATCGTTCAAAGCCTGGGAACGCATCGTGTATGGTTTCATCTATCGGTTCATACGCTTGGACATACAGCTCTTGAGATTCACCAACTACGGAAGTGACATCCACAAAAATTCCGGTGCGAATAATCTCAGCGCGATTATCATATAGCAAACGCAAGGCAGTTGGCACCTTGCAATTAAAATGAGACTCCAGTAAGTCGAAACGAGGATTTAAAAGGCGATTTTGATGATCGTCTCCAGATTCGTCTGATTCTGAAGTTAAGCTGGGTGAATTCGGAACCATAAGCGGATGTTAGCTGCCGTTGCGACTTCAAGGCTTCTGGAAAGGCCAATCCATTTTTTCCACATCAATCGATGAATCCGATATGATGCTCTTCAACTTGTCCCGGAAGGTTATAATATCTTGTGCTGTATAGTTCTCGGCCCCTGGTTTTGCAAAGAATTGATCCCATTGATAGTTCCAAATATCACCCCCTGGCCAACCTTTAGAACCTTTGCCGTGAATTCGTTTGTGAAACTCTTTTGCCAAGAAAAGTCCGTTCTCCCCAGCATTAGGATCGAGGCCGACCTCAAGGAATTTTACTTCGTGCTCAAGCACGAGCATGTGATGAGCTACTTCCTTGTCTTTATTCATTTGGCGGCCAAGCAGCGTTTCTAACTCGTCTCTTAATATTGCGTAAGGACTGCCCGGCTGATAAGGGGGATACGGTAGTTTGAGTTTTGGCGTTTTTAGCTCGCCACTTGCGTATAGCTGCCGTATTAATTCCTTAGTAACAGAGCCATTTTCAAGGAGTGGACGTAATATCTGCATCTTTTGAATGCGTGTTAAAGATTTATCGGTAAAAGACGCTAGAGCTTGAAGTACAGGACCGGCCAATTGTAAATCTTGTAGGCCACCGCCTAGTCGTAGTACAAGAGGTCGGCCCGCCGCAAAACAGCGTTTTGCCACAGTTGGCAAAGCCGCCATTGCAATTATTGTTCCAGTTTTGGTGTAATCTCCCTCCTGTAAACTGTCGGCTATATCTGCCGTTGTGAATATCAAGAAGGCTGGTTCCGCAATGAGGGATAGCCCAACCTCAGCAGCTTGTGAACAATCTGAAATTGCCTCTGCTATAGGTTGAATATTGACTTGATATAGTGCTTGATAAATCGTCGCATTAGTTGGGTCCCCTGCCACCGCGTCATCCAAGGCTTGTTGAAAGCTGACCAACCGTAAATCGTCACGAATCGTCCATACTTTCAACTCGTTCAATCCAAAAAATAGTGCTTGAGCAGCAAGAACTGGATTCGTTGCACGAGTATTTATATAAAGAACTGGCACCTTTCCAGTTCTCTGATCGTCTGGTGTCGTATTACTCAGGTAATGATTCTTTAGCCGATAGAGTGGATTATACGACTGGTCGTTGAAGTCAACAAACTGTATTTGTAGGCCAGCGTTCTGATAGCTTGTTAGTAAGCGTGCCCCATAACCCTGAAAAAGGACGTCATAAAAGGCGATGGTTTGCTCTCCAAATTTTGTACTATCGACGGTGTTTGGGCTACTCTGAGCATTAGTGTTGCCATCTACTGTCGAAGAAGAACTACCAGAAGCCGGCTGGAAAATAACGCTCGGATTACTTAGAAATCCAGGGACCGTATTACCGTTGCCCGTGAATAATGTGGTGATTTTAAATCCTCCGCTCCTCAGCGCATCAGGCGGCGTGAGAGAGCTGGATGCACCCGTCACGATTGCGAACAGTCTTGGCACGGAACTGCTCGCTATCCATAAGTAGGTTGAGCCAGTGGGCGGTGTCTGACCAAGAATGAACGTGTCGTTCTGAACCACTTCTACGTTTTGACCAAATAACTGAACTTTAAGGGGTCCACCCGCACTGGTGATCCACTGCGCTTGCTCGGTTGGCACCGTCAGCCTGACGACGAAAGGCTCAAGAAATCCTTGAGGTGATCCGCCGCCTGTGAATACACCCACAATTGATGGGACGGAACTTGCCGTATCATCTTGTTGGTAACTGCTCTGCGCTGCGAAGGTTTTGCTGGAGGCAGATGTTTCCTGCCAAACTCCCATGAAGTTTGCGCCAGCAATCTGGCCCGACGCATTAAACTGCTCGACTTTGGTGGAATCGAGTGCTGGAGAGTTGCCCAACCACAAGGCAATAGACTTTGCTCCTTGGTCAGTCTGGATGGTTCCCGTGAAATAGCGGTTTCCAACCCCGGACTCCAACAGGGCCGCCTCGGTATTCGCGCCAAACTTTACATAAATAGTGTCTGCGGTGGTGGTCGAGAGGGGGGCGGTCAGGCGGATGGTCAAAGGCACCGTTGGCGCCACGGTGGTAAACACCGTGGTCGGTCGAGTGATGATGACAGTGGCAGTGTCCCGTCCTTGATTGCCGGCGGCATTCAGGCCGGTCATTGCCTTGATCTCCTGTGCACCGCTCTGTGGCTGCACAACCGTGAAGGTCCGCGTAAGCGTCACTTGGGACGAGTATGGCTGCCAGACTGGCACTGTACCCCCTGACGCCAGATTAGCCAGATTGGACACCGTCTCGACGGCCTCGCCGTTGATGTAGAAGGTGAGCTTTTGGAGAGCCTTGCTGCGATCAGACAAGATTTCTGAAAGTTCGTCACGAACAACACATTGCACAGTGACGTTGAGGTCACCTCCGGTCGTCAACGTAGTATTGGTGACGGTCAACTTGACTTGCGGGGTGGGCGGCGATTGGCTGACCTGACCACCAAGGGTAGAAAATTCCCCAGTGATGGGGTTCCGGCTCAGGTAATCGACCTTGAGCGGCATCAAGATAAAAGCGTGAGAATCACCAAAGGTATTCGGAGTATCTGGAGTCGGATTGTAATTGGCTACGCCACCAACCAAGCCAGAGTTATTTATGGAGGTGGCAGTAATCTGCGACCATTTGGGCGTTCCCCCAGCATCTCCGGCAGTGAAAAAATTGGTGAGGTCTTCGTCTTTACCATTGTGGTTTACGAATATACCTTCAGCAATTTCCACCCGGTCATTGATCGCTGTCCTTATGTTGCTCCCCAGAAATAGAGCGATGCCATCGGTAGTGGTTTTTTGCTTGTAACCGCCCGCACCATCTGGAATCCAAAGTGCCGGTAAGCTGACCATATTCGTCACCGAAGTGCTCAGGCTATAATCTTCCCCGACGATCATGCCGAGATTATTGATGCCATGTGCTGCTCCAATTCCCAGCGAAATGGGCTCGGTGCTGCTTCCACTCGGCCAATAGACAGCGTGGTAATTAGTTTTGTCCCACTCGTATTCTCCAGGATAATATTGACCGTCTGTAGTAGCCTCGCTGGTCGAACCTGCAATCTGCCCAAGGTCGTTGATCGACTCAGCCCACGCCGAGTCATCCAGGCCCTGCGTGTTATCGGCACCGGAATCGGGTAGATTGGGATTGGTCGGCGGATATTTATGGTCATTCGCATCCGGCACGTTACCTAACTCATACGACGGCCTGCCCCCCCCCCAGTACACAGCCCGGGTTTCAGTAACATAACTCTCCCCAGAAATACCTACCACCCCGCCATTATTATTGAGGCCAAGCGCCCAGGGCGCATAACTTACTCCCTCCTGCGCGCTGGGCGACGGCGGAAAGATGCCAGCATATGTGAGGTAAATTTTCTGGTTACCTGTGAGCAAGAAGGCTTTAGTGAGATAGTCGTTGGGCGGGTTTGAGTATGGAACGTCTTCGTAGCCAGAAATCACACCTTGGTCATTGATGCCTGTGGCAGTGACGTTACCCAAGAAAATCAACGAAGTTCCATTCCAAACAGCACTGCCATTGCCTGTGCCGAATGTTGCTTGACCCTTGTTGTTGAGCGCGACTCTTTGTAAGTAGCTACCGTATCCGATTCCGAGATCAATTAAGGCGTAACTGAGTTCCGGCAGTCGTGGCGGTGATAGGTCCTTGTCATTTGCCCAACCATCTTGGCCATCCAGAACGCCATCGTTGTCAGAATCTGCATTCATCGGGTCGGTGCCAGCAGCGATTTCCTCCTGATTTGTGAGGCCGTCCTGATCTGGATCAGCAGCAGGATCATCCGTGGCGGCCACCCCGCCCCCACCTCCAACGCCTGCTTGGGTTGTAGCGGTCGATGCGTTCGAGGCGGCTGATGAGCCTGCGTTCGATAGCGCGGTGACCCGATAGGAAAATCCCGTGTTTGCAGGGAGGGACACGTCGGTGACGTGCGTGATGTTTTTGCCGACGGTCTTTACGACGCTGTAGCTGCCTCCAGCAGACGCTTTACGCTCAATCTTAAACCCTGTCTCGTTGCTGCTGTTGTCATTCCACGTCAAGCCGATCCAACTCTTGGAGAGCGGTGTGGCGACGAGATTGGATGGAGCTGGCGGAACACTGCCTACAGAAGTGTTCTCCTTGAAAATCACGCGCGCCGCGTGTTTAGGCAAACCCGCTGTGGCGTACACTTGGCACTCTTGATTGGACGTGTCAGGCAGGAGGAAATAGACTTGAACGCGCCCTTGGCTGTCGGTACGCGCCGTAATGTTCGCGGCGTTACTGCCGTTGCTGGTCAGGCGGAGTGAGCCGCCGCCAGCGGCTGCGGTGAAAGTCACCGGGGCATTGGTCAGGACTGAACCGCCTGCGTTTTTTACTTGGACGATTAATGGCTGTGGCAGCAGCGTTTGGGGGTTGGCAGCTTGGTTGTTGCCGCTAACTGGTGTGAGCGACGGAGTTTGTCCGTTGTAAAAGTCTGCCGGATTTGTGTGATGCTGGTACTCGTAGAGATTGCTGTATCCATCCAGATCATCGTCAGCCGTGGCGGCACCGCCGGTGTGGCCCAAGTAATACCTCTCCCAATCTAGCGGCAGTCCATTGGCAGGGTCAAAAACTTGGGAGGGAGGAGTCAGAGGGTCTAGACCGTGTACTAGTTCCTCGTAGTTGGAAACTCCATCTCCATCAAAATCGTCGTCGAGAGGATCTGTGGTGGATTGCGTCGAATACTTGAGACGCACAAAACACCGTCCAGCGTTGGAGGTGAAGGCCCATTCAATAGTTTGATCCGCTCCTGGTTCAATGAGAGGAAGATACGTCCAATGGACCATATCCTCTGACTGCTGAATGAAGTAGGTGCGCCCGACGTGTCCCGACCAAGAAAATGTGAACACCCCAGTGCTGGGATCGCGGGTGAGGCTCGAATGCTCCTCCCAAGCATCGGCACTTCGGGCGGAGGGGATCGCTGCGATTAACAGCGACGCGAGAAGGGTAACGAGAAAGACACGGAATTTCATCGAGAAGGCTGGCTCTAATGGGCTTGGCCGAGGTACGCGCTGTTTTTGACGGGCCAAAAGTTCATGACCGTATCTTGTGGCACGGAGGGATGATCCTGCACCCACTGGTCATGCGCCGCTTGGTTAGCCAAATGCTGCTGATAAGCTGCGGTGAGTTGCGCTTTGTTAGCATCGTAGTACGCGCACAGCGTAGCCAGAGCAGATGCGTCTTCGGGGTATGCAGCCTCTGAGCCTTGAATAATCTGGTAAGCACAATGGCCAGCGGGAGATTGCGAGAAGTCAGGCAAGGAGCGGCCTGCCTGCGTGAGTGTATCCACCGTGTCATTGCCCAACCCAAACATCAGATCGTACACGGTGTCGGCGGTTTCGACGGTCCTAATCCCGGTAAAGAGGTTGAAGTCCATGTTCACATACACGCGAAACTCGGGGGTGTTGCCTCCGTACCAGCGCAACTCGGTAAACTGGCGGTCGTAAACGGTCGTCGAGAGGAAAACGATTTTGTACGTTTTTCCAGGCGACTGTTCGCCGCTGGCGTCAGAAGTCTGCGCGGAACGAGGCTTGGCCACAGAGCGTGTGCGGGCAGAGCGCGTTGTTGGCTGACCTGCTGACACCGCGTTGGTTTGAGCTTGAGGCTGCGTGGCTGGTGTTGGCGAGGGTGTAAAAGTCGGCAGGTTCGGCGGCGCAATCCGGTTGAGGGTGATGACGTGATCGCCGGAGTTAACCTGCTGCTGGTCAAGCACCTGTACGGGTATTCCGGCCAGCGGGTCAATTGGGGGTGGTGGAGTTGAGTACGGGTCTTGGGCGTGGGCGGCAAGCAACGGCAACAGCGTAAGCACCGTCAACAGGAGGCACTGATGCCATTTTAGGAGAGGGTTGGCCTTCATGAGCAATTCTGCTTTACCGGGTGAATTGCTGACCGTCAAGTGGGTATGTAGAATGAGGCATATATTACCGCTCTCAAACGAGGTGGATTGCGGCATGTAATAGCAGGTGGCGAAAGCCCCTTCTAAGCCCCACGTCCTCGTCGCGCGCAACATTCATAATCTGCGACTGCGCGCGGGCATGACGCAGGAAGTCTTGGCCGAACGCGCCGACGTGGATTTGCGCTCTTTGCAGCGAATCGAGGCGGGAACTTGGAACGTGACCGTGGACTATTTGGCTCGGTTCCAGGGGGCGTTGGGTTGCCGATGGCGGGATTTGATCGAAGGATTAGATGCTCTCACTGGGGGGACGAAGAACGCTAAAGACGGGAAGACAGGGAAGGGGAGGCGCAGTAAAACGGGATAACGATAATCTGATTTTGATCGCTGTAGTGCAGCGGATGCAACGGCAGTTTGTTGGCACTTTGTTGGCAAACCTAAATGTATGCAAAAAACTCGATTTGAGTTTGTTACACTGCGTTGTTGGCGTGTTGGCATAAGCGGCAATCAGCTCCCAAGGCTATGGCGGCGGAGTGCCACATCATCATGTGGCTGTGAAATTTTCGTGGAGTCTACTTTTTCGTTTCTCAGGCAAAGTTCTTGCTGCGAAAGATTCGAGAAGCAACGGCTTGAAACCTCACTCAAGAGAATCAGTCGGTGCGAGTTGCCCGACAGACGTGTCGCCGCGCCAACTGTTCAGACAAGTCGGCGTGCTACATCCTGTGCTACACGCAGTCTCTGCCTCGCACCCCCTGATGGAGAACGGTTTAGTATTGCAAGTGGCTATAATGGAAGTAGATGCGCTGGCAATTGAAACGCCTTGTAACATTAAGAAACACGCAAAAACACAATCCTAAGTCTGGCGCGTCTGCCAATTTCGCCACCTTGGCGTGGTTTTTTATGTTGCCGTGCGCGAAGAGAGTTTCGTCGTGGAGGCCCTTCGTCGCAAGCGCAAACCTGCCTGGCGACCGCAGGTACGGCGGTGACTTACACGGCGGACGAAGCGTTCAAGCGAGCAAATTTGTCGCGGATGCGTTGCACGAGCGCGGTTTCATTCCGAATATTTTCTAACGAAACGGTCTCGAAACATTTCTCCCTCTTGAACCAAGTGACTTGCCGTCTGGCGTATTGCCGGGTGGCAATCTTGATCTGCTCCTTGCACGTCTGAAAATCGATTCTGCCAAGGAGATGATCCTGAATCTCCGTCAAGCCAAGAATCTGTCGCGCGGTCGGCGACAAAGCCGAGGTATCGGTGGAACGTACTTCCTCGACCACCCCCGCAGCGAACATTGCTTCGACCCGCCGGTTGATCTTTGTGACGAGATCGCCTCGGTCGCAGGTCAGAAAGACACCACGCGGAAACGCCTCGTTGACAGAGTTTTCCCATTTCGTCTGAAAGCTCGAAAACGGTTTGCCTGTCAACAAACAAACCTCCAGCGCGCGGACAACCCGCCGGGGATTCTGAGCGTCGATGACGGCAGCCGCCGCCGGGTCCAAGTGGCCCAGGCGAGCCAGCAACTCGTCCAAGGGAGTTTGCTCCAACTCCGCGCGCAACTCTGGCCGCGCCTCGGGCAGCGAGGACAACCCGTGCGTCAGCGCCTTGACGTATAGACCGTTGCCGCCAGCCACGATCACCGGACGCCCGGCACGAGTCAGTTGTTCGTAAATGATGCGTGCGTCCGCCAGATAGCGGGCGACGTTGTACGATTCACTCGCCTCCACGTGTCCTACCAGGTGATGCGCCACCCTGCGCCGCTGCTCGGCGGTCGGCTTGGCCGTCAACAGGTCAAATCCGCGATAAATCTGAAATGCGTCCGCGCTGATGATTTCCGCGCCGCAACGTGCCGCCAATTCAACGGCCACATCGGTCTTACCGACTGCGGTCGGACCGAGAATAAAAAACGCTTTTTGCATGAAAAACCCGGCGCGTTTTTCCAAACGCGCCGGGTCGTAAAAACTTGTCGAGGGTCAACCGCGCCGACGGTTAGGCGGCAAAGCGTGGCTCGCTGCGACCATCCTGCTGGTCGATGTTCTTCGCGCCGCTGACCACCAGCTTACGGGCCATGAACTCCTTGTCGTGCAATTCCTGCACGGCGCGTTTGGCCTCGTCCACGGTCTGCATTTGCACGAACGCAAAGCCCTTGGAACGCTGTGTTTGACGATGGCTGACCACCTCGACCGCCACCACCTGACCCACGCCATTGAAAAGCTCGCTCAAATCGCTCTCCGTGGCGTCGAAGGAGAGGTTCCCCACGTAGAGCCGGGGACTGGTCACCTCCACAGCCTCCGGCTTGCGCGCCACCCGGGGTGCGGCCGGGGCTTTCGACCGGGCACCGCCCCCGTCAGCATCAGGACGCTCGGACCGTTCGGGGCGGCTGGAGGCTGCCGCGAAAGCGCGCTTGGCCGGAGCCTCGCTGTTGCCTTTGTTACCCTTGAAAAATGAAGTAATCTTTTGCCACAGCGTCGGGGGAGTTTGCTTGGCACTGCCACCACGGCGTTCAAAGTCACGACCGCCGCGGCCTTCGCCACGCTGTTTGTTGGAGCCACGGCGGGTACCCTGGCCGGATTGCGATGAAGGATAAGATCTCATAGGTCTTTTGCGATAAACAAGTTGTCGAACGGAGTTGAGTCGGCGAAGCGCATCGAATTTGATGCACGGTTTCCTCGGGCGCACCCCTGCCCGCGAATGCAGTGCGCGGAACGGTCGGGTAGGGGGATACGTCGTCAGGAAGACTTCGCCGCGTCGGCGCGGACTCCGCCAAGGTGCGTTCGTGCGGGCCTACCAGGAATATTTCCCGGCGCAACACCAACGCGCAGGATGGGTTAGCCACTAACCGGCACTTCAGGAGACAGAGCAACGCGGCGAGAACCGCGGATACTTCCAAAAACCAGATTTGAGAGCTAAGAACCATCCAACTTCACCCCGGAGGGATCCAATCCGCCGGACAGATAGCCTACCGCGTGTCCTAAAGCAAGACAGAAGCGTTGACGGCAGCGGAAAACCGTGCCGTCCATGCCCCGCGAGCTAGTTAGGAGCTTTTCCACAGCAATTCTTGGACTTTTTGCCGCTGCCGCACGGGCAGGCGTCATTGCGGCCCACCTTCGGCATTTCGCGCCGAGTCGGAATTTCCAACTGCGGGGGCGCTTCCTCCACCACGGGCGCGGTCGCGGCCGGTGATGGGCGCGTCTGGCGTCCACCGGCCATCGGCGGCAACGGGGTCGGGGCGGGGGACCCCTGCTCTTGGCGGCTGCCCAGAGCCTCGTGCAACAGCGTCTGCGGCAGGCTGGCCAGGAATTTCTCGAATGCCTGGAGATTCGACGTACTGCGGAACAGGTTGTGCAGGATCTCGGATTTGATGTTCGCCATCAACTCGACGAACATCGAATAGGCCTCGTTCTTATATTCTACGAGCGGGTCCTTCTGACCGATCCGCTGGAGTTGGCTGCCTTCGCGCAGAGCGTCCATTCCAAACAGGTGTTCCTGCCAGAGACGATCCACGGCGTTGAGCACGATGTACCGCTCAAGCCCTTTGACCGCATCGGCGTCCTCGTGGCTGCACTTGCTCAGGTAGGCCGCACGGATGGTATCAACCAAGAACTTGCCGTTCTCCTCGACCGTCCGACCCTCAAAATTCGCCTTCTCAGCGGTCAAGCCCACGGGGAACGTCATGTTCACCCATGACAATAGCCCTTTGTAATTCATTCCCTCCTCGCTGTCGGCGCGTAGGTAATCCGCTACCTTGGCAGGGATAGCCTCGTCGATGACCTCGTCGATCAGGTGACGAGGATCGTCGGTATCGAGGGTTTCGTTGCGGTAGCCGTACACAACCTCGCGCTGCTTGTTCATCACGTCGTCGTACTCCAACGTGTGCTTACGGCTCATGTAGTTGCGCTGCTCGACGCGCTTCTGTGCATTTTCCACACTGCGGTTCAGTAGCGGATGCTCCAGCTCCTGACCGTCCTCCAGCCCGAAACGCTCCATGATGGTCGTCATGCGGTCGGACGCCCCGAAATTGCGCATGAGATCGTCCTCGAAGCTCACGTAAAAGCGCGATGCGCCGGGATCGCCCTGACGCGCGCAACGTCCGCGCAACTGCCGGTCGATGCGGCGGGATTCGTGGCGTTCCGTGCCCAAAACATTCAAGCCGCCCAGTGCCTCAACGCCTTCGCCGAGTTTGATGTCGGTGCCACGGCCCGCCATGTTGGTGGAGATCGTCACGGTGCCCTTCTGACCGGCGCGGGCGACAATCTCGGCTTCCTGGCGGTGATACTTCGCGTTGAGAACGCTGTGCGGGATCTTCTCGCGCTTGAGCATCCGGCTCAGCAGTTCCGAAGAATCCACGCTGGCCGTGCCGACCAACACCGGTTGGCCGCGCCCGTGGCACTCCTTCACCTCGGCGACGACCGCGTTGTACTTCTCGCGGCGCGTCTTGTAGATCCGGTCGTTGCCGTCCGCACGGCGGATACCGCGGTTCGTCGGGATCACGATCACGGACAGCTTGTAAATGTCGTGGAACTCGTTGGCCTCGGTTTCCGCCGTGCCCGTCATGCCGCCGAGTTTGTCGTAAAGGCGGAAGTAATTCTGAATGGTGATCGTAGCAAGAGTCTGCGTCTCGCGGTCGATCTGCACGCCTTCCTTGGCCTCGACGGCCTGGTGCAAGCCGTCGCTCCACCGGCGGCCCGCCATCTTGCGGCCCGTGAACTGGTCCACGATGACTACCTTGTTTTCCTCGACCACGTACTCCACGTCCTTTTCGAACAGGCAGTAGGCACGCAACAATTGGGAAATGTTGTGGATGCGTTCGGCGCGGTTGTCGCAGGCCGATTGCAACTGGGCCTTGGCGGCGTCTTTCGCGGCGGGGTCCAGGTCATTACGTAGGTCGATGTCGGCGAAGGCCGTCATCAAATCGGGCAAGACAAACGCCTCGGGATCGTCGGGGTTGAGGAATTCGCGGCCCTGTTCGGAGAGGTCCGCTTCCTGAGCGCGCTCGTCGATGGTGAAGAAAAGTTCTTCCTTGAGGGCGAAAAGTTCCTCCTTGCGCGTGTCGCTGTAGAAAGACAGTTCCGACTTGTCGAGCGCTTTGCGGTTGACCGGGTCTTCCAGCAGCCGCATCAACGCCTTGTTGCGCGGCTGGCCGAGCTTGGTTTTGAACAACATCACGCCCGCCTCGTCGTTTTTGCCGTCGTCAAAGAGGTTCTTGGCGTCGCTGATGAGCCGATTGCAAAGGAGGGTTTGCTTGCGGACCAATTGCTCGATGCCGGGCTTGAACTTGTCGTACTGGTGGCTGGATACCGTGGCCGGACCAGCGATGATCAGCGGCGTACGCGCTTCGTCGATCAGGATGGAATCCACCTCGTCCACGATGGCGTAAACATAGCCGCGCTGGACCTGCTGCTCACGGCTGGTGGCCATGCCGTTGTCGCGCAGGTAATCGAACCCCATTTCGCTGTTAATGCCGTAGGTGATGTCGCAAGCGTACTGCTCGCGGCGCACATCTGGTGACTGGTCGTGCTGGATACAGCCGCACGTCAGGCCGAGGGAGCGGAAGAGTTCGCCCATCCACTCCGAATCGCGTCGCGCCAGGTAGTCGTTGACCGTCACCAAGTGCGAGCCGCGGCCCGTCAGGGCGTTCAGGTAAAGGGGGAGGGTAGCCACGAGGGTTTTGCCCTCGCCAGTCGCCATTTCGGCGATGCGTCCGGAGTGCAGCACCATGCCGCCAATGAGCTGCACGTCGAAGTGCACCATGTTCCAAGTCACTTCCTGATCACACACCGTCCAGGATTTCCCGCACAGGCGGCGCGCGGCGTTGCGGACCACCGCGAAGGCTTCGGGAAGGATTTCGTTGAGGATCGCCTCGCGCTGGGCGTGGTCGTCCACGGGAGTCAAGCGTTCCTTCCAGGCGGAAGTTTTGGCGCGCAACTGCTCGTCCGAGAGCGACTTAAATTGCGCGTCGAATTCGTTGATCCGCTTGATGACCGGGGCCATGCGCTTGAGTTCGCGCTGGTTCTTCGATCCGAGGATCTGCTTCAAAATCCAATTGAACATAAAAGTTTATACTTTTCGGCCACTTTGAGGCAGAAAACAAGTGCGCGCCGGTACTTCACCAGGCGAGCAGCGTCGCAAACCGCCCGTTATCCCGGGCGGAGCCAGCCCCGAGGCCGACCGCGCTAGACCTACTTACTGCCTGGTTTGACCGCAGGGGTATCCGCCAAATCAGGAGGTAACTGGTCCGCCGCGAACGTTTCCACGTCGAGTTTGACCATGCTCAGGAACGGGCAGCCGAAATCCGGTGCTTGGCCGCCGCTGCGGTCCACGAGTACGCCAACCGCCACGACCTGCGCCCCGAGGCCGCGCACGATGTCGATGGTTTCCTGCACCCGGCCACCACGAGTCACCACGTCCTCGACCACGATGAAACGCTCGTCGTGCTGGACCTGGAATCCTCGGCGGAGGACGAGGCGACCTTCCTCTTTTTCTGCGAAAATGTGGCGTTTGCCCAAGGCACGGGCGACCTCGTGGCCGACAATGATTCCACCCATGGCGGGCGAAATCACAGAATCGCAATCGAAGCCCATCAGTTTTTCCGCGAGCACACCACAGATGGATTCCGCCACCCGGGGGTGTTGCAGCAACATGGCGCACTGAAAAAACTGTCGGCTGTGCAACCCGGAACGCAGGACGAAGTGTCCGTCCAGCAAGGCATCGGTTTGTTTGAAGGCGGCGAGGGCTGCGGGGGAATCCATACGGCGATGAACTTAATGGACGTCTGATTTCAGGGCGAGAAACAACTGTCGAATTACGTGCCGGCTAGTTTTGCACCGCAGGGGAGGTCAAGGCCTTCACAACTTATTCGCAGCGTGGCAAACCTCGTGAAAGAAGCACAATAAACATAACATCATACAATAAATGTAATATAAAGTTTTGGGGGAGAGGCGAGCTGGGGAGAGTCATCGTCATGGTTTCGCCTTTCCCTACCGGGTCGGCGGAATGCGGCAAGGAATTCGTGCGCGGAATCTACGCGATCACTTTCAAGGCTCGCCGCAACGATCTCAGCCGCAACGGCAGATTGCCGACGGCATAACCATCGACGTGAAACGGGGTCTTCGTGCTAGCCGTGATGTTGATTTCCGCCGCCGAAAACGTGTCGATCTTCGGGCTGTGCGCAAAGCGGCGCCGACTGATGGACCAGAAATGTTTTAGCAATTCACCTTTGCTGAAGTTCCTAAAAATGCGGATGTTAAACATGCCGTCGTCTACCACAGCGTCCGGCGCCACGGTAAATCCGCTCCCGTAGTACCGGGCATTCGCCACGATGAGCATGAACGCCGAAAAATCCAGCCCGCGTTCGGCGTCGCCCTCGAATGGCCCGGCTTTACCCCTGGACCGGCCACCCTGGTAAGCCTCGGACAACGGCAGATCCAGCTCGAAGTGAATCCGCGCGGGCTGTGCCTGGTAAGCCAGTTTCGCGGCGGCCCAGAGCCGGGACCAATTGCCGCCCTTGATTTCCTCGCCTAACGGGAACAACTGGGCGTCGATGCCCACACCCGCCGCCTCGAAAAAATAGTGCTCGTCGTTTGCCACGCCCACGTCCACCCGCCGGACCCGGCCACGCGCGAGAGCTTGGCAAGCCGCAGGCACGTCAAGCGGCAGGCGTAGCGAGCGCGCAAAATTGTTGTACGTGCCCAAGGGCAAAATCCCCAGCGGACAGTCCGTGCCGACCAGTCCCTTGGCGACCGCGCCAACGGTACCGTCGCCGCCGCAGGCGATTACCATCGAAAACCCCTCTGCAGCCGCCTTCGCGGCCAGCGGCCCGGGCGGTTCTCCCTCTTGGGTTTCCACGATTTCGGCCCAGATACCGGCGGCCCGCAGTTGCGTCCATATCCCCGCCACCTGTTCGCCGTGGTCCCTCGCCACGGTGCCTCCCACGGGGTTGACCAGCAAACACGCGCGGCGGCGCGACGAGGTTACGGCGTCCTCTGCCAACGGAGCAGATTCGAAAATTCGTTTGGCCATGAAGGGAGAACGCTGACCGACCGCCGCGCTACCTAGCTACCAGACATAGGTGAACCGTGACAAGCGCCGTTCGATGGCTTCCACCACGCGGCGTTCATCCCCTTCCCCGCCCGAGGCTTGAAAGGTGACGCTGAAGCGCAGGTAGGGACCGGCGTCGTCCCAGGGGACGGTCGAAATGAGGTGCTCGGTAATCATCCACTGCGCGCAGGACTCCGCCGTCTCGAAGTGGATTTCTGCCCCGGCATCGCCCCGGGCCAAGCGCGGCGCGGGCACGTAGAGAAAAAACGAACCGCGCGGCTTTTGAGCGACGAAGCCGAGGCGTTGGAGCATCGGCACGAGCAAGTCCATTCGCCGCGAGTATTTGGCGGCAATTTCCGCCGTGATCTCGGGATGGTCGAAGGCGTACGCGCTCGAGTTCTGGATGGCGAGGAACTGACCAGAATCAGTATTATCTTTGACTGTGCCGTAAGCTTTGACGAGCAATTCGTTACCCGCCACAAAGCCGCAGCGCCAACCGGTCATGTTGAAATTCTTGCTGGTGGAATGCAGTTCGACACCGACGTCCAGCGCGCCAGGCGTGGCCAAAAAGCTCAGCGGCTCACCCTCAAATACCAGGGCCGCGTAGGCAAAATCGTGGATGACCGCCAGCCGGTTTGCCTTGGCGAAGGCCACGACGCGCTCAAAGAACTCCGGTGTGGCGCTCGCGCCGGTGGGGTTATTAGGATAATTGAGCACGAGCACCTTCGCGCGGGCGAGTATGTCTGGCGAGATCGAGTCCAAGTCGGGTAGAAACGCGTTCTCGGGCAGCAGTTTGAGGTGGTGAACCTCGCCACCGTAGTAACGCGCGTGCGTGCCGAACACCGGATAACCTGGCACGGTCATCAACACTACGTCGCCGGGGTTGATCAGCGCCGCCGCCAACATGCCAAGCGCAGGCTTGCTGCCGATGGAATGGATGATTTGCGTCTCCGCCGAAACCTCCACGCCGCAAACACCTCGCAAATAACGCGCCGCCGCCGCCTTGAGCGGCTCGCCGCCGTTGTCCGAGTAGCCGCGGTTTTCCGGCTTCCGGGCCTCGTCGCTGAGGGTTTGCACGACCTCCGGGAAAGTCATTTCGTCTGGCTCCCCTACCCCCAAATCAAAGAGTTCCGTATCGGGATGCGCGGCAACGGCGGCGCGCTTGGCACGCTTGATCTTTTCGAACTTGTAAATGGCGGTATCCTTGCCGAAGCGGTTGCCGCCGATCCGCTCGGAGAACAGTTCCTGAAGGTAAGATTCTTGAGACATATGCTGGCTGGGACGGCAACGATGCCACACCCCGGCCCGGTTCGCCCGGGGAAATGTGGGGGTCAAAACTGCCGCTTCAGGAAGGCCTCGAACGAGCCTCCAAACAACGCCTGCACGTCGCGTTCGATCTCCCCCACGGTCACGGTCCAGCCGGTCGCAGCCAAGTCTTGATACTTCTCGGCGAGCACCCCGGCGATGATCTCCCGGGAGTGCTGCCACTTGTAGATGAGTTGGTCCAGCACTCGCGCGTCGGAGTGCTGCGCGGTCATACTCAGGCCCAACAGTTCGAGGCGCATCCGCGTCATTTCGTCGATGATGACGGGCACGTTGGTGAACCACCAACAACCGAAGATGTGCAGGTTGCGGAATTTACGCGCCAGCACACAAAGCTCGTGCTGGTTTTCCCGGGCCAGCGCCGTGATCAGGAACCGGTTTTTCGGATAGGCAGCCAGAAGGCGTTCGTAGGCGGAAAGATCGGCTTTGCCAACGCCGTCCCCGGCGAGACGCAACGCCGGATTGGCGGCGCGTCGGACGCCCGGCATGAGAGCCATGGCGCTGTTGTGCTCGATGCAGTGAGGCAAGATCGCGCCGTCCAGCAGCCGGGCGGCGGCGCTGTCGGCAGGATAGGCAAAATCCGGCGCGATGGACGCCATGACATAAAGTGGATGTATCCGGACGGTCCAATCGGCGAGGAAACGCCGGACCTCCGACAGCGTAAGTTCGTTCAGCTCCGGTTCCACCTGATAGCCCCACCCCGCGAGCCGGCGGACGGCGGATGGCCACTCGAAAAGCAGCGGGTCGATCCGCAGGGCCGTCGCAAAACGGGTGTCCGGTGTCCAACCACGATCCCAGACGGCGCGCTCGGCATCGTCGAACGGGGAATTTGTCATGCAGATCCGGCTGACTCCGGCGAGGTCCATGACCCGCATCAAGTGGCCTTCGATCTGGTGCCCGGCGAACCAGCGCCGGAGCGCAGACAAATCGCGCTGTTTCACGTCGAGGCCCAGCGCTTGCAGGGTAGTAAGCACACCGCGGCAGGCTTCGGAAATTGGCGATTGTTGAAGAAATAGGGAGGTCCAAATCAGTTCGGCCTGGCTCTGTTTTTCGAGCTTCCAGAAGGTTTCGTAGGGAATGTCCCAATGGCGAAATCCTTCGGCTACCAAGTAGTGGTATACGAGTAGCTCGTCGATGCCCCAGAGCAGAAGTTGATCGAAGGCTGGCGCGTAAAGGTGGGTGTGAATGTCAAAAACAGCAGCGGATTTCACCGTCCGCCGGACAACATTACCAAGCTGTGCTGTAGGGATCGCCTCGTTCATCAGATGTTCACTTCATGGGGATTGCACCCACAAATCGACGGGTTTGTTGCGCAACGTGCGTAAACACATGCTGAGACACAGCTTCGTCAAGCTGTGACTCAAATCCATAACCCATCGATTAAATAACGGAGAAATGACTCACAAAAATATATCAGTGTAATTAATACAATGAAACATTTGGTTGGCTGTGATCTGCAGTCGTATCTGCGGCGTTTTCATGGGGTTACACGGGTTGAGGGCAAAAATTTTTCCGACGTGATCTTCGAGTTAATTTTGGACAAGGACTTCTGAGTTAAATATTTCAATTCTAGATGGTTACGCTTATACAGCTGTGCGTATGCGTCGTCTTCAAATCCATGATAGCTCGCCAAGACTGTCATTATTTCCTTTGACCAAAATGCACGATATTCCTATAAGTGGGACGAAGTGGGTCAAAGTGGAGCCGCTACCCGATGGCTGAAGACACGCCTAAAGTCCCAACGTTCTCAGGCACGTACCGACATGCCTTGGACGTGAAGCACCGAGTCACCATCCCCTCGAGATGGCGACAGAGTGAGCAGGACGAGGTATTTCTACTGCCCTCCAGTGACGCCACCTACCTTTACGCATTACCCCCCTCAGAATTTCAGAAGGTGAACGACAAACTGAACAACGATCCTCGCATCACGGCCAACGACCGCCGTCAGTTCGCGCGCAATTATTTCTCGCGCGCTCTTCATTGCGTCATCGACCGCCAGGGGCGGTTGCTGATCACGGAAGATTTCTTGAAGTCGGCTGGCCTAGAAGGCGAGGTGCTGTTGGTCGGAGCATATGACCGGTTCGAAATCTGGAGTCCTGCGCGCTGGGAAAAGGCGACGGTTGCCGAGGCAAACACGTTCCAGCAGGTTGCAAATTTAATCGGTGTTTAATTTCATGAAGATCATTCACCAAAATTCGGGCTTTGTTAAGCCTATACCTGACAAACCGCATGGTTCCCCCATTAGCAATGTTTTGGCACCCAGCGGGAATGCGCGTGTCCGGAGATCTATTTGTCAGGGAGTGCTGCCCTCATATTTGCCTATGTATATAAAGGCAGGTCACGCAAGTGCAGAGCAGCGGACTGATTCGACGCCTTGTTTGACGGTCCCATCCGGGAGAATCGGAACGATGGCGCGTGACGCTCGCGGGTGTGGGAGTCGTGCTGGCAACGGCCCGCGCCGCTTCTCTCCTCGAGCCACCAAAATTCGGGTGTAATTCAACTGCGCCACGCAAATGGACCTCGCCACAGCCCCGGATTTCTACCACTTGCCCATCATGGTGAGCGAGGTGGTCGACGCCTTGGCGGCCGGTCCGGGGCGGGTGATCGTGGACGGAACGATGGGCGGTGGGGGGCACACCCGAGCCATTTTACGGACGGGCGCCAAAATCATTGGGTTGGACCAAGACCCCGCCGCAATTGGGTATTGCATACAACATTTAGTAGTTTACGATGGCGACACTGTTCAGGTAAAACAGGCAAATTTCCGGGATTTAAGACAAGTGCTCACTGACCTCAACATCGAAAAAGTGGACGGCATTTTGCTCGACCTCGGTGTGTCGTCGGCACAGTTGGCCCACGGCGAGCGTGGGTTCAGCTTCCAGAAGGATGGCCCATTGGATATGCGGATGAACACCGCCGCCGGGCTGAGCGCGGCGGATCTAGTGAACATCGCCGAAGAGGATGAGCTGATCCACATCTTTCGCGTGTACGGGGAGGAGCCTCGTGCGCGGCGGATTGCGAACGCCATCGTCCGCGCCCGCGAGACCGCGCCATTTCGGGATACGCTGACGCTCGCCCAAACTATCGAGCGCGCGGTACCCCGGCACGGCCCTCGACACCCGGCAACCCGCACCTTCCAGGCGTTGCGCATCGCCGTGAACGACGAACTCGGTGCCCTGCAACAAGGGTTGGAAGCCGCCGTTGACTGTCTGCGGCCCGGCGGACGGCTCGCCGTTATCACGTTTCATTCGCTGGAGGATCGGATCGTCAAGAGCTTCGCCAAGGAGACGGCTGCCCCGACGCTTGATCGCCCTGAGTGGCCGCAGCCGAAGCCGAATCCACGCCATTTCTTCCGTGCCGTTCCCCGAAAAGCGATCCAAC
>CAXTBX010000089.1:0-20119 GCA_964242205.1 uncultured Chthoniobacterales bacterium
CCTTGAGCGTCGCATCCTGGCGCTTGATGAGATCGTCGTTGGCGGTTTGTAGCGCCTGCATCTCGGCGGAAGGGTCAAGGTTTGGAGCCAGTTGCGATTGCGAGTGACCCAACGGCAAAGATAGGATCAAACCGAAGGCAAGCGCGCAAGTATGGGCACGAGAGAATTTCATAAATGAGACAGCTGCTAAGAAAGTGCGATGTATCAACGGCGACCAGCGCCGCCGCGCGCGCTGTAAATTTTCGACTGCCGCAGTTCTTCTTTGAGCAGGGCAGTCTGCGCTTCAATCTTGGTTTGGTTGGCGATGATTTCCGCCTGCTGCGCCTTCAGCTTGCCCAACAAATTTGCCAGCATCGCGTTCGGCGTGGAAACGGCGGGCGCTTGAGAGTGGCCCTCGGGAGTGAGACACCAACCGCCGATGACGACGGCGGCGAGTGTGGCCACGATGGTGGCAGAGGCGGGGAGTCGGCGCGGACGGGGGAAATTGCTCATAGACGAAGGTCGCATTTCCAATAAACAGCAAAAAACGTTCCAAAAATTGGAAAAAACCGATTTATTGCTTGCTCCCCACTGTTTAATCCTTCATCTTTGCGTTCATGGCTAGCTCCGGTATGCAACAGACCCAGAACCTGTCGATGCAGCAGGTGTTGGCGCCGCAGTTGCAACAAAGCTTGGTTATTCTGCAAGCGCCGATGCTGGAGTTGCGCAACATCGTGCAGCAAGAATTGCAGACTAATCCGGTGCTGGAAGAGGAGGTTCCCGAAGCTTCGCCGGAAGATAACAGCCAGCAGAATGACGATTTCAAGGAAGAATTCGAGCAACTGGCCAAGCTCGACGAGGAGTGGCGCGAGTATATGGCGCAGAACAGTAGCTACAGCGGGCGCAGCGAGGACGAAGAGGAGCGCCGCCAGTTTTTCTTCGACTCGATTGCGAATCAGGAAACGTTGCAACAGCATTTGATCGGTCAAATCAACGGGGCCGAGTTATCCGGGTCAGACCGTCGGCTGGCGGAATTGATCATCGGTAACATCGACGACAACGGCTTCCTGCAAACCACCCCGGACGAGATGAGCGCCAACACCGGCGTATCCGTCGCCGACTTGCGGCGGCTGGTACAGGTAATTCAGGGGTTTCACCCCGCGGGCGTCGGCGCATTGGACCTGAGGGATTGTCTCCTGATTCAACTGCGGCGGTTGGGCAAGGACTCAACGCTGGAATATTCGATCATCAGCAAACATCTCGACGAGCTGGGCAAGCGCCGCTTCCCAGAAATCGCCCGCCGCCTGGGGGTCAGCGTTGACCAGGTGCAGCAGGCCGCCTACTCCATCGCCACGCTGGATCCGAAGCCCGGTGCTATCTTTGCCCCCGATCCTAATAACTACGTCCTGCCTGACGTGTCCGTGGAGAAGATTGGTGACAACTACACGGTGATGCTCAACGGCGAGCAGATCCCTCACCTGCGCATCTCCAACACGTACAAAGATTTGATGGCGCAAAACGGCAGCGGCGGGGACGTGAAGGATTACATCCGGGAAAAAATTCGCAGTGGGAAGTTTCTTATTAAGAGCATCCACCAGCGCCAGCAGACGATTTCCAACATCGCCAACCAGATCGTGAGCCGTCAGGAAGAATTCTTGGACAAGGGAACCGCGTTCTTGCGGCCCCTGACGATGGTGCAGATCGCCGAGGCCGTCGGGGTCCACGAGACGACCGTCAGCCGGGCGATTTCCGGCAAATATATCTCGACGCCGCAGGGCGTGTTCGAGATGCGTTATTTCTTTACGCCCGGCTACCAGACCGCCAGCGGCGAGTCGATGAGCAACACGAGCGTCAAGGACGCGATCCTTGACCTGATCAAAAACGAGACGGCGACCAACCCGCTCAGCGACAAGGACATCGTATCGATCCTGAGCGAGCGCGGCATCCCCATTGCCCGGCGCACTGTGGCGAAGTATCGCAACGAGCTGAACATCCTGCCCAGCAACATGCGCAAGCAGTATTGACGCTGGCTCCGGCGGTGGCGGCGGGATGGTTTTTCACGTTGCAAACCTGCGGAAATGCTTGTCGGTTAAGTCATGACCGCCGACGAGCTTTGGAAACGCTACCAGCAGTACTGGGTTTGGGACGAGCGCACGGGCATCGGCCTCGACGTGAGCCGGATGCGTTTCGGTGATGATTTCTTGGCGGGCATGGAAGGGGCCGCGCAGCGGGCGTTTCACGCGATGCATGACCTGGAAACGGGTGCCATCGCCAATCCGGACGAAAAACGGCAGGTTGGCCACTACTGGCTGCGCAACGCGGCGCTGGCCCCCACCCCGGAATTGCGGGAAACGATCAACCGCGACGTTTCGGACATCAAAGCGTTCGCCGCGGCGGTGCATAGCGGCGAAATCAAGACGGCCAACGGCGAGACGTTCAGCGACGTTCTAGTGGTCGGGATCGGCGGTTCGGCACTGGGGCCGCAGTTGGTCGCGGACGCGCTCGGCAGTCCGCAGGACCAGCTGACCACTTCGTTTTTGGACAACACCGACCCGGACGGTTTTGACCGCGTGTTCGCACGACTCGGCGACCGCTTGCGGCGCACGCTGGTTTTGGTCACGTCAAAATCTGGCGGGACCAAGGAGACGCGCAACGGTATGTTGGAGACGCAGGCACGGTTTCGCACGCTGGGCGTGCCGTTCGCATCGCAGTTCGTGGCAATCACCGGTCAGGGCAGCGACCTGGACAAGCTGGCGGAGTCGGAGGGTTGGCTGCGGCGGTTCCCGATGTACGACTGGGTGGGCGGACGCACTTCCGTCATGAGCGCGGTGGGCCTCTTACCCGCCGCCTTGCAGGGGATCGACATCGATGGCTTCCTACACGGCGCGGCGGACATGGACGCGCACACCCGCCGCCCGGATACCCTGCACAACCCGGCGATGATGCTGGCCTTGATGTGGTATTTTGCCACCGGCGGCCAAGGCAAAAAAGACATGGTGATCCTGCCTTACAAGGACCGCCTCGTGCTGCTGAGCAAATATCTTCAGCAGCTTGTGATGGAGTCGCTGGGCAAGGAGCGCGACCTCGACGGGAAAGTCGTGCATCAAGGCATCGCGGTGTACGGCAACAAGGGTTCGACGGACCAACACGCCTACGTGCAGCAGTTACGCGATGGCGTGCCAAATTTTTACGCGACGTTCATCGAAGTCCGGCAGGATCGACCCTCCACAGCCCGGTTCGACGTGGAGCCGAACGTTACCAGTGGGGACTATCTGCAGGGCTTTTTAAGGGGGACGCGCGCGGCCTTGTACGAAAATGGGCGTGATTCAGTCACCATCAGCATCCCGCGCGTGGACGCGCAGCCGTTGGGAGCGTTAATCGCTCTGTATGAACGAGCTGTGGGTTTTTACGGCAACCTCGTAAATATCAATGCATATCATCAACCTGGGGTCGAAGCAGGCAAAAAGGCAGCTACGAAACTACTGGAACTCCAGGGCAAAGTATTGCGCACGCTCCAAAGGGCGGGTGGCACGCAACACACCGCTGAATCGCTGGCGGCAGAGTTGCAAGCGGACGCGGAAGATGTTTTTCACATCCTCGTGCATCTCTCGTCCAACTCTACCGAATTGTCCGGCGAGCACACCGAATTACCGGCGGATGCCAAGTTCCGGTGGCAGGTGGCCGGGGGCGCGTAGGTGCGCCTGCCGCTACAAATCAGGTATTTGCCTGGTGTCTATTTTCTTTACACTCGGCGTGGGCTTTTTTAGAACGGTTGGCGCTGCCGGTTGTCTGACATTAGCGGTCGTCTTAGGCCAGCGGCTGTCTCCCAATGAGTTTGATGCACAATTCTCAAGGCCCTTCGCCGGCGGCAAACGCTGGCGAAGAGAAGGTGCCTTGGGAAAGAGTCGAACGGTTCGTGGGACAGTTGTGCCACGACATCCGCAACGGGCTGAACGCGTGCGAACTCCAGTTGACTTTCCTCGGTGAAATATCGACCGAGCCGGATGCGGCGGAGGAAATCAAGCGGTTGCGGACGGCGCTGGCCGGGATCACCCGCCAACTCCAAGCGGTGCGGGTCGCCACAACTGGCGCGACCGCGCATCTGATGGACTACCCGGCGGCGGACTTGTTCGACGACTTGCGCGAACGCTTCGAACGCGTCCAGCCCGAGCATGGTCAGAGGGCTCGTTGGAACATCGAGGTTTCCCGTGAAAAACTGGTGAGCGTCGATCCTGAGTTGGTCCTGAGTTCGTGCCTGGAACTGTTGAAGAATGCCCTGTTTTTCTCGGCACCCGGGGATGAAGTGTCCTGTGATATACGTGCAAGTGAAGGCGGCGTCAGCGCCTCGTTTTCGCAACCTTTACGCGAAGAACCGGCCGTGCCATTGGCAGAATGGGGACACGCGCCCCTAGTTTCCAGCCGACGCGGAGCGTTTGGGCTCGGCCTGTTCCGCGCGCGGCGGGCGCTCGCAGCCGGAGGGAGTACGCTGATGTTCCATGGTTCGACGGATGGTGAAATGCTTACCGCTGTCGTCACCTTGCCCGGCGCGGGAACTCCTGCTTAGCCATGACCGCTGCGGCCAAACGTGTTCTCATCATTGACGATGAGCGTCCGATTCTGATGACGCTCGAAGCGCTCCTCGGACGGCACGGTTATGAGGTGGAAACCGCCCGCACGGCGGCGCAGGGCGTCGAATCGGCGTTGCGCGACGGTGGCCCCAACCTGCTGCTCCTCGACATCGGTTTGCCAGACGCCAGTGGGCTGGAAGTGCTCACGAAGGTTAAGCAAAGCAAGCCGTCCATTCAAACCATCGTGCTGACGGGTCAGGATACGTTGAGCAACGCCATCGACTCCATCAAGCTGGGTGCCTTTCATTTCATCGGCAAACCCTACGCGGCGGAGGAGTTGCTGAGCCTGATGGCGCGCGCGCTGGAGCAGCAGGAGTTGGTGCGCGAAACCGAGAGCCTGCGAGAGGAGGCGAAGGAACTCAAGGCGCTGCTCAAACAGGCGGCAGGCGGAAACCACGCACCCGTGTTCAAGAACCGCCGCATGGTGGAAATCGAGGAATTCATCTCGCAGATCGCGCCTTCGGAAGCCAACGTGCTAGTCACCGGAGAGAGCGGCGTGGGCAAGGAAGTCGTGGCCAACCTGCTGCATGCGCGCAGCCGCCGCCGCTCCGGCCCCTTAGTGAAACTGAACTGCGCGGCCCTGCCGCAGCACCTGATAGAGGGTGAACTGTTCGGCTACGTAAAAGGCGCGTTCACCGGGGCGGTCAACGATTTTCCGGGGATGATCGCCGCCGCCGAGGGCGGCACACTGTTTCTGGACGAAATCGCGGAAATGCCCGCGACGCTGCAAACGCGTTTTTTGCGGGTGTTGCAGGAGCGCGAATATCGTCCGCTCGGCAGCACCAAGACGCTGAAAGCGAATTTCCGGCTCGTGGCGGCGACCAATCAGGCAATCACGCGCGCGTTGCGCGACGGGTCGTTACGGCCCGACCTTTACTACCGGATCAACACGTTTCAAATCGAAATCCCGGCGTTGCGCGACCGCCGCGAGGATATTGCACCGTTGGTAGCGATGTTCGTGAAACGGTACTCGCAGCAGATGGGCCGTCCCGAGCCGCAAATCACGTCTGAAGCGCTCAGCCGACTGCGCGATTTCCACTGGCCGGGCAACGTGCGGCAACTGCAAAACGCCATCGAGTACGCCGTCGTGCTCGCGCGGGATAACACCGTCGCCGAACAGAGCCTGCCTCCGGAATTGCTCATGCCGCCGGAACTCCGCGAACCGATCACGGCGGTTGCGCCGTCAAGACCATCGGCGGACGGTTCTCCGCCTGACGCCGCGCGGCAGGTGGACTTGGAAGGCGCAAGCCTGAACCTCGACGACCGCGAACGACGCGCCATCTTGCAGGCGTTGGCCCAGACGCACGGCAACAAACTCAAGGCGGCCAAAGTCTTGGGCATCCACCGCCCCACCCTCTACAACAAAATGCGGCGGTACGGGATCACCGCTTAGAGGAAGGGTCCAGTAGGCAAGACCAGACGGGAGATTTAACGCGGGCCTCGGTGTTAATTGCCATTCGTAAGTCGCCTAGTTTATCAGGGACAGTCGCCGTGCAAAGACCGTTTCTTGCTTTATCCTATCGGCTGTAGGTCGTCCGTACGGGCGGCGCACTTCGTTTACTACCCATGCCGCACCTCGAAAAAGTTCTGGCACACGCCGAAAGGGAACTCTCCTTGGACACAGCGGCCGCGCAGTCCGATACGCCACGCCTGCCCTTCTATCGGCGTTTTCTAAAAATCGAAAATCACCGCTTGCTGCTGGCGCACCAGGCGGGCGGCGGCGGACGCGAGATTTGTCGGCGGCGCGTGAGTTTGCTCGACGTCTTCCTGCGCCACCTCTTCGCCGACGCCTGCCGCGCCTGCCCGCCCTGCGAGGCATCACCCGAAACGTTGCCTGCCATGCTGGCCATCGGCGGTTATGGCCGGGGGGAGCTGAATCCCTACAGCGACGTGGACATCCTGTTCCTGCACGACCACCCGCCCGACGCGATGCCCGGCCACGTCGATTTGCTCATCAAAAACATCCTCTACGCGCTGTGGGACATCGGGTTTAAGGTCGGTCACGCTACCCGCTCAATCCGCGAGGCCTGCGAGCATGCCAATCACGACAACATCTCCAAAACCTCGTTGCTCGAAGCTCGCTACTTGGCGGGACAGGAACCCCTCCTGGCGACGTTCGAGCAACGCTTTGAGGCGACGTGCCTGCGGGGCTCGGAGCACGAATATCTGACTTGGCGACAGGAGGACCAGCGCATCCGGCACCAGAAATATGGCCCGACGGTATTTCTACAGGAACCAAACGTCAAATCCAGCCCCGGCGGCTTGCGTGATTATCATAACCTGCTCTGGTGCCTGTACTTCCGAGAGCGTCAAGAGGGCGGTTCGCCGTTCGTCAAAGACGCGCTCATCCATTCTTCTGAACGACGTTCCCTGGAGGCAGCCTACGATTTTCTGTTGAGGGTTCGCACCGACCTGCACTACCTCGCCAAGCGTTCTTCGGACGCCCTGACCCTGCACGTCCAAGGGCAAATCGCCGACCGTTTCCGCTATCCGCAAAACAACACACTCCGCCGCAGCGAGTCGTTCATGCGGGATTACTACCATCACGCCCGCGCGATGATGCTCATCACCGAAACGCTGTTTGAGCGGCTGGTGCATACTAACCGCTCTAAATCCAGCACGGTCGTGCCGGGGCTGCCACGGATGCTTGGTCTTGGCGGGGAACAACCCGAGGTGTTTGACGGTTTCTTCAGCCGGGATGGAATGATTTATCCCGAGAATCGGGACGTTTTCAAACAGGACCCGTTCCGGTTGCTGCGCGTGTTCGAGCATGCGCAGACGCGGGACCTACGCCTGAGTTCGGAATTGGAGCAGTTGATCCGTCGGCGGCGGCGGTTGATCAACCGCACGTTCCAATACGCAAAGGCCGCCCGGGAAACGTTCATCGCCATCCTGTCCCGTCCCGGGAAAGTCGGCCGGATTTTGCGCGCCATGCACGAGGTTGATGTGCTGGGCGATTATATGCCGGAGTTCGGCGGCCTGACGTGCCTGGTTCAACACGAATTTTTTCACCGGTACTCCGCCGATGAGCACACGCTGGTTTGCATCGAAAAGCTCGACGGGTTGCTGAGCGATCCGCCCAACCCGAAGTTCAGCGAATACCGGAAACTCTTCGAGGCGTTGGAAGACCCGTTCACATTGTACCTCGCGCTGCTACTGCACGACACCGGCAAGGCCACCAGCGCCAAACACCACGCGGAGGCCAGCGCGCTGTTCGCGCAGAAGGTGGCCGCGCGCCTGCAACTCTCGAACGAGCGCCGCCGCACGCTGATTCTGCTCGTGGATCACCACTTGACCCTTTCCTCCACGGCCCAACGGCGCAATCTCGACGATCCGGCGACGATCACGGAATTTGCCGGGGTCGTGAAGGATCGCCCTACGCTGGACGCGCTGATGCTGTTGACCCTGTCCGATGGACAGGGCACGAGCGACGAGGCGTGGAGCGATTGGAAAGAATCGCTCGTCTGGCAACTCTACCACGCGACCCGTCAATATCTCTCTAAAGGCGAGGCGGGCTACCTAGCCAGCCAGCGGGAGCGCGCCACGCAACGGCAAGCCATTGAGGAAAATTTGGACGGCTCTTACGCGGAGGAAATCGACGCGCATTTCCAGCAGATGCCCGAGCGGTACTTCAAAACGTTCACCCTGGAAACCGTCGTCGACCACCTGCGGCTGATGCGGCAATTTCTGGCCTATCGCCACGAGCACGACGCGACGGACACGGCACTGGCCCCGGCGATCTGCTGGACGCCGCGCCCGGAACAGGGGCACATCGAATGCTGGGTCTGTAGCTGGGAGCGCCGGGGGTTGTTTTCGAAGATTGCGGGGTCGTTCGCGGCGGCGGGTTTGAGCATCCTGAGCGCGGACATCTTCACGCGGGGTGACAATCTGGTGCTCGACGTTTTTCGGGTGGGAGATCCCAGGCAGCGCGGGGCCATCGAACCACGCGATATTTCGGCGGTGGAGGGCACACTACGGCAGGCATTGCTCAGCGAGCGCTTCGATTTCGGCCCGTTGCTGCAAAAGGCGCGCAAGCGTCGGCAGCCGCACCGGCAGGCAACCGAACTCGATTTCCCGACGCGTACGGTGATCACCAACGAGGCCACTAATCTTTACACGCTGCTGGAGGTACAGACGCCGGACCGCATCGGGCTGTTGTACGATCTGCTCCGCGCATTGGGCAAAATGAAGGCGAACGTCGTGCTGTCGCGCATCTCGACCGAGAAGGGAGCGGCCATCGATAGCTTTTACCTGACCAACGCGGAGGGGGAACGAATCTTGGACGCGGCGACCATGAAAAAGATTCAGGCGGCGGTGCAGCAAGCGGCGGTAAAGGCAAGTTAATCTCGTTATTCGACGCTCATTCGTCCCCGACGGGACCGTCCTCCGGCAGCGACGAAGCCGTCGCGGCCTGTTCCGTGAAACGCCCGAACGCGCGGTATTTTTTATAGCGCGTGGCTAGAAGTTCGCTGACCGAAACACCTGCGAGCCCTCCCAGGTTCGACAACAGCGCAGCTTGCAGGTTCTCCGCCGCCAAAGCATGATCATTGTGAGCGCCACCAATCGGTTCGGCTACCAGCGCATCCACCAGTCCAAACTCCGATAACTCCTTCGCGCCCATCTTGAGCGCGTCGGCCGCCGCGGCGCGTTGCGCCCCGTTTTTCCACAAAATCGCCGCCCCACCCTCGGGGCTGATCACCGAATACCAACTGTATTCGAGCATGAGCACCCGGTCAGCCACGCCGATGCCCAGCGCGCCGCCGGAGCCGCCCTCGCCGATGACCACCGCCACCGTGGGCACCTTCAGCACCATCATTTCGCGCAGGTTGACCGCAATGGCCTCCGCGACGTGCCGCTCCTCCGCGCCGATGCCGGGGTAGGCGCCGGGCGTGTCGATCAGGGACACCAGGGGCAGGCCGAATTTCTCGGCCAGTCGCATCAGCCGCAGCGCTTTGCGGTAACCCTCGGGATGCGCGCAGCCGAAGTTGCGCTGGATGTTTTCCCGAGTGTCGCGGCCCTTCTGATGCGCCACCACGACGCAACGCACGCCGCCGAGTGTCGCCAGGCCACCGATCAGGGCGCGGTCGTCGGCGAAGAGACGGTCGCCGTGCAATTCCGTGAAATCGGAGAATGCTAGCCGCAGATAATCCAACGCGTAAGGTCGTTGGGGATGTCGGGCGATTTGCACGCGTTGCCAGGGGTCGAGGTTGGAATACGTCAGTCGCTTGGTCTTCTCGATGTGCGCGGCGATGCGGCGCACTTCGGGGTCGAGGTCGATATCATGTCCGCGCAGGTGCCGCTTGAGGTCGTCGAGTCGTTTGGCCAATTCTACGATTGGTTTCTCGAAGTCCAGGGGGATGACATTCATGATGGGAGATCGGGAGGATAAAGAGAAGCCTGGAACGCTAAATTGCAACTGCGGGCACGTGGCGTCAGCGCGCGGTGATCGTCACGGGCGTGCCCACGCTGACCATCGTGTGCAGTTCCTCGGCGTCCGAGGCGGTGAGGCCCAGGCCGCTGCCCGGCGGTTTTTCGCTGCCGGGCACGGCGTCGGAGATGGCGTAAATCGTGTAACCCGGTTGTCCGGCCAGCGCCAGCGAACGCAAGCTGTTCGTGAACTCGCGCGAGCCGAACACCACCCGCCGCCCGCCCTCGGTGGCGATTTTTTCTTGCACCTTGGTCTTGAGTTCGCCGCCCTTTTTACCCAGCGGACGCACGTCGAGCAACGCGTAGCTCTTGAAGAACTTACCGTGGTCGAGCAGCACCAGGCGCTTTGGATTGAGATGCGCCTCAATCGAAAAATCGACCTGCGGTATCAGCAACTTCTGACCGATACGCAGCATGACCCGGTCGAGGCTGTTGGCTTGGTAGATCAGCTCGGGGTCGCTGTTGACCCTGTGTGCGACGCGGTCCAGCACGTCGCCGCGTTGGACAACGTATTCAATTTTGCCGGGTCCAACGTGGCCCGAAAACAGTTCGGAAACGTTGATGTCGCCGAGCAATCCGAGCGCCTGTTCGTGGTGCGAACTGTCGGGATACCGGATCAGGAAGGCCTCTAGCGCCGCGCGGGCTTCGGGGTAGTTGCGGTCGCGCTTGAGCGCCTGAGCGCTCTCGAAGTCGGGCGTCGAGGGATCGGGGGTGGCGCTGGCCAGCGGGTTGCTAGCCTCGGCGATCTCGCGGGCATCGCGCTGTTTGGGCGCATCGACGAGCAGGTAATACGCGCCGTAGGCCCCGCCGATGATCGCGGCGAGCAACACCAGGATGACCAGAGCCTTCAGCAGATTAAGCATGTTCCCGTAACGGCATGACCAGCGGCAGTCGACGGTTCACAGCAAACCCCGGCGACGCAAGTCGCCCACGTTCCCCGGGCCGGAGCCTTGTACGAGATCCATCGTGAATTTCAACAGGCACACCTCCCAGGCGTCCTCGACGCCTTGGATCACGGCGCTGAGTGGTTCGTCGTCCTGACTGGCCTCGACCTGCTGGCGGATACGCTCGCTGACGGCGGCGAACGGATCACGAGAGACGGTTTCGGTCACCTGTGAACGGCGAAACTGGAACCCGTACTTGAGCACCGCCGCCTGTGGACGGCCTGACTGCCGCAGCCAGTCCGCAAACTCCTCGGCCTTCTCACCAAAGTTCTCTAACAGCAGCCGCGCGTGGTGCTCGGGCGTAAGCAACTGGGGACGTTCTGCATGAATGGTCCCTTCGCGCAAGCGGACCTCGTCGACGCGGTCCATCGACTCGGTCAACAGGTAGAACCGGAAGCGCGTGCTGCCAAAAGTCTCGATCTGTCGGCGGGGTGCCAGAAGCAACTGCGTGTTTTCCAACGCATATTGGAAATCGTCGGCGGTGAACATGCGCGCAGACTGTACTCAAAAATGCGCGATCCGCCAGCGGAGTGCCCGCCAGGGCTGCCAGGGGCACCGGCACCACCGTGGAGGGCGCAGTGGTCTCCCCGTCCGTCAGAACCAACGGGGAGCACCAGCGAAAAAACAAACCGGGCCGCCGCTTATTTGGCGGGCGACTTGTTTTCGATGTACTTCGTCACATCGCCCACGGTCAGGAGCTTTTCGGCGTCCTCGTCGGGCACTTCAACGCCGAATTCCTCCTCGAAAGCCATGACCAACTCGACGGTGTCGAGCGAGTCCGCACCGAGGTCTTCGATGAACGAAGCCTGCGGGGTGACCTGTTCGGGCGTGACGCCGAGTTGCTCGACGATGATTTCCTTCACTTTTTCCTCAACGGATTTGTCTGACATAAGATGGTGGTCGCTTGGAGTGGCGTTGCTTGCGTGCGGTGTTGTGATGAACGTCGCTTCTCTAATGAGCGTCCCACGCTTTCGCAACAAATAAATTTCAAGAACTGCGCCGCGCGCCCGGCCCGCCTACCCTTGCGCCCATGCCCGGTCAATGGAATGGTGCGTTTCCTTCCTAGCCCACCCGCCAGCCGGTTTGCCGGTCGCGCCGTGCTGGCCCTCGATTTCCTTTATGAACGAAGCTGATCCTTCCCCGATCAACCTGGACGAACTGCGGATGCTCCCTGACTGGTTGCGGGAAGAAGCACCCGCGCCTTCCAAGCAGTACGCCTCGCACGATTATCCGACCGATGACCGGGGCGAGCGCCGGGGCGGTGGCCGGTCCGGGGGTTTCGGAGGTCGGGATGGTGGAGGTCGGCGAGATGCGCGCGGGGGTAGCCGTCCGCCGGAGCGCCGGGGCGACGGAGGCCGCTCCGGCCCCCCGTCGCGCGGCGGTGCGAACCGTGACCGCGGCCCGCGCCGCGACGACCGCCCACAGGGTGGCCCTCCCCCCGCTGCGTCGGCGGGACCTGTGCAGGTGCGGATCGAATTCGTCCCCGACGACCGCTGCCTCGCCAGCATCAACAAGCAAATCCGCGCGACTCACCTCGCTTATCCGCTCTTCGGGCTGGCGCGCATGTTTCTCCAGGAGCCGGAGCGCCATTGCGTTCAGGTCACCGTGTCGCCCGAGGCCCCGGCTGGGACGATGCTTTATCAACTCGGTGACGATGGTCCTGTGACCACGGATCGCGCGATCTTGGAGAAAACTGCTTTCGAGACCGAGAAGGACAAATTTTACGCGGAGGAGAGCATCCAGAAGGAACCGCTCAAGGGCAATTTTACCAACGTCGCGCGCGAACGCCTGAGTGGCACGTTGCTCGGCCCGACCAATTACCATGCCTACCAACCCGCGTTGCGGTCGTTGTACGAGTCGCGCTACAGCCGCCGCATGTCGTTCGAAGATTTCCGACGCAACGTCGAAGTTTCCACCGATCCGGCGCTGATCGAACGCTGGAAGGAAGAGGCGCGCACCACCACGACCATCAGCACCCGGGTAGCCGAAGGGGAAGCGCCGGTCACCCTGAACTCTCCGGCGGATGCCCGCGCACATTTCCGGCAGCATCACCTCGACGCGTTGGTGCGGAGCGGGACGACGTTCACGGTCCATGGGTCCATCGCCCGTAAGCTGCCGGAACCCGGCGTGATGGCAGTCATCCGCGAGTCGCACGTCCGCGAGATGCGTTACCCGGCCCAGTTCGTCCAATTGCTGCGCCAGGGGTTGCAGAACTGCGGCCTGCACATCTTTAAACATCGCAAACGGGTGGTGTACGTCTCGCTGGCGAGGCCGACGCCGTTCGTCGCCCGAGGCGCGGTGTCACCGAACGTGACCGCCATCCTCGAAACGATTGCAGAATCGCCGCTTTGCACCCGTAAGGTACTGGCCGAGCACGTGCTGGCCAAGCACACCTCCGCGCCCGAGACATCGCCCGTCGATGCTGAGACGGGCGCGGCGGAGACAGCCGCGCCAACCGCCGAAGCCGCGAGTCAGGCCCAACCGACGAGTGCAGAACCGTTGGCTGCGCAAAGCGACGAAACCCCCGCAGCCGAGCCGGACGAAATGGCAGCTGAGATTAAACCGGATGAATCTCCGGTGGTGGCTCAAACTGAAGCCGCTCCGACCGCCGCGCCGGAAGATTCGGTGACGAAAGCGCGCGCCGCGTTGGCCGCCGACCTACGTTTCCTCGTCCAGTCCGGTCACATCATCGAGTTTCACAACGGTACTTTCGATCTGCCGCTGCCCCCGAAGGCGAAGGAGACGCCCGCTGCCCCTGCCAAACCGGGGTCGCCCGCGACAAGCAAACTGGCCGCGGAGGCCAACCGCCCGGCGCAATCGGTTGTTTCGGAAGCAAGCGCGCAGGAGCCAACGTCCGCCTTCACGGCCACGGGTGCTGGGGTAGCCGAGGCTCAATCCGAAGCAGAACCGACTGCGGACGAACCCGTTCCCTCGCTGTTAGAGGAAAAGGAACCAGCCCCCACGCCCGCGACCCTTGCCGAGGCGCCAGAATCGTCTGACGACGACGAGGATGCCACGCCCGAGATCGTCATCACGCCCGGCGTGACCGATTCAACGCAACAGACAGACGCGCTTCACGACAAGGTGGATGACAATGGGCGTGTTTCCGGCGCGGGTGCCATGCTACTTGACCCGCCCGTGTTTGGTGACACCGAGGACCCGCCCGCTTCCCAGCCGTGAGCAACCCGGCACCGTGCGAATTCCGGCGCTCGGTGGTTCTTCCATCGCCCATTGAGCGGGTGTTCGCCTTTCACGGCGACCCCCGCAACGTCGGCAAGATTTCGCCCGCTTGGCAAAGTGTGCGAGTGCTCGCGGGCGAGTCGGTGCCGGGCGTCGGCGAAGTGTTTGAGATCGAAGTACGCCTGTTCGGCTTCATCCCGTTGCGCTGGCGCGGGGTGTGGCGCGTCGTCAGGTCCCCCGCCCTGCTCGTGGATGAGGCGCTGTCCAGTCCGTTCGCTTACTGGCGGCACCGGCACGAGTTTACCGCGCTGGACGACCGACACACCCGCCTGACCGATCACGTCACTTACCGTTTTCACGGTGGTTGGCTGGGCAGGTGGTTCGGCGAGAGTTTCGGGCGCATCCAGTTCTGGCTGATGTTCGCTGACCGGCACCGGCGCACCGTGCGAGCCCTGAGCTGATATTTTTCTGGCCACCCAGGTAGGGAAGCCCGCGGCGCGACATTCAGCCCGGGGGCAAGCGTCCACTTCTCCGCCGCCGCGCGAACCTCCTGCGAAGTTCATACACACCGGAGAAACCAACCTATGCAACTCGGAATGATCGGCCTCGGACGGATGGGTGCCAACATGGTGCGTCGTCTGCTCAAACATCAGCACGAATGCGTCGTGTTTGACCACAACACGGAAAACGTCGCCGCACTCGTCAAAGAGGGGGCCACCGGAGCTTCGTCGCTGGAAGAACTCGTGCAGAAACTGACTGGTCCCCGGGCCGTGTGGATCATGGTGCCCGCCGGTGCGCCAACCGAGGCCAGCGTGAAGGATCTCGCCAAGCTCCTGTCGCACGGAGATACGATCATCGACGGCGGCAATTCCTTCTACAAAGACGACGTGCGCCGTGCCGAATCCCTCAAGGAGTCCGGCATCACCTACTTGGACTGTGGGACCAGCGGTGGTATCTGGGGGGTCGAACGAGGCTACTGCCTGATGATCGGCGGCGACGAGGCCGCCTACCGGCGGTTGGAGCCGATCTTCTCGACGCTTGCGCCGGGGAAGGGTGACGTTGGCCGCACGCCGGGTCGTCCCGAGAACCACGGCACCGCCGAGGACGGCTACCTGTACTGCGGGCCTGCCGGGGCCGGGCACTTCGTCAAGATGGTCCACAACGGCATCGAATACGGGCTGATGCAGGCTTACGGTGAAGGTTTCGACATCATGCGCGGAGCCAACAACAAAGAACTCCAGGCCGGGTTGAGCTATGACCTGAACCTGCCCGAAATCGCCGAACTCTGGCGCCGCGGCAGCGTGGTGTCGTCGTGGCTGTTGGACCTGAGCGCGCAGGCGCTCGTGTCCAGCCCGCAGTTGGAGGAATACAGCGGATTCGTGGAGGATTCCGGCGAGGGCCGTTGGACGATCCAGGCCGCCATTGAGGAAGGCGTTCCGGCGGACGTGCTCTCGGCGGCGTTGTACGTGCGCTTCCGCTCGCGGCATCAACACACCTTCGCCGAGAAAATGCTGTCCGCGATGCGCAAGGGGTTCGGCGGCCACGTCGAGCGTCCGCCGGAGGCGAAGGTCAAGCAGGGCTTGTGATGACGGTGAGGTCGCTCAAGTATGGCCGCCGAGGCTAAATCATCGGGACGAGTCGCCGCCCAGCCAGAGCGTTTCGCCTCGAAACGGCCTCCCACGCAATCCTTGGTCGCGCTCTGGACTTGGTTCCGCATGGCAGGCGCGAACTTCGCGCGGATCAACGGCACGAACTGGTCCGCTTCTTTCGCGTATTACGCGTTCTTCGCACTGGTGCCGATGTTGCTCCTGCTGCTGACCATCGGCACGGACGTGGCAGCGCGTTTCATGGGCGAGGAGCAGGCGAAGGCAAAAGTCTTCGAGATCGTCATCAATAACGTGCCACTGGGTGAGGCGGGCAGGCAAACCGTCGCCACGACGGTCCAAGGCGTCATGAAAAGCCGTGGCAAGATCGGTTTCTTGGCGCTGGCGGGGCTGTTGTGGAGCGCGCTCGGGTTCTTCCAGTCGCTGGTGAGCGCGGTCAACGAGTCTTGGGGCAACCACCCGCTGAACTGGTGGAAATTGCCCCTGAAAAACTTGCTCATGGTCGGGGTGTTGTTGAGCGCGCTCGCGCTCGGCGTGATCCTCCCCGCCCTGCTGAAGATCGCGCAGGGATTTCTGTCGTGGGGCGGACCATGGGTCGCGGCGGTTTTCAACGTCCTTGTTGTGCTGGTGCCCGCCGTGGTCCTGTTTTATGGATTTCTGCTGTTCTATAAGCTGGCCCCGCGCAGCCGGGTCGGGGTGACATTTTCGATGGTATGGGTACCCGCCCTATTCGTGACTGCGCTACTGCAAATCTGCCAGCAGTTGTTCGTGCTCTATTCCACGAAGTTTACCGACTTCAACGCGGTTTACGGAGCATTCGGCGGCGTGATCGCGCTGATGCTGTGGACCTATCTTTCGGGCGTCGTGATCGTATTTGGTGGCTGCTTGTGCGCCGCCCAACGAGAAATGCGCGCGACGCCGGATGGCCCCGCCGCGCCGTCGGGGAAGTTGCTTGGCGGGCCGAGCACTTGAAGTCCGTCGCAGGACGAGGTCACGGAGCGTAACCATACACGCGAACGTTTTCGTTCTTGCCGCGTAGGGTTTTGCTGCCCAGATCGACGAACTGCGCGCGTGTCGCTCCACCTAGCGCATTATAGGCATCCTCGCTAAGCAGAAGATTCTGGTTCAGCTCCTTCATCACCGTTTCGAGCCGGAATGTGGTGTTGACGGCGTTGCCGATGATCGTGGCGTCGCGCATGGCCATGACGCCAACGTTGCCAAAAGCTACCCGCCCGTAGTGGACGGCGATGCCCACACGGAAATCCGTGCCCGATTCCGGCCAGCGTTTGCGCGCGGCCAAGTCGAGTAAACCCCGAGCGGCCAGCACCGCGCGCTCGCACTCGCGCGGCGGCGTCGGCTCTTCCTGCCAGTAGGCCAGGATGGCGTCGCCGATGAATTTGTCGATGATGCCGCGATGCCCTTGCACGATGTTGCCAGCCTCGCGGAACCATTCACCCAGCGCATGGGCAAGCGTGCCGGCGGTCAGCGATTCGGACTGCGAAGTGAAGCCCCGGATGTCGCACACGAGAATCGCCGCATGGTGGATGTTCTGCGCCGCGTTCGGGTCCGTTGTGCCCGCCAGGGTGACAGTCGCGCCCTCGCCCGCGCCGCCAAACTCTGATTCCTGCTCGAAGATCAGATCGTTGTTGGCGATGCGGATGCGCGCGCCGTGTTGCAGCGTCACCGGCATGACGACCCGCTGGTCGTTGACGTAGGTGCCGTTGCGGCTGCCCAGGTCCATCAACTGATATTCGTAGCCGTTGTGGCAGCGCACGACGGCGTGCTGGCGGCTGACGGTCGGGCTGAAACCCAGGCAAACGGTGTTTTCCGGCGTGCGCCCGATGGTCGCCGTGTAAAGGATCGGCACCTCGAAGGCCGGGGCCTGGGCGGGGATGACGCGGATCTTGGCGGGCATAACGGGGCGGCGCGCGGGCCTGACAGACACGCCGCGCGGGATGTCTGTCCTATTTAACTAGCTTCCCCCCGGCGGGCAACGGGATTATTTCCGCGTTGCCGGAGCGGAGGGGTGGCGCGTACCTTGCCGAAGCGATGACCGAAGGCGAAACTTTCCAGCATTACCAGGTGCTCCGGCGCGCCGATGGGTCGGCGTGGGAACTGGGGCGCGGGGCGATGGGCGTGACGTACAAGGCGCATGATACCAGCCTGCATTGCCCGGTGGCGCTGAAGGTCATCCGCGCCGAATCGCTCGACAACGATCTTGCCCGCCAGCGGTTCGTGCGCGAGGCGCGGGCCGCCGCGCAGCTCAACCATCCGAACGTGGCGCGGGTGTTTCACCTCGGCGAAAGCATCCAAAGCTACTTTTATGCGATGGAGTTCATCGACGGTGAAACGCTGGAGGCGACTGTCCGCCAGCGGGGGCCGTTGCGCGCCGATTTCGCGCTACGCATTGCTCTACAGGTTGCCAATGCCCTGCGCGCGGCAGCCCGGGAGGGACTGGTCCACCGGGACCTGAAGCCTTCCAACCTCATGCTCGTCCACGACGCCGACGGGAACGACGATCTGCACGTCAAGGTGATCGACTTTGGGTTGGCCAAGGTCCAGCGCGAGACCGGTGACCACGGCGCGGCGCACGATACCATCACCGTGGCCGGGTTTGTCGGAACGCCCAACTACGCTAGCCCCGAACAGTTGGAGGAAAAGGAACTGGACGCGCGCTCGGACTTTTACTCGTTGGGCGTCACGCTCTGGTACTTGCTGACCGGCAAACCGCCGTTCGCCGGTTCCGTGGTGCAGATCATGAGCCAGCACCTCTCGCGCACGCCACCGTTCGAGGCATTGCGAAGCCAGCCGCCCGCGGTCGTCGCGTTGTTGCGACACCTGTTGGAGAAGGAGCCGGACCAACGTCCACAGACGGCGCAGGATCTACGGCGTGAAATCGAAAACGCGCTTGCGCTGGTCGGCGGCCCGGCGGCGCGAATTCAGGCTGACGCGCCGTCCCCGCCCGTCCGCCCACATAAAACGAGTGCCGGGCGACACCTGCTCACATGGATTTTGCTGCTGATCGGCTTCGTGCTCATCGCGGGCAGCGTGGCCCTGGCGGCGTGGTATCTGTTTGGACCGGTTGACGCACCGGTCAAATCATCGCCGCCCGAGAAGCGCCAGCACGCCACGCTCCACCCGGTGGATTCACGACAACTGGCTGGCGTAGAGGTGGAGGTCGTAGTCGAAAGCAACCGCGCCGTCCGTTTGGTGCTGAGAGAAAATTTCTTCCAGCCGCGCAAGCATCGGCGAGTGGTTGGGATGTCTTTCGTCCGGCGCGTATGACGAGGACAAGAGCCGCCCCTTGAGCGACTCGTAGTCGAACACTTGCCGGTTGGACAGAACGGTGAACTTCACCACTTCGGAGCCAAAGAATGCCCGCACCCGTGCGGGATCGAGGTTGGCGTGGCGCACTTCTTTATAATCCGTCCCGAACGTCAGCAATAATTCCTCGTAGTCGCGCAGGAAAGGCGTGGTATCCACGTGACGCTCGTTCCACAGCACGATCACCCACCCGCCGGGCTGAAGTATCCTCGCAAACTCGGCGCGCGTCGGTGCGGGCCGAAACCAGTGGAGGGCCTGCGCGACCGTGATGAATGGCACGCTCGCGGCGGGCAGTGTGGTGGCTTCCGCCGTGCCGGTGATGCTTGTGAAACGCGGGTAATCGTGCAACGAATGTTCTGCCGCAGCGCGCATTTCGGCATTCGGTTCCACGGAGAACACGCGGTTGCCGTGATCAAGCAAAACGCGACTGAAAATACCCGTACCCGAGCCTACGTCAGCGACCGCTGCCTCAGAGGTGAAGCCGCACGCCGCCGCCATCACGTCCAAAGCCTCCGGCGGATAGCCGGGCCGATACTTGACGTAATTTTCGACGCGGTTGCTGAAGCGTTGCGTCGGATCGTCCACGAGAATTTAAGGTCCTGACGGCGGTCTACCTTGCTCAGGAAAACGGATAGCCCATCTCCTTGAACGCTTCCTTGTCGTGGATGTATTTGTCGCCGAGCGCTTCCAGGCTGTGTTTCGCCTTGAAATCAGACAGGAACTCGTTGACCTGCCGCAGCAGTTCGTCGTTCCCCTTGCGCACGCCGATGGCCCAGTCCTCGCGCTGCACCGGGTTGAGGATCGCGCGCGTCGTCTTCGGGTTATCCTTGTGGAACTGATACACCGACATCTGGTCGTAAATGAATGCGTCGGCTTTGCCCTGCACGACCTCCAACACACACGCCGCCTCGTCGGTGATCTGGAGCACTTCCGCCTTTGGCAGGTGTTCACGCGCGAAGGTGTAACCCGTGGTACCGTTCTTGACGACCACCTTTCGGCCCGCCTGGTTGAGATCATCGACGCCCTGCACATC
>CAXTBX010000090.1:0-19956 GCA_964242205.1 uncultured Chthoniobacterales bacterium
GAGCTACTCCAGCCAGCCGCCGACCAAGTCCAGCGCACGCTGATACGCGCCGTGGCCGCCGCCGTGGACGAGTTCCGCGCTGACCAAATCTTCCATGTCTTCCGGGCCGACCGGCAGAACCTGACAAAGCTCGTGCCCCTCTTGGCCGATGCTGGCGCAGGTGTTGAAGAAGTTCGACTTCGCCATGCGGCTCACCACGAAGTGACTGCCGTCCGCCGCGCCGAGTTCCACCCGGCTGAGGCCCGCGCCGTCTTTTTCGTCGAACGTCACCGCGATCTGGCGTCCGTCCGCCGCCTGAAACCCGGCGCTGCGCCAGGGTGACCCACCCGTGGGCCGCCAACCGAGGCTGACCGCCAACCAACCCGCCAGCAACACGGCCTGCGTGCGCGCAGCGGGCGCGTGGATGATGTTGAGCTTGTTCAGACCCGCCAGCGCGTCGTGCGTGCCGGGGGCGTCGAAAAACTGCGAGAGCGCCGAACGCAGGCCGTCGAGGCGCGTCCAGTTCAGGTCGCTAAGCGATTGTTCGAGGCTGGCCGCCGCAGCGAGCTTTTTGACGATGGCGAACTGCGCCGCCGGACTCGTCCAATCCGCGCTGTCGTAAATCAGACAGTCCACCCAGGCCATGAGCGTTTCGTTGGGCGCGTCGCTGAACTCGCCCTGCCGCCAGAGGTAGAGCGGGAGGTCGCTGTCGAGGTTCGAGAAGATGATGTTCGGTACGAGGCCCTGCTTCCAGGCTTCGCCTTCCAGTTGGAAGGCGATTTGCTCCGAGCAACGCTGTTTCTGGCCGCTCTTGCTGATCTGACAGTGGGCGTTGATCCAAGCGCGCACGCAGGTGTCCGGTTTCTGCGGCTTGGCGGCGATGAGGATGGCGCGCAGGGCGTGCTGGCGCGTGATCTTTTCGACCAGCGCGGTGTTGGCGCGCAGGGAGTGTTCCGCCGCGCTGAAGATGACGAGGTTGAGCCGCGAGGCGCGCGTGGCCATCTCGTGGCTGTCCTGCCAGAGCTTTTTGAGTTCGCGCTGGATCTTGCCCACCTCGACCGGGATGCCCTGGGCGAAGAAGGGTTGCTCGGCTGTGACGGCTTCGGCGGGCATGGGAAAAAAGCATTGGCTTCACGCAAAGGACGCAAAGTCGCAACGAGAAAAGGGAGAATTTTAATTGCTGTCCCAGCCGAACTTGTCCTTGCGGCAGGCGCGGCAGACAAAGTGGTACATTTCCGGGTTTCCACCGGGTTCATAGCCCGCGGCAAATTCCTGCCATTGCTCCGGCGTCCAGCCCGTGGCGGTGAGGAACTGCGAGACGGCGGTCGGATCCAGCAGGGCGAGGCGCTGGCGCGTCGGGCCGCCTTGGAATTCACAGGCGTCGCCGCAGCAGGCGAGCCATTCATCCTGTTGCCAGGAATTGTAGCCGGGCGTGCGTTGCGTGACCTCCGCGATCACCGTCTCCGGCACTCCTGCCTGCGCCAGTGACTGGCCGTCGGAGAACGACGCGCCGAATTTCTCCGCCGCCGAGCCGTCCGCGATGCACCAGGGGCAGAGCTGGCCTTCCAGGTCGTTGTCGCCGTAAACGGAGGCCGTGTAGACGTAGCCGCGTTCGCGTCCGCAGCAAGCGCAACGCTCCGACCCGAGACGCACGCTACCCGTGGCCAGCGGATCAGGATGGTAGGTAAAGATCGGCAGGCCGACTTTGTCGATTGGGGGCATTTTGTTCCCTTCGTGGCGGTGGCTACTCAAGTAAGGTGACAGCGGTCAACCGGGTTGGCCAGCGTCTTTCTTGCAGTCCTGCCAGGGAATTTTGCTTGGTCGAGGGGGCCCGCCTTTCTTCCGCAGAGCGAGCGGAGGGCGCCTGCGGCGCGAGTCAGGGAAGGGCTCGGAGAGCCCTCCCTACCTTATTTTAGAATCGGCGCCACTTGCGTCCGTCCTGTTCGGGCAGCGCGTCGGCCTCGGCGGGTCCCCAACTGCCGGCGGCGTACTCGTAGAGCGTCGGCGCGTCGGCGGGCTTGCCCTCGGCGGTGGCGGTGCCGTCGGTCGTGCCATGCCAGGCTTGCTCAATCGTGTCCACGAACTGCCACGCCTCTTCCACCTCGTCGCGGCGGGCGAAGAGGGTCGGGTCGCCGCTCATGGCGTCGTGCAACAGGCGTTCGTAAGCCTCCGGGCTGGCCTTGCCGAAGCTCGCGCCGTACTGGAAATCCATCTTCACGGGTTCCACGCGCAGGGCCGCGCCGGGCAGCTTGCTCTGCATCCGCAGGCTGACGCCCTCGTCGGGCTGGATGCGGATGACGAGCACGTTGTTCGCGCCGACCTGCTCGCTGCCGGATGTTTGCTGGTTGAAGAGGACGCTCGGGGCCTGTTTGAAGAACACGCTGATCTCCGCGCCCGACTTCGGCAGGCGCTTGCCGACCCGCACATAAATCGGTACGCCCGACCAGCGCCAGTTGTCGATGAGTACGCGCATGGCGACGAAGGTTTCCGTCGCGGAGCCGGGCTTGACGTTTTGTTCGTCGCGGTAGGCGGGCACGGCCTCGCCGTTGATGGCCCCGGCGGCGTACTGGCCACGGACGACGTGTTTCTTCACGTCGTCGGCGCTCTTGAACTGCCGCAGGGAGCGGAGGACCTTCACTTTTTCGCCGCGCACGCTGTCCGCGCCGAGGTCGGTGGGCGGCTCCATGCAGACGAGGGTCAGGAGCTGGATGAGGTGGTTCTGGACCATGTCGCGCAACGCGCCGCTCGTCTCGTAGTAACCGGCGCGGCCCTCGACGCCGAGCGTCTCGGCGGCGGTGATCTCGATATGGTCGATGTAGCGGCTGTTCCAGATCGGCTCGAAGATGGCGTTGGCAAAGCGCAGGACCATGATGTTCTGCGCGGTTTCCTTGCCGAGAAAGTGGTCGATGCGGTAAGTCGCCGTCTCGGGAAAGGCGTCGCTGACGATCTCGTTGAGATGACGTGCGCTGGACAGGTCGGTGCCGAAGGGCTTTTCGACCACTACGCGCGACCAGCCGCCGTCCGCGCCGGGCTGGTTGAGGCCGCTCTTTTTCAGGCGCGAGATGATCGGCTCGAACTGCTCGGGACCGGCGGCGAGGTAAAACATGCGGCGACCGCCGAGGTTGTGCTCTTGGTCGAGCTGCTGGAGACGTTCGGCGAGCGCGGTGTAGCCCTCGTCCTTGTCGAATTCGCTGCGGTGGTAATAAAGGTTTTGCGCGAAGTGGTCCCAGAGCTCCTGCTGGACGGGTTGGCGGCTGAATTTCTTCGTCGCTTCCTCCATTTCTTTACGAAACACGTCGTCGGGCTTGTCGCGGCGCGCAAAGCCGACGATGACCGAACCGGGCGGCAGGTCGCCGTCAGCGGCGAGGTTGTAGAGCGCGGGGATGAGCTTGCGGTGGGTCAGGTCGCCGGTCGCGCCGAAGATGACCAGAACGCAGGGCTTGGGCTGCGGACGGTTGGAGAGGCCTTCACGCAACGGGTTGCTCGCGGTTTGCATAGATGAAGCAATGGAGCCACTTCGGCGGCGAACGCAAGCCGGATGCGCGGGTTCAGGCACGCGGGGAAACGGCGGCCTTCGCCGTGTCCCCGCCCCAGCCCGGCTCAATATCCGCCACTGGCGAACAGGCGCTCGCCCGTGAGCCAGCCCGCGTCGTCCGACGCCAGGAACACGGCTACGGCGGCGATGTCGTCCGGCTGGCCGACGCGGCCCAACGGGGTTTGCGCGACCGCGACCGCCTCGAAGTCGCCGATGAAGCCTGCCGTGCCTTCGGTCTGCACCAACCCAGGATTGAGCGAATTCACGCGAATCTTGCGGCTCCCGAGTTCCTTGGCGAGCGTGCCGGTGATGGCGTCAACCGCCGCCTTGGTGGCGCCGTAGACCGCGCCGCCCGGCATCGGCTGGCGCACGATGGCCGAACCGATGTTGATGATGCTGCCGCCCTCGCCGAGGTGCTTGGCCGCCGCCTGCGTGACGAGCAATAGCCCGAGCACGTTGATGTTGAACTGGCGGTGGAAATGCTCCTCCGTGATGGCGTCGATGGGCGCGAATTCGTACACGCCCGAGTTATTGACGAGGATGTCCAGTTTTCCATAATTCTTGACAGCGGCTTCGACGATCCCCTGCGCCTCGGCGGCCTTGGACACGTCGCCGCCCACGGCGACCGCCTTGCCCCCGGCATCGGTGATGGCAGCGACAACCTTGTCCGCGCCCTCTTTACTAGACGCGTAGTTGACGACGACGGACGCGCCCGCGGCGGCGAGCGCCTTGGCGATGCCCGCGCCGATACCCTTAGATGCTCCGGTGACGACGGCGACTTTTCCTGTGAGCTTGCTCATGATGATAGTGACGATTTCTGCGGTGTGCTGCGGCGACGAAAGACCGTCTTTCATCTTTTCCGTAGTTCCGATATTACGAACAATTGAACAAATGTCAAATCCCTGGTACATTGGGCGACATGAAGCCGCTGTTTCACCCGTCGGTTGAGGACGTGACCGTGGAAGGCATCCTGCACGCGTTGTCCGACCCGGTGCGGGTGGCCATCTTCATGGATATCGCCGGGTCGGGCAGCGCGCTCAATTGTTCCAACTTCGCGCAGGTCCGCGAGCGGACGATTCCGAAGTCCACGCTCTCGCAGCATTTCCGCGCGTTGCGCGAGGCGGGGCTGATCCACGGCGAGCGTCTGGGGGTCGAGATGCACAACACATCGCGTTGTGGGGAGATCGAACTGCGGTTTCCGGGGTTGATCCCGTCGATCATCCACGCACACAAGGTCCAGGCGGAGGGGAAGGCGCGCACGGCGGCAGCGGCCAGCCGGGCGGCGGTCCGACGGACGGCCAAGGGCGGGTAAGCGCTGAAGATAAGTTTCCGCTGTAGCCACGGCGCTCCGTCGCCGTGTCGGGCTGGAACACGGCGACGGAGCGCCGTGGCTACAGACTGACAATCTCCCCTTGGTATGGCCAAGTCTCTGGTTGGTCGCAAAGTCCAGCACGCACGGGGTTCATTTTAACGTATTCCCATTTTTGCGCATGACTCTCTTCACTCCGTATCAAATGATCGAAAAAGCCTTCCTGCCAATGTGGCTTGTGAACGCCTGACGTGAACAGTTGCTTGCCGATGAACACCTTGAGTGCGCGAACCTAATCGTTCAACGAGATATCCCCTACTTCGGGCAGGGCAACGAACAGATGTACGTGATCCGGCATCAAAACGTAACGCCCTATGGCGATATTTCTGCGCCCAGCGTTACTGCAGAATTCTCCAAAGGCCTGATGTACTTCGTCGTTTGCGAGAATTTTTGCGCGTTTACAGGTATTGAACGTGACGAAATACAGAGGTGACAAATAAATCCGATCCAACCGCGTGGGTCGCCGCGGGTAACGCGGACCATCGTTGATGTTCGGTGAGACGTTCATATGCCGGCACTACTCGTTTGGCAAGCCTTGTAGAATCTGGCTGTAGCCACGGCGCTCTGTCGCCCTGCCAGACGCCCACACGGCGACAGAGCGCCGTGGCTACAGCTTCAGCGAAGCCGCCTCGTTTACTACGGCAACGGGAACTGCCGCGTCAGCGCCACGACGCTCGCGCGCACCTTCGCCAAACCCGCCTCGTCCCCACGCGCCCGCAGCGCCTCGTGGATGAGGTCGGCGATTTCCATCATTTCCTCCTCTTTCATGCCGCGCGTCGTCACCGCCGGGGTGCCTACGCGGATGCCGCCCGCCTTGAACACGCTCACCGTGTCGAAGGGAATCGCGTTTTTGTTCACCGTGATCGCCGCCAAGTCGAGCGTTTCCTGCGCGTCCTTGCCGGTCAACCCCAGCGGGCGCAGGTCGATGAGCATCAGGTGGTTGTCCGTGCCGCCGCTGACGATCCGGTAGCCGTTGTGCGCCAGGCGCGCGGCCATCGCCTTGGCGTTGCTGACCACCTGCCGCTGGTACTCCGCGAACCCCGGTTGCAGTGCCTCGTGCAAGCACACGGCCTTGCCCGCAATGACGTGCATCAAGGGCCCGCCCTGGATGCCCGGGAACACCTGCGAATCGACCCCCTTGGCGAACGCCTCCTTGCACATGATAATGCCACCGCGCGGCCCGCGCAGGCTCTTGTGCGTGGTCGTCGTGACAAAGTCGGCGTGCGGCACGGGGCTGGGATGCTGCCCGCCCGCCACCAAGCCGGAGATGTGCGCCATGTCCGCGAACAAGAGCGCGCCCACGCTGTCGGCGATCTGCCGCATCCGCGCGAAATCCAACGTGCGCGGGTACGCTGACGCGCCCACAGTGATCATCTTCGGACGCACCAGTTCGGCCTGCCGGGCGAACGCGTCGTAGTCGATCCGCCCGTCCGCCTCGCTGACCCCATAGTGAGTCACCTCGTAGAACCGGCCCGAGAAATTGGCCTTGTTGCCGTGGGTCAAGTGGCCGCCGTGCGAGAGGTCCATGGTCAGGATCTTGTCGCCCGGCTGGAGCACGGAAAAATACACGGCCATGTTGGCCTGTGCGCCGCTGTGGGGCTGGACGTTGGCGTGGTCCGCGCCGAAGAGTTGCTTGCAACGGTCGATGGCCAGTTGCTCGACCACATCTGCGTATTCACAGCCGCCGTACCAGCGTTTGCCGGGGTAGCCCTCAGCGTATTTGTTCGTGAACACGCTGCCCTGCGCCTCGCGGACGGCGCGGGACGTAAAATTCTCGCTGGCGATGAGTTCGATGTTCTCGCCCTGGCGGCGTTCCTCGCTCTGAATGGCGGCAAAGATCTCGGGATCGACCTCGGCGAGGGTCGGGCGGCGGGGCGAGTTGGCGGGCGATTGCATGGCGCTGGAAGAAGTGGAGGAGGTCGGTTGCATGGCGGCAGGTTGGGCGGTTTCGCCCAGCAGAGTCAACAGGCTGGGCAGGGCTTTCTTGATCACGTCGCGGCAGCGGAAGTACACGGCGCGGCCCTGGCCGATGGGGTCGGGCACGTCGATGTCGCCGCGCCGGGCGTCGGGATCAAATTCGCGCACGAGGAACGTCTTGTCGGCGGCCTCAGGGAAGAACGTCGCCACCATGTCCAGGTGGGAGCGCGTCATGGTAAAAATCAGGTCGGATTCGTCCACCAGCGCCTCGGTCAGCGGCTGGCTACGCTGGTCGGAGATGTCGATGCCCAGTTCGTCCAACGCCTCGACGGCGAACTGGCTGGGGGCTTGGCCGTAGGAGGCATGGACCCCGGCGGAGGCGACGTGCACGTCGCCGCGCGCGGCAACGAGGTGGCGGAAAAGCCCCTCGGCCATCGGACTGCGGCAGATGTTGCCGGTACAGACGAAGAGGATGTTTTTCACGAGATGGCCGCGGTCCCTGAAGGTGAGTGGACAATCTAGGAATCAACCGGGGGCAAGTCAACCGTGGCGTGGGTGTCGCAACATCCTCCGGCCAACCGCCGGGATGCCCTACCAACGCCGACCCTGGGCGGAAGCCGTCGCTGGAAAATCGCCGGGTCCGGACGGCTTTCCGAGCCGGCAGGACCTGTTGTCCGCACGCGAGTCCACCTATTTTCCGCGTGGGCAGGCCACGGCCAGACGCCCCCCGAATTCCGGCCTTGTACCGGCTGAACCGGGCGTTTACGCTGGCTCCCCGTGAGGGAAATGCCGGAGCCACTAGCCTACGGGGAATACCTGCCAGCGGTCTATCGTTTCGCCTGGCTGATGACGGGCAGCGTGCCGCTTGCCGCCGAGATCCTGCGCCTGACCGTCGAGCAGGCCGAGCGCGGCGACCTGAGCGACGTGCGCGACCCGCGGCGGGTAAAACGCTGGCTCTTTGCCCGCGCCCGGTCGCTTTGCGGACGCCCCCCCGCCCTGCCCGACGCGCCGGAAAAATCCATCACCTCCGAGGCGGACGACTCTGGACGCCAGTTGGCGGCGCTGTTCGCGGAGTTACCCGAGGCGGAGCGCAGCGCGGCGATCCTTTTCTACCTTTACCTGTTCAACCCCAACGAGTTGGCCGAAGCTCTCAACGTCAAAACCGCCGAGTTGGCAGAACTACTTACCCGGGGCAGAGAGATTCTGCGGAAGTCAGAAGTCAGCTTGCAGGACGCAAAGGCCAGAGGTTGACCGCCGCACCCCATTCTAGCGTTTTCCCATGTCCCTCCCCGACAAGCACATGGCCTTGCTAGCCTGCTGCCGCCCCGACGGCTCCGACCGGGGCGACCGCCGGTTGCGCGAGGCCGTGCAACTGGCCATCGGTGACCCGGCGCGGCGGGAGGCCTTCGAGCAGCAGGCGGAATTCGATGAACGATTAGCTTCTCTCGTGCAAGGAGTTGCGTTACCGCTGTCGTTCGATGCCGAGGTGCAGGCGGGCGTCCGGCGCGCCACCCGCCCGGGCGGCGGGAGCTGGCGCGGGGTGCTGCGTCAACCGGTGGCGTGGGCCGTGTTGCTGTCTTTCCTGTTCCTAGCCGGTTGGGGTGCAGAGGCTTACTACGAACATACCCTGGCATTCTCCGGCGACGACGCCGTGCGAGACATGATCGAATACAGCCGCAAGGGACCGCATGCAGACCATGTACAACCCCTTGCCGCCGAGTGCTATACCTTAGGGGACACCCTGTTCCTGCAGTACGGGTTGGAGGACTACGCCGTGCCCGTGCCGTTCACCCACGCGCAAGCCACTGGTTACCGGGTATTTGCAAAGAAGGAACACCTCGTCGCGCAGGTCAGGGTCAGCGAGCGGGACATGACTTTTCTCGTGTTTCGGGCGGACCAGCACGGGGTCAGCATTTCGCCGTCGAACCGCTGGAAGTTTCTCGACGGGACGGGCTGGACCGCCGCCGTGGCCGTGCGCGGAAAGATCGGGTTTGCAGCCATTTACCAAGGCGATCCGGCGGACGCCCGGGCGTACTTCGAACAAGCCAGGAAGCAGAAAAGCGCCGCACCAAACGACCCCGGCAAACCAGGGAAGAATTAAATCCAGAAAATGCGCGCAAATGCGGCGTTTTCGTCGCAGATAACGCAGATGTCGCAGATAACGCAGTCGTCGCAGTCGTCGCAGCCGGAGCCTGAAACCGCCGCTTTGGGCATCGTCGCCGGGAGTGGCAGCTACCCGATCTTGCTGGCGCACGCGGCCCGGCGGGCCGGGGTAGCGCGGGTGGTCGTCGCGGCATTCGAGCACGAAACCGACCCGGCGCTGGCGGCGCTGGCCGACGAGACCGGGTGGATGCGCGTCGGGCAATTGGGGCGGCTGCTGTCGTTCTTCCAGAAGCAGGGGGTCGGGCGGGCCATCATGGCCGGGCAGATCGCGCCGAAGAACCTGTTCGATTTGCGGCCCGACCTGAAGGCGCTGCTGCTGCTGGGCAAGTTGAAGGAGAGGAACGCCGAGAGCTTATTCGGCGCGGTGGCAGGGGAGATGGAGAAGGCGGGCGTGACGCTGCTGCCCGCCACGACGTACCTGGAGGATCACCTCGCGCCGGTCGGGCACATCGCCGGGCCGGCGGCGGGGAAACGGGTGCTGGTGGACGTGGAGTTTGCGTTGCGGACGGCCAAGGCGACCAGCGCGCTGGACATCGGGCAGTCGGTGGTCGTGCGGCACGGGACGGTGCTGGCCGTGGAGGCGTTCGAGGGAACGGATGCCGCGATTCGCCGGGGAGGCGAGTTGGCGGGCGGCAAGGGCGGCGCGACGCTGGGCAAGGTGTCCAAGCCGAACCAGGATTTGCGGTTCGACGTGCCCGTGATCGGGCCGCGCACCGTGCAGACCGCCGGGGAGGCGAAGCTGGCGGCGATTGCCGTCGAAGCGGGGAAGACCTTGCTGTTGGAGCGCGAGGAGATCGCGCGGTTGGCGGAACGGTGGCGGGTGAGCGTGGTGGGCGTGGGGGGCGGTTGAATGCCTCGCGCAAAGTTCGCCAAGTTCGCGAAGGGGTGGAGGGGAAGAAAATCTCACGCAAAGGCGCGAAGCCGCAAAGGGGAGTGGGAGGCTGAAGCTTCCGGGTGAGGGCGTTCCCGAGTGCGATCTGGGAACGAGGGACGGTGGAGGACGGGGATGGTTACAATTCAAGCTCCGGGTGGACCTCCCCGGCAACCTTGGCCTTGGGTGCACGTTTGAGAGCCTCGTCCTGCACCACGCCGGGTGGACGCTCGACGGCCTTGCCAGCCAGCAATTCCTCTACGGTGCGCAGTTGGAGCCGGGGATATTTCTTATTCCAGACTTTGCTCTCGTAGAATCCGGCGCTCGCCGCCTCGGTCTTCATCGGACCGGTCGGTTCGTAAAGGGTAATGAGCACGCCGATGACGGCACCCTCGCGGGAGAGGACGCCCACGAGGTCGCGCACGTCCTTGACGCTCGTGCCCCCACCTTTGACGCTGAAGATGATGGCGTGAGGCTTGGGCTGGCTCAAGGTTTCACGGAAGAGAATCTTGCCGTCGATGCCCTTGTCCGCGCCCTTCTTTTCCTCGACGGGGCGCGCGCCGACAAGACCGAGCGCCCACCATTGGAATTGGTATTTGTCGTCGGCGGCGAGCTGTTCGGCGTCGGCGAGGCTGGTGGGTTCGCCGACGGTTTTGATCTCGATCTTGTCACCGTAAGTATCGCGCAGGCGGGCTTTGATGAGGGCGGTGGAAAGGGAAGTGATGTCGATGCCCAGCCACTTGCGTCCGAGTTTCTCGGCGGCGTCGATGGTGGTGCCGCAGCCGCAGAAGGGGTCTAACACCATGTCACCGGGGTTAGAAGATGCGGCGACAATGCGTTCGAGCAGGGCAACGGGCTTTTGGGTGGGGTAGCCAAGGCGCTCTTTCTCGCCACCTGTAAGAGGATTTACATCCAGCCAGATATCTTGAAGCGAAACGCCAGGTTGTTCATCGAGATAACGCTTATATTGTGGAAAGCCGGTGCTACGATGGATTAGTTTGCCCTCTTTCCACATCTTGCTCATATTATCTTGCGAGTATGCCCAGAAGCGGTTGTTATAAGGACGAACCGCCAAGTATTCCCAACCGGCAACGGGTACGCGATATTCTCCATTGAGATCAGCGCTCCACCGCTCTCCAGACCCAAGGAGTCTCTTTACATGCCATTCATAACTAACGTCCCCTCCAGGACGCGCAGCAGTTAAATTATCTTCTCGATATCGACGCCCCTTCTCATCAATAAATTTATAACTTCCTTCGATATAAGTTTCATCGTATGCGGTAAAAACAGCGTTGTAAGTGTAATCTTCTCCGTTTGTGTAAAAGAGAATGACATCATGGATTCGACCGCAGCGACGCATCCCTTGTTTATTGTCCGAGTGGCTGCTACTCCGCTTCCAAATAATTTCGTTGCGAAAACTTTTTAACCCGAACACTGCATCCAGTAGCAGTTTCAAATAGTGACTCGCGGTCGGGTCGCAATGCAGATACAGGCTGCCGGTCAGTTTGAGCACGCGGCGTAATTCCACCAAACGAGGGGCCATCATAGTGAGATAGGCCATCATGTCGTTACGACCCAGAAACGTCAGGAACGCCTGCATGACCTCGCTGACCTTACCGGGCTGCTCAGTCAACGCGTTATAAACGGCCTCGCTCTCCTGGTTCCAGTGCCAAGTGTCCTCGAACGCTTTGATCTGGCTGGCGGCGGCAGTGCCGTCCTTTTCCTGAAAAAAGGCGTTGTAGGTCTGTGCGGAGTTGAAGGGCGGGTCGAGGTAAACGAGGTCCACGCTGGCGTCGGCGACGTAGCGCCGGAGGATGTCTAAGTTGTCGCCGTAGTAAAGGGTGCCCATGCGGGGAAGGATGAAGGATGAAAACAGAAGGATGAAGGAAAAAAGCGGGTAGCGGAAGCGCGGGACCGCCGTCCCTATTCGAGAACAACCGCATAGAGGAAAACGCTACAGAAAATACGGTGTCTTCCCTGCAAAAAACGACCGTTCCACCTTTGACTAACTGCCCCCCGGCGTACAACGTCCGGGCGTGGATTCCGACGCCGTACCAAAGCCTACCGCCTCGCCCTCTCCGCAGGGCGGGACGGCAGGTGATTCGCCGGTCCCGGAATCCCTGCCGCCGGAGTTGGAAAACCTGCCCTTCCGTCCCGCCGCCCGGTACTACCGTCGCAGCAGCGCCGCCACCGCCGGGGATGCCGCCGCCAGCCGTTACCCGGCGCGCCTCGTCGTGCCCACGATCCTGCTTGCCGCCTTGCTCGCCCATGGCCTCTGCGTGCGGGCGACCTTTTACCGCGACGACTGGACTCAGATCATCGACAGCGACCAGGTCGAATTCGGACGCTGGTGGGAGGCGAACCAACACGCCCTGACCTACTTCACGTACTGGTTGACGCACGCGCTCGACGGCTTTTCACCCGTTGCCTTCCACGTGGGCAACCTCGTGTTGCACCTCGGCGTCGCGCTACTCGTCGCCGGGCTCGGGCGCGACCTGCTCGCCGAGGCCGCCGGGCTGCCTGCCGAACGCGCGCGGCGGATCGGTTGGTGGGCGGGGATGCTGTTTGCCGTGCATCCGCTGGGCAGCGAGGTGCTCAACTACACCCGCTGGCGCGACCTCGAACTGGCCAGCCTCTTCACCCTGCTAGCCGCGCGTGCGGCGGTGCGCTGGCGGCGGCAGCGCCGACCGGGCTTCCGCTGGCCCGTGGCGACATTGCTGGCCGTGACGGCGGCGACGTTCTGCAAGGAGGTGGGTTTCATCCTCGCAGCGGGCGCGGCGTTGCTGGTGTGGTTCGGGACGCCGACCGCGCCCGAGAGCGAGGTGCGACGGGCGGTGGCGCTGCCGCTGCCCGGGGTGTCCACGGCGGTCAAGACGAAGCTGGTCGCCACACCCAAGGACGCGTCGCTGGTCAAGGGCAACTGGCCCATCACGCTTTCGCTCGGGCTGATGGCGGCGTGCGTGGCGGCGCTGGCGTGGCCCGCGTGGACGACGGCGGCGGCGGCGCTGCACCATCCGCGGCTCGGCTGGCACACGCTGACCAAGGCGCGCGTGTTCTGGATGTACCTGCAACGCGCCGCCGTGCCGGTGGGGCTGTGCAGCGACCACCAGATCGCCTGGACCAGCGGGTGGGGCGACACCGTCGCGTGGACGGCAGCGGGCGCGGAGGTGCTGGCGTTGGCGGGCGCGGGCTGGCTGTACCTGCGGCGGGGGGCGGCGGCGGGGGGCAGCCGCACGGTGGGGGTCCTGCTGGGCGTGGCGCTGCTGGAGATCGTGTACCGGCTGGCCAACCCGAACGAGGAACTGATGGTCGAGGCGCGGATGTATCCGGCGCTGGGTCCGCTGTGCATCCTGCTGGCCTGGGGACTGGACCGGCTGGTGCGCTGGCGCAAAGACGGCCAGATGGCGCAGCGTCCGCTGCTGGCGGCGTGTCTGCTGGGCACACTGCTGGCGGGGGGCATCGCGCTGTCCGCGCGCCGGGCGCTGACGTGGCGCGACACCCCGACGCTGGTGGCCAACATCGTCGCGCAGTACCCGAACCAGGGCCGGGCCTGGCAGGAACTGCAAAACGCGCACATGCGCGCGGGGGCCTGGACCGAGGCGATGCGCGACCAGACGCCGATCCGCGCGGCGCTCGAACGGATGTTGGCGTTCAACCGGCACAACCGGGACCGCCAGTATTTCCCGGGACAAGTGTGGTTGACGCACACCGCGTCGGAGGGCAACTACGCGCTGGCGCTGGCGAAGCTGCAGCGCACGCGCGAGGCGTTCGCGCACCTGGCGTGGGTGCAGAAGTCCGTGCCGACGGAGAGTGAGGTGGCGGCGGGGTGTCAGGGGGAATTTTTGTACGCGCGCGGGTTGGTCAACGAAGCGGCGGGTCAGGACGACGCGGCGGTGAAGGATCTGCGCGAGAGCCAGCGGCTGACGGTGAATCCCGAGGCGAAGCGAGAACTGCGGCGGATGCGGGCGGCGGGACGGGCGCCGATAGGGACGGGGGAAAATTAGCGCGTTCTCGACCAGGAGGACCGGCGGGCTTTGTGCCAAGTTCGCCGACCGACTTCCTACGAAAGCCGGAGATCATGCCTCGCGGGGAACGGCGGACGCGTCAACGTCTCACGCCGCACGCAACCCCGGCAAGGCCGCCGACGCCTGACGCTGCCGCCAGATCGCCACCGCCAGAAAAAGCGCGTCCAGGATCAACAACGTCGCCGCATAGCCCTCGCCGCCGACGCCGCGTCCGTAGCTGTGCAATCCCTTGCCGAGCACGAAATTCACCCCGTACCACGCCATCACCACCGCCCCGAAACAGAGCACGCTGGCCACCGCCATGCCGAACTGGCCCCACCAACCCGCCAGCCGCCCATGGATGGCCACGATGTAGCACAGCAGCGTGATGAACGCCCAGGTTTCCTTCGGGTCCCAACCCCAGAAACGGCCCCAACTGTAGTTCGCCCAGACGCCGCCCAGGATCGTGCCCACCGTGATGAGCAAAACACCGAGTTGGAGGGTGCGGTAAAGCCAGAAATGCAGCGTGCTCTCGCGGCGCGCGGCCACCGGGTCGATGATGTAGCGGATGAGCAGCAGGTGGCCGAACGCCATGCCCAGGGCGAACGCGCCGTAGCTGGCCGTCTCAGTGAGGACGTGGGTGGTCAGCCAAAAGTTGTCGCGCAGGACCGGGCGCAACGGCTCGATGGTGCCCGGGATGGCGACGGGGAGTTGTTGGACGAGGAGAAGCAGCGCGCAACCGACCGGCAGCGCGGCCAACAGGTAGGTTGTGCCCCGGTAGATCGCGTAGAAGATGAACCCGAGCGCCACCACGACGAAGGCGACCCAGATCATCGACTCGTACATGTTTGTGACCGGCGGGCGGCCTGCCACCGCGCTACGCAACCCGATGCCCACCGCGTGCATGACCACGCCCGCGAACCCGGCGGCGAGGCCAATGCGCTGGAGCCACGCCCATTTCCCACCCGCCGCCAACAGCAGCAGGAATGCGCCGAGGCCGTACAGCCCGGCGGCCCACGGGAACGCGCCGAGGTGGTTGTAGGTGTATTCCAGGCCGAGCGCCGAATCGGCAGGGTAACGCGCCGGGTTGAGGCCGCGCAGGGTGTCGCGCAGTTCGCGCGCGTGGAGGGCGAATTGGTAGCGGTCGCTGGCCTGGTAAGCCTGGAGCGTGGCGCTGACGGCGGTGTTGACGGCGTTGAACCGGTCGGCACCGTAGAGGTTGCGCGCCTCGTCGGAGGGGACGAGCCAGCTCGTGCGGACGGCGTGGTGTGCCCCGGCGGTCATGGCGACGGGGCCGGTGGGGGCGTCGGCGGGATTGGCGGTGGCGGGGGTGGCGGGGCGCGGAATGATGAGCAGGGATTCGCCGCTGAGCAGGTTGCCCAGCAGCAGGACGCGGCCCTGGAGGCTCTCGACCTCCTGTTGCTCGCGGGTGAGCTGGGGGTCGGACTCGCGGGTGCGGAGGTTGTGGACCTCGCGGGCGATGGCGTCGAGGGCGGGCAGGTGGGAGAGTTCCTCGATGGAAAAACGCTTGCGCGTGGCGTCGAGGCCGAGCTTCTGGATGAGCGGGCGGTAGTTGACAAGGATGAGTGGCTCTTTTTTCCAGTCGTGCGTGTCGCTGAGCAGGACGGAGAGCAGGAAGTCGTTGGGATGCCAGACCTTGCCCGTCGTATCCTTGTAAACGGCCATGCCCAGGAAGCTGCCACCGGTCAGGCGCAGCAAAGCCTCACGCGCGAGGGTGTCGAGGGGTTTGATGCGGCCCTCGTCCTGCACGGCGAGGAGCGACCACTGCTTGAAGTCGGGTTCCTGGAGTTCGGCACGGGCGGGCGTGGACGCGAAAAAGATAGTCAGCAGCAGGCACAGCACGACGCCGAGGCGGCGCGAAAGGGCGGTGGGTCGATTCATGGCGAAGGGCAGAGAAGATAGCACAGCAATGGAAAGGATGAAGGCGGAAGGCGGAAGGCGGTAAAATGCGACCTCGTCTTGACACCAGCGCATTCCCGGCCAAAGGTCCGCGCAGTTCTTTGCAGACAGTTCGTTCGTGGATCGAACGATGGAATCCCGTGCAAACCGGGAGCAGTTGCGCTGCTGTCACTGGATACGAATTCCCAAACTAGCCAATCTTCGGGCAACCGGGGGTGAAGGCGGGAAGGAGGTGCGCGCGTCGTCTCGCAGTTTTGGACGATGCGCCGGAAGCCAGGAGCCAGAACACTTCGCCGATCCACGCTCATTCGCTCAGCTTCGCAATCCCGCGGGGCCGGGCGGCAAAACTTCTCCGCAAAAAGAGAAGAATGGGAGACTCCTCGACGCCTCGTTGGGCGGCGGCGGGTCTCTTTTAACCTCGAAAACAGAAAGAGACCCGATGAACCACCAGTTTGTTCCATCGACGGCCCGCCGTCGTTTGCTCCTAGCCCTTCTTTGGGCAACCATCTTCGTCCTCGCGCCGCTGGCGCGGGCAGGACTCATCAGCACCGTGGTCGAAGGCCCGGCCAACGCGCCCAACGCGTATAACTTGACCATCGAGTTCGGGAACGGAAATTACTATAATTTCATCCTGCGCTCGACCCAGGCTTCGTACACGGGGTACGACTTTATCAACGCCGTCGCGGCCCTGTCGTCGGGCGCGACGAAGATCACGCTCGACCAGCGTGACGGGGGGTCGCTCGGGTTTTACCTGAACGGCATCACGGTCGGCAACGACACGAACAGCGGGTTCGTGAACAACAGCTATTGGGCGTACTGGCTGGGGAGCGCGACGACGCCGGTGCAGTGGACGAGTTCAGGGACGGGCGAATCGGGCCGCATGATCACGCCGGGACAGGCCGATGGTTGGGTGTACAGCGACGGCACCCGCGCGCCGCAGGCCACGGCGTTCGCCGTGCCGGAGCCGGGGACATGGGCGCTGTTGGTAGCGGGCGCGGTAGGCGTCGCGGCGACGGCGCAACGGCGCAGTGGGAGACTAGCCTTACCCGTCGGCGTGTGAGAGGCGCGTTCACGCTGCTGGAGCTGCTGGTGGTGATCGCCGTCGTGGCGGTCGTCACGGCGGTGACGCTGCCGGTTTACCAGGAGGCGCGCGTGAGCAGTTCGCGCGTGGTGGCCGTCAGCGCGCTGCGGCAGTTGAGTATGGCGGGCACCTCGTACCTCGCCGAGCATCGCGGTACGTATTGGCCCTTCCGCACGGACGACGCCGAGGGCACGACGTACTGGTTCGGCTACGAGACGGCGGCGGACGCGCACCTGCCCGAGGGCACGCGTACCATTGACTACGCGCGCGGCGCGCTGGGGCCGTACAGCGGCGGGATGCACGACATTCATCCCGACCCGCAGTTCGTTCGCATGGGTCCGGCGTTCAAGCCCAAGTTCAAAAATGGGTACATTCCCTATGGTTACAACGATTTGTTGCAGGGGAAGATCGATGCCGCCATCGCCGATCATAGTAAGCGCGTGGTGTTCGCCACGTCGGCGCAAGTGAACACGTTTCAGAATCCGGCGTCCGCGTCCAACCCGATGTTGGAGGAGTTCTACATGGTCGACGACTTCAACGTGACGGCGAGTTTCCGGTATCACGGGCAGGCATTGTGCGCGTTCGCGGACGGGTCCACAGGGTTCGTCGGTCCGGCGTCGGGTACGATGGACGGCAGGTTGCCCAATGCCGGGGTGGGGAAATTGCCGACGGAGAATTTGAGGTAGAGACCGGCGGTCCTCCGTCGTCCGCGTTTGGTTTGAAATGGCCTGTGACCGGCCTGCGCCTGCGGCGCGAGTCAGGGAAGCCCTCGGACCCTGCTCCCTACCTGACGCCTTGCATCCCCGGGCGCCCCCGTGCACAGTCGGCGTCTGCCGCCATGCCTGCCGCCGCCGTCGAAGTCGCCGATCTCGTCAAAACCTACGGTCCCCTGCGGGCCGTGGACGGGGTGTCGTTTCGCGTCGAGCCGGGGCAGGTGTTCGGGATGCTCGGGCCCAACGGCGCGGGCAAGAGCACGACCGTCGAGATGATCGAGGGCCTGCGCCCCGCCGATGGCGGCACCATCGAGGTGCTGGGCATCGACGCGCGCAAGCATCCGCGCCAGGTCAAGGAACGCATCGGCGTGCAACTACAATCGACGGCGTTTTTCAAGCAGTTGACGATCCGGCAACTGCTGAAATTGTTCGGCAGTTTTTTCCCCCGCGCTCTGCCGGTGGACCGGCTCATCGGCCTGGTCAACCTGGAGGAAAAAGCCGACACGCCCAGCGGCGATCTCTCCGGCGGACAGCGTCAGCGGCTCGCCATCGCCGCCGCGCTGGTGAACGATCCCGCCGTCGTTTTCCTCGATGAGCCCACGACTGGGTTGGACCCGCAGGCGCGGCGGTCGCTCTGGGACGTGATCCGTCAGTTGCGCGACGGCGGCAAGACGATCCTGCTGACCACACACTACCTCGAAGAGGCCGAACAACTTTGCGATAATTTGGTGGTCATCGACCACGGCAAGGTCATTGCCGCGGGCACCCCGGCGGGGTTGATCGCCGAGCACTTCGAGCGCACCACGCTGGAATTTTTGAGCGATGCGAACTTGCCGCGCGAGACGTTGGAAACCCTCCCGGCGGTGGACCGCTGGGAAGAAGCCAATGGCCAGACGCGGCTGGCGTCGGCGCACGTCACGCAGACCACGCGCGCGCTGATGGCGCTCTGCGCCGAGCGTGGGGTCGAGCTGCGCGGGTTTTCGATCCACACGGCGACGCTGGAGGACGTTTTCTTGAAGCTGACGGGCAGGAGGATCAGGGAATGAATGGAAAAGCTTCAAGGTTTAAGCCTCAAGCTTCAAGGAAGGTGCAAGCATCAAGATTCAAGGAGAACAATGACGATCACTTTCTTAAACCTTGGACCTCGAACCCACCTTGAAGCTTGAGGCTTAAACCTTGAAGCTTTTCCCAATGCGTGCCTTCCGCAATCTCTACCGCGCCAACCTGACGGAGTTTCTCTCCAACAAACGCGCGCTGTTTTTGACCATCGCGTTCCCGATCCTGTTCATCACCATCTTTGGGTTGGTTTTCACGAATCAGGACAAGGCCGACGCCAAGGTCGGTCTCGTGGCCGAGGACGGCAATGACGCCGTCGCCAAGGCGTTGATCGACGCACTGCGGGAGTTGCCCAAGGCCAAGCTCGACAAGGACGGCAAACCCGATGCGAAGAACGCCGAGCACAACCCGTTCTCGGAACTGAAGTTCGTGCCCGGCGAACGCGCGGCGCTGCTCACAGCACTGCGACAGGGCCGCGTGGACGCCGTCGTCACGGTCCCCGGCGGGCTGGCCGACAAGGCATCCGATGCCCGCGAGCGCGCCATCAAAGCGGCCCTGGAGGAAAAGCGCAGCCTGGACGAAATGGCCGACGTATTGTCCGGCGACGACACCGACGATAAGCCTGCCCCGCCGTCAGCCGCCACGCCCGCGCCGACGGCGAAACTTGCGACGGACCCGGACGCGGACAAGGCTGCCGATGACGACGCCAACGCCGTGCCGCCCGTCGAGATCGTGCTGACCATCGACCCCGCCCGGCAGCTGCTCACCCCCATCCTCCAGGGGATGCTCGCGCGCGTGATCGACGGCGTGGACAGCTCGCTGACCGGGCAGCCGCGCGTGCTGGCGCTACGCACGGAGGCGGGCCGCGCGCGGGAGCTGCGCACCATCGACTACCTGCTGCCCGGCATCCTGGGCATGAGCCTGATGCAGCTCGGGTTGTTCGCCACGGCGCAGCCGCTCGTCGCACTGCGCGTGCAAGGGGTGCTCAAGCGGCTCAACGCGACGCCGCTCTCGCGCACGGCGCTGCTGACAGCCTACGTGGCGTTCCGGCTGACGGTCGCGCTGTTCCAGACGGCGATCTGTGTGCTGATCGGGCGGTACGCGTTCAAGGTGGCAATGGTGGGCAACTGGTGGGTGTTTTCCGGCTGGTTGTTCCTGGGAACACTGGTGTTCTTGTCCATCGGCTTCTTCATGGCGGCGGTGAGCAAGAACGAGGAGGTTTGCATCGGGTTGGGGAACATCATCAACCTGCCGATGATCCTGCTCTCGGGGGTATTTTTTCCGGTGAACCACCTGTCGCGCGTGTTCGATTACATTATCCCGTTCGTGCCGCTGAACTACCTGGGGG
>CAXTBX010000091.1:0-3113 GCA_964242205.1 uncultured Chthoniobacterales bacterium
ACCTACTTTCATACCTGCCAAATCTACCACAAAAGACGTTATTCGGATAGGCAGTTAGTCACCTTTATCCCAGGGAGATATTTCGAAACTGCCGGAGATCCAATCGGTACAATCTAACGCCTCATCACGGCCATCTTGGTCGTTTGCTAGACCCCGTTCCTTGCGAATGAACGACTTGAAGCGACGCAGCCGCTCAGACCCAGCGGTGACTTCCTGCTTGCTCAGGCCTCGAAGCAGTTCCCGGAGGCAGGCGAAGATGAACACTTCCTTGGCGTATCGGAGCGATGTGGTCAGCGCATATGACCGGACACGGTCAACGACCACGTATTCCACTGTGAACTCGCCATCTGGATAGCCGTTTTTATCACTTTCCTGGTGCCAAGTTGCAACGAGCAGTACGTTTTGAATTTCCGCAGCCATATACCAACCATCAGTGAGGCTGCATCGCCCGAACACGCGTCGGTAATCGCGCCATTCTTGCTTACCATCTAAACCGCGCCGTGCGATGCGCTGTACCCTGCCACAAGTATGCTGAAGTTTGACTTTCGGAGGTTTTCGACCCTGCCATTCCTTTGCTCGTGCTGCGGCCAAGCGGCGGGAGACGTTAGCCAGTTGCTTCTGAAGCGTGTGTGCGCTCTCAAGTTCCTGCTCAATCCGATGGCCGACCTCAACACTATTCGTCGGTGCTTGTGCCGACGGTCGAGCGAAGACTTTGGGTGTGATGGCGGTAGGCTGCGATGGGCGGATGATTTTTGTTGTCATGCGCACAAGTATCAAAAAACGTCGAAGTTCTGTCCCCAGGAAAAATTCGTCCCAAGTTGCGATTGACCCAAAATTAGGAAGCTCGGCTTGGCGGCATTTTTTTGCTCCGGTGTCCAAACAAATTATCCTTCTCAAGTTCGCTGATACGCCGAGGCCCAATTACGCACGACGAACAGTCAAAACTTCACCCGCCGCGCCATCTCGGTGCTGTGTTCGTCGCGCAGATGTCCGTAGGTCTTCATCGCTAGGGCGCCGCCATCCTTGTGGCCTAGCCACCGGCTCACAGTCGGAATATCGACGCCGCTCTCAACAGCGAGTGGCGAAAAGATGGCGAAAGTCGTGGTGCGTGATGCGAGCGACGCCGGTCAGCCTCGCGGCGCGGTCGACCGCCTGCTGGCACTCGCGCACGATCATGACCGGCGTAGCCTCGGGTTCGTCCGACCGCTCGACGCGCAAGCGCTCCAACAGCGTGCGGCACTCGTCGATCATCGGCACCCGCCGCACCTCCCAGTTCTTCGTACCGGTCTCCGCGTCGCCGCGCACCACGATTCGCCCTTCGCAAAATCCACGTCTGCCCAGGTCACCTTGGCCGCCTCGCCCTTGCGGCAGCCAGTGTAGGCTAGGAAGCGCACAAAGTCCGCGCAGTTGCGGGAGTCGCGGCTCCCTGCCCTGTCCATCGTCAGAACCAATTTCGTGAACTCGTCGCGGCTGGGCAGCGTCAGCTTCTTCGCCCGCACGCGTTGCCGTTTTACGGTCATGACCGGATTGTCATGCCGTGCCCCCTCCTTGATAGCGATACTGAAGATGTGCCGCAACGTGGTCAACGTGCCGTTGAACCGGGTCGGCGAGAAGCCTGCGGCGTAGCGACGCGCCCACTCCTGACACTGTTTTTCGGTGACCTTGCCAACGTCGGCGACCATAAGTCCCGGCCGCGTCTTCTGCAGCGCGATCAGCATCTCCTCTTTGTATCCCTTTGTACCCGGCTTCAGGTTGCTGTCGGCTTGGAACTGTGCGCGGTAAAGCGCTACCACATCGCCGAAGGTCAGGCGGCCGGTCGTCGGCTTGCTCGCCGATGCCACACGTTTGCGTCGTTCCTCGGCCAGCCGAACCTGCGCCACGCTCAGGACGGTGGTGTTCAGCTGAACCGAAACTGTTTGCCTCCGGCCTTGAACTTTGCGAAGTATACGCCTGATGGGCGGTAGCGAATCAGGTACTGCGTCTTCGTGCTCTCCCAGGGCGAAACTGCCTTGGCCGTTTGCGTGCTTTTTGTGGTAGCCATACCCAAGGGGTACAATGACCGGGTACAGTCGTACACAGAAACGATTTTCTCACGTCATAAGTTGCTCATTTGCAACAACAAGCTCCCATAGCTTAATGGATAAAGCAACGGTCTTCTAAACCGTAGACTACCGGTTCGAGCCCGGTTGGGAGTACCAGCTTTTTTGAGCGGTAAATGCCGGAAACCAAGCCTCTGCACCGCAGAAAAAGCGAGATTTTCACACCAGATGGCCCATGCGCTGGCACTGCGTGCTGAACCAGTGCTCGAAGTCACTCAGGTAACAACGGCGCGCGTTTACGGTGGCGGGGGGGCACGGTTATTGGCGGTACGGGCGACCAGTTTCAACTCGTCTCCGCGCTCTGGTCAACGCGATGGCAGGTTGCGGCACCGCCCGCGCGTCGTCAACGCGTCTGCCGGAACAACTGCGCGATGGTTTCCTCGATGGGCACTTCCTCCACGCGAATGTCCTTCACCGGGTACGCCTCGAACACGCGCCGCACCACGGCGGCAACCTCCGCATGCGGTACCCGCAGCCGCACCGATTCCGCCGTGCGCTCCACGACCTCGCCCAATCCCGTGAAATCGCGCCCGCCGTCCGGCCCGGCGAACTCCAGGCTCAGGATGCGCCCGGTGGCAAACCGCGCGCTGATCGCCTCCAGCTCGCCGTCGAACTGGATGCGTCCGTGGTCGATGACGATGACCCGGCGGCACAGCGCCTCGATGTCCTGCATGTAATGGCTTGTGAGGATCGTCACGACCTTGTTCTGCTGGTTGTACTCGCGCAAAAACGCGCGCACGGTTTTCTGGCTAATCACGTCCAGCCCAATCGTGGGTTCGTCGAGAAATAGCACCTTCGGACGGTGCAGCAGCGCGGCGATGAGTTCCATCTTCATCCGCTCGCCCAGCGACAACTCACGCACCATCACGTTCATCTTGTCAGCCACGTCCAGCAGGCTCGTCAACTCATCCACGATCCGCCGGAACTGCTCCGCGTCGATGCCGTAGATGGCGCGGTTGAGTGCGTGCGACTCCCGCGCGGATCGGACGCGCGGACGAGTCAAGCTGTTGGCAA
>CAXTBX010000091.1:3123-19632 GCA_964242205.1 uncultured Chthoniobacterales bacterium
GTTCTATCTTCATGCGCTCGCCGAGTGAGAGTTCGCGCACCATGACGTTCATCTTGTCGGCCACGTCGAGGAGCGCGGTGAGTTCCTCGACGATCCGGTGAAATTCGGCGGGCGCGATGCCGTAAATCGCGCGGTTGAGTTCGAGCGACTCCCGCGCGGGCAGGTCCCACCACAGCGCATTTTTCTGACCCATGAGCAGCGAAAACTGCCGCTTCATCTCGTTTTGCCGTTCCCAGGGCACGAACCCCAACACACTGGCCTTGCCCGAGGTGGGGTAAAGCAAGCCTGAGAGCATTTTGAGCACGGTGGTCTTGCCTGCGCCGTTAGGTCCGAGGAAGCCAACGAACTCGCCTTCTTCGATCTGGAAACCCACGCCATCCGCCGCGCGCGTCTCATCATATTGCCGGCTGACCAACCCCTTCAGCGCTCCCCGCAATCCCGGCTCCTTCCGGTAGGTCCGGTAAACTTTGGTGAGTCCTTCCACCTGAATAACGCTCATAAAATATCCTCTCTCCACAACTCATAATCCACAACCCATATCCTGCATCTTGCACCTTGCTTCCTCCCCCGTCCCAATTGACATTCCTCCACCCGCATGACCCCACTACCCCTTCCCCCGGAAAAAACGGTCGCCTTCGTCGGCGTCGGACGCATGGGCGCGAACATGGCGCGTCGCCTGCGGGACCAAGGCTTCCAGATCACGGCGGTTTACGACGCCCACGCCCCGGCTGCCGCCGCCCTCGCGCAGGAACTCTCTGCCGCCACCCCGGCTACTCTCGCCGAGGTCGCCGCCCTCGCCACGACGGTCATCACGGTAGTCTCCGACGACGGGGCAATGCGCGCGGTCTTCGACGCCGGCAACGCCCACTCGCTCCTCGCCCCGGCATCCGCCAAGGGACGCCTGTTTATCAACTGCGCCACGGTCACGCCCGCCGTCCACCACGCCGTGCAGTCGATGGCAGAACTCGTCGGCGCGCAGACGCTGGAGGCGTGCATGGCTTCCAGCATCACCCAGGCGCGCGAGGGCACGCTTTACCTGATGTGCGGCGGCGACCGCACGGCGTTTGAGCGCGCAAAACCCGTCCTCGACGCCCTCGGTTCGACGGTGCGCTACGTTGGCGCGGCGGGCGAGGCGGCCAAGGTCAAGGCGTTGGTGAACATGGTCATGAACATCAACACCGCGGGCCTCGCGGAAGGTCTCGGCCTGGGTGCGGCTCTGAAACTCGACCTCACGACCCTGCGCGAGGTTTTCGCCGAAACCGGTGCGAACAGCCGCGTCCTGCAGACCGATGGCGAGGACATGCAGAACCGTGCGCACGAGGTCTTCTTTTCCGCCGCCCACGCGGCCAAGGACAGCGGCATCGCCCTCACGCTCGCCCATGAACACGGTCTGGACCTCCCGCTGGCCGCCGCGACCAAGGCGCAGTACGACCGCATGATCGAGCAAGGCTTGGGTGAACTCGACAAGAGCGGCGTGGCTGAACTGACCTTCCCTGGTCGTGCCTGAACCCATCTCCGCCGTCCGTCCGCGCGGTTCCCTTTGGCGGCTCCTTTTTCTGGTGGCGGAATCCGTTCTGGCCGCCTGTCTCCTGCTGGCTACGATCATTGTCGTCGCGGGCTTCCAAGATCAGACATTCTACGCCGACTTGGCAGTGGTCTTCGGCAACGAGGTTCTGCCAGACGGCCAGCCCTCGCCCCGGCTGGCGGCGCGGCTCGACGCGGCTCTGGTGGCGTACCGTGCGGGCCGTTGCCAGACCATCCTTGTCAGCGGCGGGATCGAACCCAATGGCTACGACGAAGCAAAGGTGATGGCCGCCTATCTGTCGGCCCGTGGTGTCGCCACTGACCGTCTCTTGGAGGACAACGCGGGCGTGGACACTTACCACACGGCGCGCAACACCCGCCGCATCCTTGCCGAACACAGGTGGCAGAGCGTTTGCGTGGTCACGCAATATTACCACGTCGCGCGGGCGCGCTACGCCATGCACCAGTTCGGGATCAGGCCGGTGGCCTCGGTCCACGCGCGTTATTTCGAGTGGCGCGACCTGTTTTCCATCTGCCGGGAAACCGTCGGTTTCATGAAATACGTTTTCCGCCGTTATCCCACGGATAACCTACCCGCCGTGCGTCCCTTTTTCCCCTCTACGGTTTCTCCTTCCCCTTTATGACTTTGCGATTTTTTTGCCCTTGGGAATGCACTTGTCCGCGAAGTTGCACTTCGCCACAGGACGCGTCACTTATCCAGAAACAACACGCCCGCACGTCGGCGCGCGTGCCAGTCTCCCGGCAAGTTAATCTTGGCCACACCGCCCTCTTTATCGAGCAGCGACCGCACCAACTCCACTTCCCCGTAACCTACCTGCGGTACTCGGGCCCGCTGTAACCAGCCTCGAATCATCCGGCGTTGTTGGGCCACCGGTTTGCCCACCAACGCTGCCAGCGGTGCCTGCGCTGGCAGCGGCGCTTCGGCCTTCGTCAAACTGGCGATCCACGCTTCTTCCGCCCCGAGCACATCGGCCGCTTGCCACAGCGCGGTTCTGACATTTCGCCCCATCACTTGTTCAAGCATGGGTAAAATTTCCAACCGCATCCGGTTGCGCGTGGAACGCGCTGGACTCGCGTTCGTGCCGTCGTTTCGCCACCGCAAATTCTCGGCGTGGAGATACTCGTCGATCTGCGTCCGCCACACCGCCAACAGTGGCCGGATGATTTGCAACTTGCGCCGTCCGACGGTCCGCTCTTTCTCGACGCTCATGCCTGCTAGCCCCGCCGGACCGGTGCCGCGCAACAGGTTAAACAGCACGGTTTCTACCTGGTCGTCCGCGTGGTGTCCGAGGAAAATCCAGTGGCAACGCTGCCGCGCCGCCGCTTCGGCGAAAAACTCGTAGCGCGCCTCCCGCGCCGCCGTTTCCAAGGAACACTTGTCGGCTTTCGCCCGCGCCGTGACATCAATCCGGGCGGTTTCCAGCGGCAAGCCTGCTTTCTCCGCCAACCGCTCGACAAAGCGTGCGTCTGCCTGCGCGGCCCGCCCGCGTAGTCCGTGGTCCAAGTGACAAACCACGAGCCGACGGTAGCCGATGGCGCAAAGACCGTGCAGCAGCGCGACAGAATCGCGTCCCCCCGACACACCGACCAGATAGCGGGCTGCCGTTGGGTAAGGCCGCAGGGCTCGGACAAGCTCGCTGCCGAACGACATAAACCGGGTGGGAAAAATTATCCAATCTGCTCCACACCCATGTACCGCCACAATGGCTCGGGCAACCGCAGCGATCCATCGGCCTGCTGGCAACTCTCCAGCAACGCCACGTACAACCGGGGCAGCGCCGTCCCCGATCCATTGAGCGTGTGGCAAAATCGGTTCTTGCCCGTCTCCGGGTCCTTGAACTTCAAGTTCATCCGCCGCGCTTGGAACTCCTCGAAATTCGAGCAACTGCTCACCTCCAGATAGGCCTGTTGGGCGGGTGCCCACACCTCGATGTCGTACGTCTTCGCCGACCCGAACCCCAAATCCCCCGTGCAAAGCTCGATGGTTCGGTAGTGCAACCCCAAGAGCTGCAACACCTGCTCGGCATCCGCCGTCAGCTTCTCCAACTCTTCATAACTGTTTTCCGGCGTCGTCAGCTTGACCAATTCCACCTTGTCGAACTGGTGCACGCGAATCAGTCCCCGCGTTTCCCGCCCTGCCGACCCCGCCTCCCGGCGGAAACAGGGCGTATAGGCGCAAAATTTCTTCGGCAGCGCGTCCGCCGCCAAAATCTCCTCCCGGTGCAGGTTCGTCACGGGGACCTCGGCAGTTGGAATCAGGAACATCGCCCCGTCTTCCAGCCCGTACATGTCCTCCTCGAACTTCGGCAACTGCGTCGTGCCCACCATACAGTCACGCTTCACCACGAACGGCGGTGCGATCTCCGTGTACCCGTGCTGCGTGCTGTGCAGGTCCAGCAAAAACGAAAGGAGTGCCCGTTGCAGCCGCGCGCCCAGCCCCGTGAATACCACGAACCCGCTGCCGCTGATCTTCGCGGCGCGTTCGAGGTCGAACAACCCCAGCCGCGCGCCAACTTTCAGATGATCCTCCGGCTCGCTCCCCGCCGTGAATTGCGGCGGCTCGCCCCACGTCCGCACCACCGGGTTATCCGCCGCCTCCCGGCCCACGGTCGCGCCGGGGTGGGGGAGGTTCGGCACGTTGAGCAGGAGCCGCCGTTGCTCCTCGTCGGCCTCGGTCGCCTGTTGGTTGAGCGTGGCAATCTCCTCGCCGATCCCGCGCACCTGCGCCTCCAACTCGCTGCTGTCTTCCTTCTTGGCGCGCTTCTGGCCAATGTTTTTGCTCAGCCGGTTGCGGTCGGCGCTGTGTGTTTGGAGCCGCGTTTCGATCTGGCGGCGTCGCGCGTCGCACGCCAGGATTTCGCTCACTACGGCCTCCGCGTCGGACCCGCCGCGCGTGGCAAGGCGCGTTTTGACGAGGTCAGGCTGTTCGCGGATGAGTCGGATGTCGAGCATGGACGGATGGGTTGGAAACTTCTCATAAGCCGCCCCCCCGGCTCTTTCAAGTTCTCCCTCGGACAGAAATCTGCATAATCGGTGCATTATCCCGCCGCCCATGCCCGCCCCCGCCGACCCTGTTGATCCGCCACCCGCTTCCGCCGCGCGGCGCGTTGTCGTGGTGCTGGGCATGCACCGCAGCGGCACGAGCCTCGTGGCGGGTTGTCTGCGTAATTCGGGCGTGGATTTCGGCCCTCGCCTCATGCCGCCCGACCCCGACAACCCCCGGGGCTATTTCGAGCACAACGACGTGGTTAACCTTCACGACCGTCTGCTCCTTGCGCTGGACCGCAGTTGGGACGACCCCGCCCCTCTCCCTGCTAATTGGTGGCACGACGACCACCTCGCGCCGTACCAGCACCAACTCCTCGCCATCCTCCGCCGCGACTTTCCGGCGGTCCCCCTCTGGGGCCTGAAAGACCCGCGTCTCTGCCGCTTGCTGCCATGGTGGGAAACGGTTTGGCTTGCGCTGGGCAGTCGCCCCCTGTTCCTGCTCGTGCGCCGTGCCCCCGCCGAGGTCGCCGCCTCGCTGGCCCGCCGCGAGGGCGTGTCCGCTGGTAAGGCCTACCTCCTCTGGCTCCGGCACGTTCTGGAGTCGGAACGAGCCACCCGCCGCCACGACCGCATCCTGCTGGATTTCAGTGCCTTCCAAACCGACGAAAACGCTGCCCTTGAACCGGTCCGCCGCGCCCTCCACCTCCCCCCGTCGGCTACGACCCTCACCGATCCCACCCTGGGCCGCCCCGCCGCCGCGTCCGGCCTCCCCCTCTGGGTCGGTGTAACCGACGCCGCCCTGCAACTTGGCTTGGCGGGCCGGGAAACGGAGATGCGCGCCACCCTGGACGGCGTCGCCGCCCAACTCGCCGCCTGCGAGCCATTTCTCCGTTCCGCCACCCCTGACCCCGGCGACCTCGCCCAACAGCTCGCGGCTTCTCGGAAGCAAGCCCGCTGGTATGAGGCGGAGTGGCGCAAAGCTCAAGCCCGGATTGATACCATCCAAACGCGCCTGGATGCCAAGTCATCCAAGGCCAAAGGGACTTAAAATCCGCGTGTCTCAATCGTGAAAAATCATTTAAATATGATAATTTATTAATTATCATATTTGAGAAATCAGATCTTCAGCGGTCGTTTGTTACGGTCAGAGATGGACCAATTTTTCGTAAACATCTTAGAAGATAAACCGTTAGATATAAGAGTAATGCGATAGGAAAGTTTCCCACTATGCCCGACGGAAAAGTCACCCGTCGTTGCCAAATCTACCCTAACTGGCATTCCGCCTGCATTAGGGAGTTTCACCACGTTCTTGGCCGACCGGACCACCTTCGTCATGAAACTTTCCTTCTCATCCATCACCCACTGCTTGTTCGTCTTGCTGTCCATCGGCGGCACTTCCGTCCGTTTGTCCGCCGCGCCCACGGCGGCCTATCCGCAGCCGGACGCCTCCGACCGCGAGCAGTACATCCTCGAACTCATCAACGCCGCCCGCGCCAACCCTGCGGGCGAGGGCCAGCGGCTTGCCACGGTCACGGACTCCGAAATCCTGCGCTATTACAATTATTACCACGTCAGCACCAACGAGTTGGTGGGTGACTTCGGCACCTACGCGTCCAAGCCGCCGCTGGCCTTCAACGCCTCACTGATGGCCTCCTCCCACCAACACGCCGCCTATCAAGCGCAGGCCGGGGTGCAATCCCACGAGAGCGCCGACGGCACGACCTTTGACAAGCGCATCTCCGCCGCCGGTTACAAGTGGAGCGGCCTCGGCGAAAACGTCTACGCCTACGCCGAAAACCCGTTCTTCGGGCACGTCGGCCTAAACGCCGACTGGGGCGTGCCTTCCTACGGCCACCGCGAGAACATCATGAACTCGTCGTCCAACGTCCCGACGTTCCGCGAGGTCGGCATCGCCTGTGTGGACAGTTCCATCCATGATTTCGGCCCGCTGGTCATCACCCAGGACTTCGGCACTCCCGCCGACTCCTCGCTCGCCTACGTGACCGGGGTGGTTTACCAGGACGCGAACGGCAACGGCGTTTACGACGAGGGCGAGGGCTTGGCCGGGGTGACGATCACGCCCGACGCGGGCAATTATTACGCGGTGACGACCGGTGCGGGCGGCTTCCAAGTCCCGCTGCCCGCCAGCGGCGCGGGCACCCTGACGGTCACGGCCTCGGGCGGCGGCCTCGGGTCGGCGCGGGTCAAGGCGGTTGCCTACAGCGCCGGGAATAACGTGAAGCTCGACTTCACGACCAACGACGCTTCTGGCGCGGGTCTGCCGACCGTCACCTTGGCCGCAACAGCCAAGGACGCGATTCCCAACGCGCAGGCTGGTCAGGTGGTCGTTGCCCGCGAAGGGGACATCTCGCGCGCCCTGAAGGTGTTCCTGACCTACAGCGGCGACGCGGTCAGCGGCGTGGACTACGCGCCGCTGCCGGCCAAAGTGACAATTCCCGCCGGTGCGTCCTCCGTGTCGCTCGACGTGCAGCCCACGAATGCCTCCCGCGTGACGGCGGCCAAACTCAAGGTGGCGTTTCAGGTCCGGGGCACCTACCGGGTGACTCCCGATGCAAGCCACGCCAAGGTCAAGGTGCGGATCTGGCCGGCCCAGTGATTGGAAAGGTTCAGCAGCCAAGAATTCGAGGAACCAAGGAAGGTTAAGCTTCAAACGCTTGGCATGAAACCAGGCTGTTTCTCCGGCTTGCCTTAGCAATCCCGGCGGTGGTTGTCTGGCCATCCCCCGTCAGGGGTGTAGACGCAAGCCCACGGCGCGAGCCATGGGCGCATCGCAAATCCAGGGACAGTTCCGGTGGGGGCATAAGAAAACCCGCGTGCCGCCTGCTTTGGCGGTGCGCCACGTCTGCCGCCCCGCCGCGACGTGCAGCCGTTAGCTGTCATGCCCACAGTTCACGCCGTGGGCTAACCGCATCCACCACTGCCGAGGCTGGTGAAAAAGCGCATTATCTCTTCATAAGCGCATTATCTCTTCATCCCAGGTGTTGGCGTTTGGGAACGAAGAGGTTCCGCTACGGATCGTGGTCCTTGAACCTTGAATCTTCCCTGACTGTTTGGCTGCTTGAATCTCTTCTGAAATTTGGATTCCAGGCCACGCTTTTCCGCGTCCGTTGAGGTTGATGATCAATTTTTTTCAACCCTCACTCCACGCGATCCTTACATTCCCTTACACGGCAAACGTTTCAAACGCACTCCCTTGGCGAAACGACTCATAAAACCCTTACGTTGCAGGCGAAAAACGCCCCGGTTTTCGCAGCAGAATAATCTTGTCAGCCCCTCGCAAAAGTGAGTTAGTTGGCCCCATGTCTTCGACCCCCCCCTCGGGCGGCCATCTTTTCATCGAGTCGCTCGAAGCGCGCATCGCCCCCGCCGGCGCAACCGGTATCGCTAATTTGCCTTCCGCGGCAAACCTTGATAACTACGTTGCTTACAACGTCGCGCCCCACAACGGCCAGCTTGGCTTTGTGAACGCGACCCAGTACGGCATCGGCGATGGCCACACCTTTGCGCTCCAGCTCTCCGGCCCCCAGGGTGCCATCCCCGGCGACAAGCTCATCATCTTCCGGGCCCAGGGCGGCCTGAGCGACACCAACACCTTCATCCAGGCCACTGCAGGCAACCTCGTTGCCTTCTTCCAGGACAAAAACCTCGACGGCCAGGTCCAGACCAACGAACTCGTCGGCATCTCGATGGGTAAGAAGGCGGGCGTGCTCGTCCAGGGCAACGTGGACGGCGACATCGTCACCAACCTCGCCAACAACGGCACCCTGACGCTCGGCAGCGTGGGCAAGCCCGGGTTCAAGATCGGCAGCCTCGACATCTCGGGCAACGTCAACGGCAGTGTGCTCAGCGGCGGCGACATCGGCACGGGCGCCGGGGTGGTCTCCATCCGGGGCACTGTCCACAACGTGCTCGCGGGCACGGCGGCCAACGGCGCGACCTACAACCTCACCGGTACGCCCGGCGTGGTCAGCGGCACGATTTCCGGCGTCGCGTACAAGGACGGCAGGGTCGGCGCGTCGGTCAACGGCCTGACCGTGATCGCGCTGACGCCCCAGGGCGTCATCCGCGCGGGCGACGGCGGCCTCGGGGCCGTGGGCGGCAGCGTCACGGACCTCACTTTCCTGGGCGACACGGACACCTTCAGCGTCCTCGCAGGCGCGGGCGGCGCGGGCAACGCCACCGTCAAAGGCGGCCAGGGCGGCGGCATCAATAACGTGCTCGTCAACGGCGTGGCCAACTCGGTCGTCAACCACCTCATCACCATCCAGGCGGGCCGGGGCGGCGACAACGCCGAGTTCAAGGCGGGCGTGGGCGGCACGGTCAACGGCGTGTTCACCAGTCTTGATGCACCCGTCGCCAACCGGCAGTCGGCGGACCTGCTCGCGCAGAACCTTTTTGTCAGCGGCGGTGCGGGCGGCGATGGTCTGCGCGGGGGCACGGGCGGCGACGTGGTCAACTCGCTCATCTTCGGCGCGATCCCGGGCGACGGCCTGCCCGGCGCGGAGATCCAGGTGCTCGGCGGTCACGGCGGCCTCAACACCACCCCGGGCGCGGGCAAGGGTGCCAACGGCGGCTCGATTGACCAGGTGGACGTGCGCAACCTCGATACCCTGTCCGACGCCGACAACGCCACGATTCTCGTACAGGCGGGCGACGCGGGCCTCGGCAAGAACGGTGGCAACGTGGACGGCGTCTCGGTGCTGGGCCGCAACCTCGTCATCGGCGCGGGCAATGGCGGCGACAGTTACGCCAAGGGCGGCATCGGCGGCTCGCTCGACTCGATCATCCTGCGCAACCTGACCAATCTCTTCGCGGGGACGGTGACGCTCAATGCCGGGCAAGGCGGCAACGGCGGCACGGGCAACGGTGGCGACGGCGGCGTCGTCAACACCGTGCGCCTGGCCGATTCCGACCTCCTCTCGCCTGGCGCAAACACGCCCGCGTTCGTCATCAACGGCGGCACGCACGGCAATGGCGGCAACAGCGCCGGGGGGCTCGGCGGCCAAGGTGGCTCGGTGACGGACGTGCAACTCAATACCTCGGGCTTCAGCGGCGGCTTGGCCGGGACGATTGCTGCCGCGCTCGTGCGCTCGGGCATCGGTGGTAGCGGCGCGACCGGTGGCGGCCAAGGTGGCGACATCGCGGGCTTCCAGTTCACCGGCACCGGCTTCAGCATGAACATGACGGCGGGGGCGGGCGGCTCGATCAATCCGGGCGGCGCGGGCAGCGGCGGCGGGGGCGGCAACCTTTCGAACGTGGGCGTAGCCAACATTCCCGACGTGTCGAATTTCCCCGGTATCGACCCCTTCGGCTTCCCGGCCGTGTTCCTGCCCATCGAGGGCAATAATCTGCTGGGCCTGACGGGCAGCGTCACGGCGGGTGCCGGCGGCACGGGCACCGCCGACGGCGGCCTGGGCGGCGTGCTGTCGATCGTCAACCTGCTTGTAGGCGACAACGCCACCCTGCGCGCGGGCGACGGCGGCTCGGGCGGCTCGGGCATCAGCGGCCCGGGCGGCGCGGTGAACGCCAGCGGCGCCAACTCGCTGGCCGGTTCCGTCACCCTGACGGCGGGCAGCGCGGGCCTGGGCGGCTCGGTTCCCGGCGACGGCGGCCTGATCAGCGGCTTTGTGGCGTCGGCCTCGGGCTTTGTGGACCACGTGGGCAACATTTCGATCACTGCGGGTGACGGCCACGCGGGCGGCGCGGGCGGCGCGATTCTCGGCGCCGGCACCACCCTCAACACGCTCAACGGCCTGCCCAACTTCGGCAACGTGACGATCCACGCGGGCAACGGCAGCGACGGCAACCGTGTGGCGGGCGTGGGCGGCGATATCACGACGCTCGACGGTTACATCGGCCTGAACGGCGACACCCACATCATCGCAGGCAACGGCGGCGGCTCCGACGGTTCCCGGCGCACCGGTGCGGGCGGCTCGATCACCAACGTCCAGCTCAAGGGGGACGCCGATGGTGCGTTCATCGGCACGACCCAGACGGTCTTTATCGACGCGGGCAACGCCGGGATTTCCGGCGTGGCCAAGAAAGGTGCGGCGGGCGGCAATGTGACCTCGGCCACCCTCTACAACCTCGACACCAACACGATCATTCACCATGTCGCGGCGGGCAATGCCTCGGGCGGCACCAAGCTGGGCGCGTTGGGCGGCTCGATTGAAAACCTCCACGTCGGCACGGCGGGCGACGCCACCGCCGACATCGGCATCCGCACCGGCGTGGCCGCCGGTTATGGCAACGACCGCACGACCGCAGGCGGCCTGTTCGCGGGCGTCGGCGGCGCGGGTGCTGACGGCGTTGTGACCAACGGCAGCGTTGTGGACGTGACGGCCAACGCCATCAGTTCCATCGTGGCGGGCAAGACGGCCCAGCCCAAGCTGGTTGAGCTGGTCGATCAGGTCAAACTCTCCGGCCGGTTGGACAACGTCCCGCGCGCCAACGCGGATGGCTCGTTCCAAAACCTCAACATCGCTAACCTCGTCGGCAGCGTCGTCAACCCCACCGCAGCAGGCGCGAGCACCTTCAAGGCCGGCGACGGCTTGGTGGCCGCCAAGAACTTCAGCCAGGACCGCAATTTCCGGCCCGAAGCCTTGCTGACCCTCGACGTCAACGGCAACCGCGTCCTAGTGGACTACCGGCAACCGCTCCCGGCCCCGGTTACCACACCTGTTCCTTCGTTTCTTCTCTAAGCTTCTTTTTCCCCTTTACGCATGAACCGCAAAACCTCCCCCGTGACCGCACGCCCGGCGACGTTGATCGAAACGCTCGAACCGCGCATTGCCCCCGCCGGTCTCAACGAACTCAAGTTCACCTCCGTGACCGTGGGCGGCTCGATCCTGCTCGACGCCAGCGGCGGCGCGAACGACTTCCAGGGGCTGAGCACGGCCTTCGGCGCGTTCTCCGGTTCGTACCTGCTCTATCTCAACGCGGGCAAGGCCGTCGTGTTTACCACCGACCTCAACGGCGACGGCATCCTCGACCCGGGCGAGATCACGGGCATCGCGCTCGCGCCCGATTCGCAGGGCCGCGCCCCGAACCTGACGCTGTTCAGCGACGTGCACGGTGACATCGTCACCAATCTCAACCCTGGTCACTTCGTCAGCACGCTGACCGACCTCGACAACAACCCGAACAACGGGCGCGACGGGCGCATCCTGCTCGACAACCCGATTGGTGGGATCACCCTCCGCACGCTGACCGCCGCCGATATCGATTCCACTGTGCCCGGCAACACGTTGAACAACCGCGTCGCGCTGACTCACTTTTCGATCTACGGCAACATCATCAGCGGCGGCGACTTTGGCGGCCTGAGCATCGACACGAGCGGCACCGCGCTGCTGACCAACAAGTTCGTCGACGGCAACATCTATCACTACTCCGGCTCCGAGATCACGATTGACGGGATCATGACGGGATCGGCAGCCAGCAACCAGCCGTACCACTTCACCCAGCGCGCGCCGCAGGTGCTCGCGGGTACCAATACGGGTTCCACCGAACTGGTCAACAACAACGTCGAGGGCACTATCCGGCCCTTCACGCCGCCCGCCGGGGAGCATGGCGGCGACATCAGCAACATCTCGGCGGTTGCCCAGAACACGGTCTTCAGCATCGGCCACATCGCCAGCGGTGACGGTGGCACCGGGGCGCGCGGCGGCAACATCAATAACCTCGTCATGCACGGGGACCTGGGCGGTTACGAGGTGCTCGCGGGTAACGGCGGCGCTGGCGCCAGCGGCGGCGTGGGCGGCTCGATCATCAATTTCAACGACTTGGCCACCACTACGGGCCAGGTGTACCTGCACACCGGCAACGGCGGGCGCGGCACGTTGGGCAACGGCGGCGTGGGTGGCACGGCGACCTTCGCGACCACCCAGATTGCCGCAGACCTCGAAGTGGTCCTCGGTAATGGCGGCGACGGCTTCAGCAAGGGCGGCAACGGCTCGGGCATCACCAATACCCTGTTCAACACCCCGGACGTGACGCTGCAGATCGGCCAGCAGTTCATCGGCACCTGGCATGACATCGGCGACGTGGGCAACACCAAGCCTTTCAACGTCGGCACCGGCACCGGAGTGGCCACCTACAGCCCCGAGGTGCTCGATTTTGACGGCGACGGCTTTGGCGACGCGATCTTCACCACGACCAACCCCGACCAGGTGGTCGTCGTCTTTGGCGACGGGTTCGGATCGATCACCGACAACCTCGGCGACTTCTTCTCGGGCGTCACCCAGAAGACCGTCGTGCTCAAGGTGCCCGGTGGCGGCACTCCGGCGGTGACCGTGGGCGACTTCAACGGCGACGGCAAGCCCGACATCGCGGTGGCCTCGGGCAACGTGAATAACTTCGGCGGCATCAACGTGTACCTGAACCAGATCGGGAACAATACGCTCAACCCGGTCAACGCCTTCAACTACACGCACAATCCGCTGGGTGACCACCCCTTCAGCATCCCCTCGCATTCGGCGATCCCGCTGCTGACCAATCTGGCCTTCTTCGGCCAGTCTGGTGCCATCCTGGCCTTGGCGGCGGGCGACTACAACGGCGACGGCATCACCGACATCGCCTACGCCGAGCGGGTGCAGGACTTCATCGGCCGACAGGGTCAAACCGTCGGCGTGCTCTTCGGTGAGCAGGCGACCTCGCTCAACACGGACCCGGTGCTCGTGGGTGCGCACGTGGCGTCGGTTTTCGTCAACGGCTCGCTCGACAACGGTCTGATCAACAACGCCACCAACCGCCCGCAGGGCACGGGGTATTTCTACGCGAACCCCGGACCTTTTGGCGGCGCGAGCGCCATCCAGATCGGTGGGTTTTTCCTCAACACCGGCCCGGTGGATCTCCATGCCACCTCGATGGACAACAACAACGCTCCTCGGGCCACCGTCCCCGGTGGGGCTTCTCTGCCCGTGACGCCCGAAATCGTGGTCACTGGCATCCAGACGAGGACGGACACCCAGATTTACACTGCCTTTGCACCCAACCCGATCACGCATATTCCGCAAGGCCCGCTTCTCGACGGAACGCGGAGCTTCCAGCTCAACTTCGTCGATTCCAACCGCAATTTCGACGGCGTCACCTTTCAGGAAACCAATACCCGGCCCCAGATTCAGGATTTTACCATTGTGGACGCCGATCAGGACGGTCATCCGGACCTGCTCTTCCTCTCCAATGTGCCGCAGTCGTTCCTGTCCGCTTATCGGAGTTCGGCGGACGCGCGGTTTACCTACGCGTCGGCAGGCGTGGGCGGCGGCAACGACAACGCGGGCATCTTCCTGGGCAACTTCCCGAACCTGCCGCCGGTCGCCATTGCCTTGGCTTCGACCGACCCGACCCGGACCGGGCGTTTCGACGGATTTGCCATCACCAACCTAATCACCGACCCGATCCAGATCCAGATCCGCGAGTTCCGCCTCCTGCCCTTGACGACAGGCACCGGCGACCCCCTCGGGTTCGACACCTTGCCCACGGATGTGGCCAACTATTACCCCGGCATTCCAGTCATCGACCGGCAGGTGAACACGCTCGACGGCTTCTACCGGATCGTACCCACGGCCACGAACCCGTTCCCGAGGGCGAGCTACGGCTTGCTTGCGCCAGACATCTCGGACTTCCGCTTCACGGGTCTCTACCTCGTCGGGCAGCTGACGGAAATTCCCCTGGGCGGCGGCTACATCCGCGACTTGACGGAGAACGGCATCAGCATCTACTCGGGCAACGGCGGCAACAGTTCCAACGGTGTGGGCGGCAACGCGGGCAACATCGGCGACGGCACGCTCGCCGTCGGCAGCGACGCGACGACGACCGCGTCGATTCAGTTGCGTTACACGCCCACCCAGCAGTATGCCGGCAGCGGCCTGCTGCGCGGCGGCAACGGCGGCAACGGCTTTGCCGGCGGCGGCCAAGGCGGCAACATTGAGGGCGTAACCGCGCGTTACAACCCGACGAGCGACGTCATCTTCATCACGGTGACCAGCTTCCAGGCGGGTGACGGCGGCGACGGCATCGGCGGCGACGGCGGCAACGGTGGCCGCTTGAACAAGCTGTCGATAGAGAACGGCCCTAACTTCTATTCGGGCAACGGCGGCAGCGGTTTGCACGGCGGCGCGGGCGGCGCGATCCTGGGCAACCAAGTCATCTTCGACACCTCGAACATCAGCGCCACGCTGGTGACGGGTAACGGCGGCCAGGGGTCGCTGGCAGGCGGCGCGGGTGGCACGATCAGCCGGTGGCAGACGTTGGTCGAGCGGTTCGGCGGTTTCATCGACTACTCCACGGGCGGCGGCGGCAGCGCGGCGGGCGGCACGGGCGGCGCGGGCGGCGGGATCCTCGACAGCTCACTGGACGTGGGTACCAACCGACTCAACGGAAGTCTATCGCTGGTCACCGGCGTAGGTGGCAACGGCCTGGCAGGCGGCGCAGGTGGCTTGATCCGCAATTTCCTCAACCAAGCGACTGAGCAATCAGCTATCCCGATTGCTCTGACGGTCTTGGCGGGCAACGGCGGCGTGGGCGTGTCCTCCGTGGGAGGCGCGGGCGGCGCGATCACCGGCGTGCAGTCCAACGCCACGGGCTTGGCCAACGGCTTGGTGCGCGTCATCGCAGGCGCGGGCGGCGACAGCTACGGTGCCGAGGGCGGCGTGGGCGGCAGCGTCACGAACGTCAACGTTACGGCGACCTCTGCCCCGCTGGTGGTGGCGGCGGGCGCGGGCGGCGACGGCCTGACGGTCGGCGGCCTGGGCGGCTCGGTGGTGGGGACCGCTAACAATGCCATGATCCTCGATTCCGCGGCCCAGCTCATCGGCAAGTTGGTGATCGTGGCGGGCAAGGGTGGCGACGCTTATTCGGCGTTGCGGCAGGATATCCTGCTGCCGGGCGACAATGATGTGAACGATTTGGCTCACGCGCTGCTCGCCTTCGGTGGGACCAGCGGCCAAGGCGGCAACGGCGGTGACATCGCTAACATCCGTCAACCCGTCAGCACGCAGACCGCAGTGGATATCATCGCGGGCAACGGTGGCAGCACCGTCAACGCGAGCAGCGCATTATCCCCGCAGACCGGTGTGGGCCGTGGCGGCTCGATCAGCAATATCCAGATGGCGGGCACGCTCGGTTCGGTCAACCGCAACACCTCGCTGGGCCAGATCGCCAACCCGCCTATCAAGAGCTATTCCACCGCGGATGTCAACGGCAACACGACCAGTTCGCTCAATGTGTTCATCGCCTTCTTGACCGGCGACTTGCTGAACCCGGACGGCACGCCATTCGTGCTAACGGACGCGGTGGGCAACGTAGGCATGGTGGCAGGCGCGGCGGGCAATGTCAGCGGTGGGCAACCGGCGCAGGACGGAGCCAACGGATCGGTAACGGGCATCACGGCCAGCAGCATCCTGTCCATCGTGGCAGGTTCCGTGGACCGGGTCGCGCCGGTGGCGCAGATCTCGAACATCCTAGTGACCAACCCGGACGGCGTGCTCGGCGCAGATAAGAGTATCAATGCGCCGTTTGGCCCCAACGGCCAACTGGATTACTACAATGTCCAGGGCATCAACGTGGCGAACCTAGAGGCGGGCTATCGTCTGATCGACGGCGCGATTTTCGCCTCGCAGATCGTCCAGACGCCTGGCCAAGTGATCGTCGGCCCGCGCGTATTTTCGCCGCAATAACCGGCAGAACAGCGGTCAAAAACGATGGGGGCGGGTCCAACCGGACCCTGCCCCACACTTTTTTTGCTGGCGCAACGGTGGAAATCAGCGAAGGTCAGCTTCCTGTCGTCACGGCGGCTTTTGGATGGGTGGCAGAGTGGTCGATTGTGCACGCCTGGAAAGCGTGTGAACTGTAAAAAGTTCCGGGGGTTCGAATCCCCCCCCATCCGCTCCTTTCATTCGTGGCAACTTACGCTAGAGTATTTTACTTTAACATGTAGCCGCAGGAGGAGAACCAGCC
>CAXTBX010000092.1:0-19554 GCA_964242205.1 uncultured Chthoniobacterales bacterium
GCCGCCGGAGCTGGTGCGGGAGCGGAATTTGTACCGTGGCACGGGGGAGACGAACACCACGCATTACGGGCAGGAGATCGGCGATAATCGGCTGCGGCGGGTGTGGGACGAGTTGCGGGCGAGCAGCGAGTTTGACGCGCGCCGCAGGGAGGTCGCGGCGTGGAATGCGGAGAGCGAGTGGGCCAAGCGCGGGTTGGCGATGACTCCGGTGAAATTTGGCATTTCTTTCACTCTGAGCCATCTCAACCAAGCCGGGGCGCATGTGCTGATTTATCAGGACGGCAGCGTGCAGGTCAACCACGGTGGAACGGAGATGGGTCAGGGACTTTACACGAAGATGCTAGCCGTGGCGGCGCGGGAGTTGGGCGTGCCGTTTGCTCAGGTGCGCGTGATGCAGACGCGCACCGACCAGGTGCCGAACACGTCGCCCACGGCGGCGTCGAGCGGGTCGGACCTGAACGGGCAGGCGGTGCGGGCGGCGTGCGTGACGCTACGCGAGCGGCTGGCGGCGGTGGCGGCGGAGTTAATGGGCGAGCCGGTAGAAGAAGCGGCGCGGCTGGTGTTTGCGGATGGATCGGTTTTTCATCCGGCGAGGCCGGAGCGACGAGCGGGGTTCGGCGAGGTTTGCATGAAGGCGTACCTCGCGCGGGTGAGCCTCGCGGCGACGGGGTATTACGCGACGCCGGGAATCAAATACGACCACGGCAGCGGGCGGGGAACGCCGTTTTATTATTATGCGTGCGGCGCGGCGGTGGCGGAGGTGGAGGTGGACGGATTGACGGGCGCGCACCGGGTCCGGCGGGTGGATATTTTACACGACGTGGGCCGGTCGATCAACCCGGGCGTGGACCGGGGGCAGATCGAGGGCGCGTTCACGCAAGGCATGGGTTGGCTGACGTGTGAAGAGTTGATCTGGGACAAAGAGGGAAGGTTACTAACGCACGCGCCGAGCACTTATAAAATACCTGCGTTTGGGGATGCACCGACCGATTTTCGCGTGGCGATGTTGACCGACGCGGCGGAGGAAAAAGTGATCCACGGCAGCAAGGCCGTGGGCGAGCCGCCGTTGATGCTGGCGATCTCGGTGCGCGAGGCGATCCGGGACGCCGTGGGGGCGTTCGGTAGCGGAAGTAATGTGGTGGAGTTACCATCGCCCGCGACCGGAGAGGCCATTTGGCGGAGCGTGCGACGGGAACGGGAGCAGCGGAAGACATCAATCACCGAGGACACCGAGAGCACAGTGGGAGAAAATAGGAGGATGGCAGAAGCGAACTATTCCGGGTTGGCCGCGCGGTAGAGGCGGTCGACGAGTTCGGCGGGCTTGACGACGCGGATGTTGGGATCGAGCCGTGCCGCGCAGGCCTTCGCCGCACCGAAGCCGACGGCACCGTGACCGAAATCGCTCCAGGCGTGGACGATGACCCAGGCATAGGTGGCGTCGAGAGAATTTTGGGGTTGGGCGGCCCAACGGTTGAGAACTTTTGCCACGCGGTCGGGCGGACCCGCGAGGTCGCCCTGGTCGTCGTCCCAGATGTCCGTGCGCGGCGGCAAGATCGGGATGCGTTTGCCATCGCGGGTGGCCCAGAGTAAACGGCCCGCCCCGGCGGCATAGGGCATGTATTGCAGCGGCATGACGGCGCGCAGCGCGGGGCAGTGGTCGATCACGTTCTGGAAGGCCGCGCGCGATTCCGGCGAGTCCCAGTGTTTGTCGGTGAAGGCGATCAGGCTGTGAACGTTCGCGCGTTCGAGGTGGGCGTTGAGCAGCGTCGCCTGGCGGCTGATGACGGCGGGCGGCGTGTCGTCCAGGAAGCCGTAGCCGGTCAGGCCAATGTGGACAAACCCGTCGTTGGGCGAGGCGTGGCTGACGTAATGGTTCCAGGCGTCGGTGCCGAGTTCGGCCAAGTTGAAAACGGGCAGGCTCCAGCCGTAGGGCATCGACCCGCGCTCGGGATGGGCAAAATATTTCGGCGCGGTGGCGAAATCGCTCATTGTCCAAGTGACATTGTCGCCGTCGCTCTCGATGAAAGCGACGTAGCGCGTGCCGGGTTTGTCGCCCGCCGGGGCGTCTGCGGGCGGAGCCGGGGCAACCACGGTTTGCGGCTCGACCCGTGCGGGGTTGGCACGCAGGAGCGGCAGGTTGTAGGACCAGTTCGCGGCTACGACCTCCAGCCCGGCGCGGCTGGCGGCGCGCACGCATTCGTCCTCGCCCTCCAGGCCCCAGCCGAAGACGAAGCCGCCGGGTTGGGAGCGGGCCAGCGTCTCGGCTACCCCGCCGCCGGGGCAGTTGATGATAACCGGCGCGTCGCAGGCCACGGCCATGTCGCGCGCGGTGGCGCTACGGGGATCGAGCGAGGCGACGATCAGTGGGTTGAGCCGGTAGCCGTAGGTCTGGAAGAGGGTCAAGAAGGTGAGCGTGCGGGCGTCGGCGAGCTGCTTGAGGCCGAGCGCTTCGGCCTGGGCTTGCTGGCGTTCCTCGATGGCGACGGCACCGAGCGGACCGCAGAGCGCGGTGGCGAAGTTGACAGAAAGATCGTCGGGCGGGCGGGTGCCGTAGGGGCTGCCGCCACCGGGTGCGCGGTAGAGCACGTAGCCCGCGACGAGGTGGCGCGTTTGGAGTTCGCGCACGAGCGCCCACGCGCCGCCGTCGAGCGGGCGGGTGTCGAGCCGGGTGCGCGCTTTCCAGGAGTCGAACCAGAGGACATCCGCCGCGCGCCGGGGCTGGTCGATCCAGACGTAGGCGGAAGGCATGGCGCTTTTACGGGCATGGTTGGCGAACAGGCCGGAAGCGGTTTGCTGGAGGACGCGGTTGACGTAGTCGCGTTCCTCCGGCTGGACGAGGACCTCGCCGGGCGTGGGGAAGTGCGGCCAGGCGGAAGTGGGCGGGGCGTCGGCGGCGGGGGAGTAGAGAGTGAAGGCCAGAAACAGCCCGGCGAACAGGGCGGAGATGTTCACGGGCGGAAGGGTGCTCGGAAAGGAGAAATGTTTGTAATCTCACGCCAAGCCGCGAAGCCGCCAAGGGGAAGAGAAAGTCGCGGGCGGTGACTTCAAGGCCGGGGTCGACCGTGGCGTCGCAAGTGACACTTCCCTTCACGCCGGGCGGCGCTGGTGCCAGTCCGTCGTCTGCTCGTAGGCATGCGCGATTTGCAGCAGGCGCGCCTCGTCGAACGACGGACCGAGAAGCTGCAAGCCGATGGGCAGTTCCTTGCCGTCCACCTCTGCAAAACCGCACAGCAGGCTCACGCCGCAAACGCCCGCGAGGTTCGCCGCGATGGTAAAAATGTCCTGCAAATACATGGCGAGGGGATTGGCCGTGTGTTCGCCCAGTTTGAAGGCGGGGACGGGTGAGGTCGGGCAAATCAGCGCGTCCACGGTCTTGAACGCGTCCTCGAAATCCTTGCGGATGAGCGTGCGAACCTTCTGCGCCTGAAGGTAGTAGGCGTCGTGATAGCCGCTGCTCAAGACGTAAGTCCCGAGGATAATGCGCCGCTTGACCTCTGCGCCAAAGCCCTCCTCGCGCGTTTTGCCGTAGAACTCCAGCAGCCCGTTGGTGTCCTTGGCGCGATGGCCATAGCGCACGCCGTCGAAGCGCGCCAGGTTGGCGGAGGCTTCGGCGGTGGCCACGATATAATACACCGCGACGGCGTACTCCGTGTGCGGCAGGGAGACCTCCACGATCTCCGCGCCGAGCTTGGTGTAATGCTCCACGGCGGCGCGCACGGCGCTTTCCACCTGCGGATCGATGCCGCCGATGAAGTATTCCTTGGGCAGGCCGAGCTTCAGGCCCTTCACGTCGCCGGTCAGCGCGGCGGCGTAGTCGGGCACGGGCGTGTCGAGCGTGGTGGAATCGTGCGGGTCCAGCCCGGCCATCACGCCGAGCAGGCGGGCGGCGTCTTCGACGGTCTTCGTGAACGGGCCGACCTGATCCAGCGACGAGGCGAACGCCACGAGGCCGTAGCGCGAGACGCGCCCGTAGCTCGGCTTCAGGCCGACCACGCCGCAGAGCGCGGCGGGCTGGCGGATGGAGCCGCCCGTGTCCGTGCCCAGCGAGGCGAACGCCGTACGCGCCGCCACGACCGCCGCCGAGCCGCCGCTGCTGCCGCCGGGCACGCGCGCGGTGTCCCACGGGTTGAACGTCGGCCCCTTGCTGCTGTTCTCGGTGGAGGAGCCCATCGCAAACTCGTCCATGTTCAGGCGTCCGAAGGGAATCGCCCCGGCGGCCCGCAGGCGGGCGATGCAAGTGGCGTCGTAGGGCGCGACGTAGCCGTCGAGGATGTGCGAGGCGCAGCCGCAGGGCTGGCCTTTCACGCTGATCACGTCCTTGATGCCGATGGGCACGCCGCCCAGCGGGAGGGAAACGTCGGCGGCGTCGGCGTCGCGGCGGGCCTGGTCGAGATCGGTCGAAAGGTAGGCGTGGATGGCGGGGTCCACCTGCTCGATGCGCGCCGCCAGGGCGTCGATGACCTCGCGCGGGGTGACCTCCTTGGCGCGCAGGCGGGATTGGAGTTCGGTGACGGTCAAAAACGGCAGGTCGGCGGTATCCATGGTGGCGAGTGACAAAAAGCACCCTTTATATGCAGGCTGCAACCGCTCGCCGCACGGAAAAAGATGCAAGATTCAAGAACCGAGATCCGAGGAAGGTTCAAGCCTCAAGAATTACATTACCGAAGCACGGGGTTGCTGGTTTCGACGCAGACCAGCGCACTCACCACGATCAGATCGGCTCCAATGTGAATAACCCCGTGGTGATCGTCCAGGCGTCCGCCACGGGCATCTTCTTCAACTCGTGACCCAAGCCCCACGAATCCGAATAGTAAATCTCGTGCGCCTGTGGGCTGTAGCCGACGATCAAGCGCATGTGCCCGCCGCGCGCCTGCGGCGTGAGCCGCTCCTCCGGCAACAGGCCCAGCGTCACCGACCACAACAGCGGAATCCCCCGGTCCAGCCGCGCCTGCACTTCCTTCTCGAAGCGCGTCATGAAGGCCGGGTTCTGCTTCGTGCGCGCCTCACGCAATACCTCGCCGTTCATCTGGTTGTAAACCAACTCGTAAGAGGGCAAGCTCCCCGGAGGCACCACGACCGGCGTGACGCCCGCCACCTTGGAGTAGCGCGCGGCGCGGTTGTAGTCGTCGATCTCGCGCAGGAAGTCCTGATAGGTCAGGTTGACCTCCGTGACCACGTTGACCTTGAAGCGGCTGGCCAGTTTCTTGAGCGCGCCGACCATCGCCTCCGTGCTGGTGCCGCCCGCTGTGGCCGTGTTGGCGATCTGGGCGAGTTCGTTCTGGTCCGTCTCTACGCCATAGTAGCGCAGCACGCGCTCGGTGCTGGCCGTCACGCAATAGCCTTTCTGCCCCTGGTCCACCATCGGGACGCCCGCGAGCTGGCGGCTGCCGTCGGAGTTTTTGGTGAGCCGGGCGGGCAGATCGGCGGCGCGGACCGTCGCGGGACGGTTGCTGCCGGACGCCGCGGCCTCGGCGGCGCGGCGTTCGGCCAGGAAACCCTTGGCCTGGGCGGCCTGCGGCGTGACGCGCAGGCGGATGAACTCCGCGCGGTAAGCGATGCCCTGGACCTTGTTTTCCGGCGTGGCGCTCCATTCGAGCAGGTAACGGCTACCGGGCGCGGTGGTGGTCCAGACGAGGCCGCGACTCTGGACGGCGCTGCCGTTGTCCGCGCCGCGGTCGGTAGGGGTGGCGTTGGTCAAGGCGTTGAGGGCGGTTTTGCTGCGCTCGACGAGGGCGTCGAAGTCCTTTTGGCCGAGGTCGCCCGCGTCGCCCCGGTTGTAGATCGAAACTTGGACGGCGGCGAGTTGGGTCTGCGCGCCGGTGGCCGACAAGGTGGCGGGCGGGGCGGCGACCCCGGGGCTGCCGATTGGGACGGCGGCGGTGCCGGGCGAGAAGCGCGCGATGGCCTCGGTCACGGGCAGGCCGCACAGGCGCAGGGCTGGGTGGGCGGCGCGGGCGGCGTCGTGGTTCTGGGAAACCCAGCGGAAGCCGAGCGCGCGGGCGGGGCCGGAGGCGAAGGTTTCGGGCGTGGCCTGCCAGAGGGCGGGGGAGGTCAGCCAAGGGTCAAGCGAGACGGTGTTGACGGCGGGTTGCTGGGCGTCGGCGGGAGCGAGCAGGGTCAAAAAGGCGAGAAACGCCAGGGCGGGGAAGAAAGCGCGCATCGGAGAAAATGGCGCGGGTTGGGCGGGTTGTCACCAGGTGGATGGTGACCTCCGGGCGCCATGGGTTTACTCGCGGCGCAGCCGCCTAGCTGATCGACGCTCCATCCAGACAGATAGGCAGCTTCGCTGCATTCAGTCTCATGACGCCCGGAGGTCGCCATCTACCTCGGAACCCATCGCGCTTGGAAGGTAGCGATCCACTTTTCCTCACCGCAAACTCGCCAACGCGTCCTCGATCCCCACATTCCGGCGCTGGCGGTCGATAAAGTAACTGACCTCCCCGTAACCCGCCGCGCGTAGGTTCCGCAACGCTTCGGCATAAGCGTCGCCGACCCGGCGCGGCTCATGCGCGTCCGCGCCGATCACCACCGGGATCCCGCGCGCGCACATCGCCGCCAACATCTCCGGGCCGGGGTTCATCTCACGCACCAGCTTGTTCTTGCCCGACGTGTTCAGCTCCATTGCCGTGCCGGTGGCGGCGATGCGGTCCAGCGCGGCCAACACGTCGTCCCAGACCCGCGCGCGGTTCCATTCTCCCGGGTGCTGGTTCTTGACGAGGTCGGGGTGCGAGATCGTGTCGTACAGCCCCGTTTCCGCCGCTTCCGCGAGGTGCCGGAAGTACGTGCGCTGAAAGTCCGGCCAACTCCCCGCGAAATATTCCGCCAGATATTCCCCGGCGTGTTGGTGAACGGAACCGAGCACGTGATGGAAATGTGCCCGCCCGTGCAGTTCCTGGATCCACCCTTCGTACCCGGGAACGTACTCGCTCTCCAGGCCGAGCAGGATTTCGACCCGTCCGCGCCACTGTTCGGCGGCCTCGCGCACCAACTCGACGTAGCGGTCGAACTCGTGTACGGCCATGCGGATGTGGCTGCCGTAGCCATCGGGCATCGGCGCGTGGCAGGTGACGATGATGCCCTTGAACCCCTTCCGCTCGGCCACGGCGGCGTACTCGCCCGGCAGGCCGATGGCGTGGCGGCACAGCGGCGTGTGCATGTGCGATTCGTAGAGCAGGGGAGGGAGCATGGAACGCGGAAAGCGGAAGGCGGAAAACTGGTGGAGGAAGGACAGGCGGAAAACTGGAGAACGTGCGGCCAACGAATTTTGACTTCTGCATTCTGACCTGTTTTTCGTCGTGCAATCTGCCACGAAACCGGTCAGATTTCCAGCCGTGGGAGGGAACGCCATCATCCGTCCGGTGGAGGCCAGGGACGCACCGGAAATCGCCGCCATCTACGCGCCGAACGTCACGGATACCGTGATCTCGTTCGAGGTCGAGCCACCGGACGCCGCCGAGATGGCCGCGCGCATCGCCGCGACGACCGCCACGCACCCGTGGCTGGTCTGCGAGCGCGCCGGGGCGGTGATCGGCTACGTTTACGCCAGCAGCCACAGCCCGCGCGCGGCCTACCAGTGGTCCGCCAATGTGACGGTTTACACCGACGCCCGCCAGCGTCGGGGCGGCGTGGGACGTGCGCTGTACACCTCGCTTTTCGCGCTGCTGCGGCTCCAGGGATTTTACAACACCTACGGCGGCGTCACGCTGCCCAACGCGGGCAGCGTCGGGCTGCACGAGGCGCTGGGTTTCCGGCCCGTGGGCGTGTACCGCGAGGTCGGTTACAAATTCGGCGCGTGGCACGACGTAGGTTGGTGGGCGCTGGAACTCCAGCCGAAGCTTGCCGCTCAGCCGCCGCCGCCGCTGACCCCCGCCGCCCTGCGTGCGCAGCCCGGCTGGCAGGCGGCGCTCGACGCGGGTGCGGTGTTGCTTGCCCAACGGGGCTGAAGCTGGTATATTCCGGGCCGCTATCCCCATGAAAATCTCCTTCCTCCTGCCTGCCCGCGCGTTGGCGCTGCTCTTGACCCTGTCCGCTACTTCGTTGCTCCGCGCGGAGGACCTCGCGCCCCCTTACGTCGCCGTGCCCATTCCTGATGTCACCGTGGCCGCCGGGGCAGCTCCCACGGTCATCAAGCTAAACAAGACGTTCGCCCTGACCGGCGTAGGCAGCAAGCTGGTCCGGTTCTCGACGAGTGTGGGCAATGTCGAGGTCGGTCTGCTCAAGGAAACGCCGCGGACGGTCGCCACGTTTCTCAATTACGTGAACACCGCCGGGAGCAACGGCAACGGGACGTACACCTACAACAACACGCTCATCCAGCGGGCGGTGCCGGATTTCGTGGTGCAGGGCGGCGGCTTCTACGTCGACGCGGACAACCGGATCAACCAGATCGTCGAACGCCCGATGATCCTGGGCGAGCCGGGCGTCAAGAATACCCGCGGCACCCTGGCGATGGCGCTCAGTTCCGGCCCGGACAGCGGCACGGGCGATTTTTACTTTAACATCAAGGACAACGCTAACCTCGACGACGCCTCCAACGGCGGCCCGTTCACCGTGTTCGGCAAGGTGGTGGGCGGCATCGAAACGCTCGACGCCATCGAGGCCCTGCCGCAACGCAATTTCAGTGGGTCGCTGGGCAACGCGTTTCAGAACGTGCCGCTGATCAATTTCGACGGCAGTCAACAGGCGGACATCGCAAACCTGGTCAAACTGAACACCGTGGTCCTGGTGCCGCTGACGCCGAAGCAAACGGGCGGCGACGCCATTCTCTCGCTCAAGGTGAAGGGAAACACCAACCCTGGTCTCGTTACCGCGACGCTCTCCGGCCGCAAGCTGACCCTGACCTACACGCCCGGCCAGACCGGCACGGCGACGATCACCGTGCTGGCGAAGAACAAGGTCACCAAGAGCAAGGCCAACGCGAGCTTCACGGTGACGGTGCAGTGAAATCTCGTAGGTCTCTACCGCCCGATCGCAACTGAGCCGCCCACGGGTATGACCCATCAAGGCTGACCCAACCACGGTCAGCTTTGACGTGGGAAAAATCTCGCCAAATCCAGTTGGAAGGCTGGGAACGTTTCCGAGGCGATCACCTGGGGATCGGCGTAGATTTTTGTCACCGTATAGTCGCTGTCGAATGGAGCAGTGCAGACTTCCACGCAGCGGTGCTCTGGCAGCACGATCCAGTACTCCGGCACTTGCGCCGTGGCGTAAATGTTCTTCTTTCGCTGGTCGATTTCCGTGCTGGTCAACGCGACCTCGATCACCAATTCGGCCCCGACCGGATGCCGGTCAAAGAAATCCAGCGGTTGTCCCAGGACCACCGCGACATCCGGTTCCGGCACCGAATTTCCGCAGAGTAGGGGTCCTTCTTTTCTGATGAGATGGTCCGCTAGAACCGCCTGCTCCAGCATTTTCACAAGAATGGCGGTAAAAAACTCGTGTCGCGGGGATTTAGACATTTTTTTGACGATAAATCCATCCAGCAACTCCACGTTTTTATCCAACGTCCCAGCCTTTGTCAGGGCTTGGTATTGCTCGACACTGAACCGCCACGCGTGCTCGCGGATCACCGGATCGTCCAATAAAGAAAAATTGGCCATCGGACCCAGGTTAACTCAACCCGGCCCGATGGCCAACGTAAAACCTGACGCCAGGTAAACCGAACCGGTTACGACACCTTTACGTCTTCCTCGGCGGGCGTTTCTTCCGGCGCTGCCGCCGCTTTCTCCGTGCCGAGTTCCTCACCCACCATGTAGCGGTTGAAACGGCGGATGACGATGTTCTCGCCCAGCTCGGCGATCTTGCTCTTGACGAGGTCACGCACCGTCTGGTTGTCGGTGCTTTTGATGAACACTTGGTCCAGCAGCGCCACCGTACTGTAATACTTGTCCACTTTGCCCTCGACGATCTTCTCGATCATGTTGGCGGGCTTGCCAGCGAGCTGGCTGCGGGCGATGTCGCGCTCTTTTTCCACCTTGTCGGCGGGCACGTCCTCGCGGTTGACCACCAGCGGGTTGGAGGCCGCGATGTGCAAGGTAATGTCCTTGACGAACTCGCGGAAACCCTCGTTGCGGGCGACGAAATCCGTCTCGCAGTTCACCTCGACGAGTACGCCGACCTTGCCCTGCAAATGAATATAGGCGGCCACGACGCCTTCCTTGGCGGCCCGAGAGCCCTTGCCCTCTGCCTTGGTAATGCCTTTCTTGCGCAGGATCGTTTCGGCTTTTTCGAGGTCGCCACCGGCTTCGGTCAGGGCGCGTTTGCAGTCCATCATGCCCGCGTTGGTCTTGTCGCGCAGAGTCTTGACGAGTTGGGAATTAATTTCAGCCATAGAAAAGTCGGAAGTGGGAAGTGGGAATGCGGAAGTGAAGACGGAGGCTGGAGCGATGAAGACGAGAAACCGCGGTGAGGCTAGTCAAGGCATCCCCCACGGTTCCGCGTTCCGCGTGCCAACTTCCGCGTGGGATCAGGCGGACACGCCTTCGAGCGAGGCGCGGTCGGTCTTGGTCGCTTCGCCGCCTCCGGCGATGACCGCGTCCACCAGCTTGGCGAGCACCACGCGGATCGCGCGGATCGCGTCGTCGTTGCCGGCGATGGGGTGGGTGATGAGCGTCGGATCGGCGTTGGTGTCGACAATGGCGACCGTCGGGATCTTCAAGCGGCGCGCCTCGGCGACGGCGTTGATCTCGCGGGCGGTGTCGATGATGACGATCGCGTCGGGCAGCTTGTCCATGTCGCGGATGCCGCCGAGGTTGCGCGTGAGCTTGGCACCCTCGCGGCCCAGAGCGGCGAGTTCCTGCTTGCCCATCATCTTGTACTCGGGAGCTTTTTCGATCTCCTCGATGTACTTGAGGCGCTGGATGGACCGGCGGATGGTCGCCAGGTTGGTCAGCGTGCCGCCCAGCCAACGCTGGTTGACGTAGAACTGCCCGCAGGCCTGCGCGGCTTCTTTAATGGCTTCCTGCGCCTGCTTCTTGCAGCCGACGAAAAGGATCTTGCCCTTGCGGCGGGCGACGGAGGTCAGGTAGTCCGTGGCGGTGTTGAGCTGCTTGACGGTTTCGCCCAGGTTGATGATGTAAATCTGGTTGCGCGACTCGAAGATGAAAGGCTTCATCTTCGGGTTCCAGCGCTTGGTCTGGTGGCCGAAGTGGACTCCCGCTTCGAGGAGTTCGGTCATCAATTCGGTGGGCTGCGTGTCTTCGTTCATACGGGTCTGAGGCAGGCGGAAGTCAGAGGGGCTTGGGGAAACAGGTTCCCGAGGCATCCTTCCAGACGGTGGAGCGGTCTTTGCTTCGGCCTTGAGTTTTGGGTTTCTGTTTAGTTGTTGAGGACAAAAAACCGGCGTCGGTCGGACGCCGGAGAGCGTTTACTATGGCAGGTTTGCGCGGGGATGCAACCCTTGCTGCGGCTTTCTCCGACGGCAAGGACCAGCCTACGGTTTGGAGAGCTTTACCTTGGAAAACTGCGGGCTGAAATCGCCCTCGGACGAATTTACGACCATCGTCCCGACGTTCAGCTTCGCTGCCCAGGTGTCAGGGATGGTTTCCACGCCAACGGTTTCCCATGTGCTGCCATCGGTGCTGTACGAACCGGTGATCTGCTGGCCCTGCCGTTCCAACCGGAGCGAGACCGGCCCGGTTTCCGGCAGCGGATGGTCGGTCTGGCCGATCTGTTTGAGTTCACCGTCGATGCGGATCTCGAAGTTGGCGTACGGCACGGGGTCCTCGCCAGGACGTTTCAGCACCGCCCGGGCCAGCGTCACGACGTTGCGGTCGTCGGCGCTCGCGAGCACGGCGGCACCGTTGTAGCCGGTACGGCCGGGAATCATGGATTCGTCGCCAGGATTCAGGCGGTCATCCACCTGCACCTGATACGCGAAATCGCCCGTCACCGGGCGCACGACGCGCGGCGCGTTCACGAGACCGAGTTCCGGCGAGAAGTCGTGGGGATTTTGCGCGGCCGGAGTGCTGATGATCAACGCCCCCTTGGACACGAAAAACTTGCAGTCGCTGTCCGGGTTCACCGTTTTGCCCCAGCCAGCGACCTTCGGCCCGGTCACTTGTGAAAACTCGTCCGAACCCGGTTGAGCGTCCGCCTTGGAATCGTCCTCGGCTTGGGCTGCGCCCACGACAGTACCGCGCTCTGGAAAAGCACCCTGAGATCTTGCCGGAGAGGCCCCGTTTTGCGGAGAAACCGCAGGCTGGGTGCGAAGCTCCTCGCTCCGGGCTTCGCGCCCGGTTGCTTGACGCCGTGAATCAGACACGAACGGGCGAGCGCCCAACACGGCGACCACGGCCAGTACGAACACTAAGAGAACGAACCCGCCCGCCCCAATCTTGCGATGCACCTGAAGCTGGGATGGAGAAACCAAGGCCATGATGTCGACGGTGATCAGGAGTTAGATGTACATGATACAATCGAGTGGTGTCGATGTTTATTTCCCGGCTCGCCAAGGCGAACGCATCCAAAAAGAGCATGGTATCCTGGGCAAGGGCGTCAGCGCGTTGAAGGCTGATCACGCTTCGAACTGCATTTACCCTGTCATCACGCGCTGAAATGCTTGCCCCGCCAGCGCAGGCTCTGCGCGTTGAGACGGCGGACTTCAGCATCCCCGTCCTTGAGCATCCCACGGGCCAGCGCCACCGCCCGCCGGAGATGCGCGGCGTCCAACTGGCTCTCCGCCGACCGGCCCTTGCCCCTCGCCAGGTGATCGTACCAGCAGCTGCCGAAGAGAGCGTCCAAGATGACCCTGGCGAAACAATGGTCGAGCCGCAGGCTCCAGCGTCCCGCGAGCGCGGCCTGCGGCAACTCCACGCGCACCAGCCGCCGGTATTCCGCGCGCCATTGGGCTGCCGGGTCGGGCCTCGTCACCGAGTCCGCCGACAGCGGCAGTTGTGCTTGCCCATGATTCATGCCGGAAGATAGCATCGCCACGCTCCTGCGGCGCGTAGTTTCCCGGGGCGGTGCGACCCGCCGCATCGCCTCCCATGACCACGCTCTGGATTCTGGCCGACCAGCTTTCGCCCGAGAACTCCGCCCTCGCCACGGCGGACCGGGCGGACAGCGTCGTGCTCTTCGTCGAGAGCAAGGCGCGGGGCGGCCTGGTGCGCTACCACCAGCAAAAGCTCGTGCTCGTCTACGCGGGGATGCGCCACTTCGCGCGCGAGTTGGAAGCCGCCGGTTGGCGCGTGGACTACCACCGGCTCGAAGACACGCCGGACTTCCTGACCGGCCTGCGGCGGCACGTCGAGCGGTTTCAGCCCGAGGAAATCCGCCTTGCCGCGCCCAATGACCACCTGATGACCACCCTGTTGCCGAAGTACGCGCAGCAGGTGGGCGTGCCGATTCGCAGCGTGCCCACCGCGCAGTTTCTCCTGGCGCGCGAGGATTTCGCGGAGTGGGCGGGTGACAGCCCGCACCTCGTCATGGAAGAGCACTACCGCCGGATGCGCCGCCGGACCGGTTGGCTGATGGGACCTGTGCCGCCCGGCTCCAAACGCACGGCCAAACCGGTCGGCGGCGAATGGAACTATGATCCACTCAACCGCCTGACTTTCAAACAATACGCCGCCAGCGGATACGCCCAGCCGGAGATCCCCGCGCGCGAGGAACCGGACGCCATCACGCGGGAAGTGATCACCCTGGTGGAGCAACATTTCCCGGATCACCCGGGTCGGGCGCGGGACTTCTGGTTTCCGGTGGACCGCGCCGGAGCGTTGCGCTGGCTGGAGCGATTTGTCGCGGAACGGTTGGAGCGTTTCGGCCCGTATGAGGACGTGCTCGCGCAGGATCAGCCGGTGCTTTACCACTCGGTGCTTTCGCCCTTGCTCAACCTCGGGTTGCTGACGCCGCGCGAGTGCGTCGAGCGGGTGGTCGCGGCGTACGAGGCCGGCCGCGCGCCGATCAACTCGGTGGAGGGTTTCGTGCGGCAAGTGATCGGCTGGCGCGAGTTTATCAACGGCGCGTACTGGCTGAAGATGCCGGGATATAAGGACGTGAACTTCCTCGGCGCGACGCGCCCGCTGCCGGAGTGGTTCTACACGGGCGAGACGGACCTGAATTGCCTGCGCCAGGCTATCCACCAGGCCATTAACCTCGGCTGGCTGCACCATATCCAGCGGCTGATGGTGGTGGGCAATTTCTTCCTGATCGCGGGCATCGACCCGCAGGCGGCGCTGCGGTGGTATCTGGAGATGACCGTGGACGCCTACGACTGGGTGATGGTGCCGAATGCGCTGGGCATCATCCTCTACGCGGACGGCGGCGGCATCGCCACCAAGCCCTACGCGGCGGGCGGGGGGTACATCCACAAAATGAGCAACTATTGCGAGCATTGCCGCTATTCGCCGCTCCAAAAAACCGGCCCCGACGCGTGCCCTTTCAATGCGTTGTACTGGGATTTTCACGCGCGGCACGCCGACGTGCTGCGGGATAACCCGCGCGTGGGCAGAACGATCCAGACGTGGGAGGCGCGCAGCCCCGCCGAGCAACGCGCGGCACGGGAGTCGGCGGCGGCGTTTCTGGCGGGGATGTGATGGGAGCTAAACTGGCGCGGAAATTAATCCGCTAGCAGCGCACGGAAGCCGGCTTGCTCGAAATGATGGTCACCCGTCAACGCTTCAGTCAGTCCTTCGTCCACCATGACCACAAAGGAGATGCAGTCTGTCAACGACCATGCTTTGTCGGGCCGACTTCGATAGAGAACCAAACCGCGTTCGAATAAACCATCGTTGATCGGGCACACAATGGTTTGTGGCTGCGCCGTCAAATCTGCCAGAAACTCGGCGCAACCGGAGCGGCGGGTAGGCGTAGACATCGCGTCCGCCACCTCAAGCAACACCGCCGTGGTAGTCAGCGTTTCCGTAATCCGAGAGGCAACATATTTAATGGCCTTTTGGTGCGCGGCGTCTTTCCGGTTGAGCACGGCGATGTAGAAAAACGCATCGGCGAAAACACGTTTCATCGCTCGCTGCGTTTAGGTGTTCCGTGGATGTAATGATCGTGCTCCGTCGCAAGATCCTCCGGTCCTTCGATGATCCCGGCGTATTTCATCATCCATCCCAACGTGCCGACGGGTTTTGATTCGACTGCGGCGTTCTCCGCTATCGTGATCTCGACTTTCGTCCCGTCCGGCACATGAACGCCCGGCGGGAGCTTGATGGAATCGTTCTCGACGACGGCGGTGATGCTCATGGGTTAAGAATGCGCGTGGCGACACACGCAGTCAATGCCAACGGAATACCTCGATGCTCTTGCAGTTTTCGCGAGTGTAAAAAGGTGGAACTGACCCCTTCACTGCCTCTGCCCTTTTCCAAGCTGAGCTTGGGAAGGAGGCAAATGATAAAAGTGTCGGAGAATCTCTGAAGTGCCATAGCACCGACCAAAGAACCTACTTGTAAGATTAGTAGGGGCTATGGCAAACAAAGCGCGTGACAAAAATACGATTCTTCCTGAGGATCCTGCTTCTGAGCTTGGGCATGCTATCAAGGTCGCAGGCCAGCGGCTTGCCTCCTGGGTTTGATCGTATTGACCACAACGTCACTGCCGTTTGCCAAGTGAGCATCAATGGCTTTGGCCGCCGCACAGCCGTAATGACCAAATCTACAGGTTCTAAGACGTTGGACGACTACATCATGACCTTTGCTGGAGATACTGCTCCAAGTTTAGGCATCAACAAGTTTACCGTGCAGGTCGGGTGCGGCATCGTGAAGACAAATACACCCCACGGAAAGTCTGAGGTCACGGTGGCAATGCCCCGTCCACCTTACCCCTACCAAGCGAGGGCAGCCGGTGCACAAGGCGATACCATGATCAAAGTGTCTTTTGACGAAAACGGTCGGGTGGTCAACGCGGTGGTTACACAATCCAGCGGCAGCAAAATCTTGGATACAAATACGGTGAATTACGTGCTCAAACGCTGGCGCAGCTCTGGAGGCGAGAAAGTCGCGGTAGCGGCTGTCATGACCTATCAATTTAGGTGATGAGACCATCTTTATGGCTTCGTTCAGTTGGGCAATCTGCATCGCTTTCCGATTGTAGGGTAAAGAGCCCCGTTGCCGTGGAGTCCAACCCACAGCAAGCGGTCCGCTCGCTTTACAAGGCAGTGAGCATGCACGGACTTTTGTCGGAGGTCTATTGCACTTAACCATCTGTCCTGTCAGTAAGTGCGTGGCACATCGTTTAAATATTGCCCGGATACTCATGGTAGCGGGCCAAATCAATCCGCTCGGTAGGAAGGGTGGCACGGTTCATCCCAAAAGCGAAGCAGCCGTCGCTTTCGCGACGGCTGCACTCTAAATGAGACTGTGGTGTAATCTTCGCACCTTACGCCGGCACCAACTGATCCTCGTTAAGCGTCTCGCCAATCGGCTCGCCCAACTCGATCAGCTCCACGTCGCGGTGGGTCTGGAAGCCCGTGCCCGCCGGGATTAGGTGACCCATGATGACGTTCTCCTTGAACCCGCGCAGGTTGTCCACCTTGCCCAGGGTCGCGGCTTCCGTCAGCACGCGCGTCGTGTCCTGGAAGCTCGCCGCCGAGATGAACGAGTCTGTCTCCAGCGACGCCTTCGTGACGCCCAGCAGCACCGGCACGCCTTCCGCGGGCTTGCCGCCCTGCTCGCCGACGCGCTTGTTCTCGGCCTCGAAGTCGAGGCGGTCCACCTGGTCACCCCAGAGGAGCGTGGTGTCGCCCGGCTCGGTGATCTTCACCTTGCGCAGCATCTGGCGGACGATGATCTCGATGTGCTTGTCGTTGATCTCCACGCCCTGTAGCCGGTAGACCTCCTGCACCTCGTTGACGAGATGCTCCTGGAGTTCCTGCGGCCCGCAAATGTCGAGGATTTCGTGCGGCACGACCGAGCCTTCCGTCAACTGGCTGCCCTTCTTCACGAAGTCGCCCTTGGTGACGACCATGTGCTTGGACAGCGGGATGAGGTGTTCCTCCTCTGCGCCGGTGTTGGCGTCCTTGAGGATGAGCTTGCGCTTGCCGCGCACGCTGCCACCGATCTCGACGATGCCGTCGATCTTGGCGATCTCACAGGCGTCCTTCGGACGACGCGCCTCGAAGAGTTCCGCCACGCGCGGCAAGCCGCCCGTGATGTCCTTCGTCTTGGCGATCTTGCGCGGGGTCTTGGCCAGCAGCGAACCGGCCTGGACTTCTTTGCCCTCGTCCACGATGACGTGCGCGCCCGCCGGGATCGAGTACGACGCGATGACGGTCTTCTTGGCGCCGAGCAGGACGATCTGCGGGTGCAGATCCTCCTTGTGCTCGATGACCACCGTGCCCATGACGCCCGTCGCCTCGTCGGTTTCGCGCTTCATGGTGACGCCCGGGATCATGTCCCGGAACTCCACGCGGCCCGCCTTTTCGGTCAGAATCGGCACGTTGTACGGGTCCCACTGGGCGAGGGTGTCGCCCTTCTTGACCATCTGGCCTTCGCCGAACGAGATCACCGAACCGATGATCATGTTGTAGCGCTCCAGTTCGCGCCCGTCCGGGGCGTTGATGGACACCGCACCATTCTTGGTCAGCACGATGTGCGTGCCTTCTAGCGATTGCACGTGGCGGAAGTCGTGGAAACGCACCTCGCCGTCGTTCTTCACCTTGATGATGGGCTGCTTGAACGTCTGGCTGGCCGTGCCGCCGACGTGGAAGGTGCGCATCGTGAGCTGCGTGCCGGGTTCGCCGATGGACTGCGCGGCGATGATGCCGACCGCCTCGCCGAGCTTGACCATCTTGCCGGTGGCCAAATTACGGCCATAGCACTTCGAGCACACGCCCCGCAGGCTCTCGCAGGTGAGCACCGAACGGATTTTAAGCTGTTCGACGCCCAGCTTGACAACCGCCGCCGCCGGAAGTTCGTCCACCAGGTCGCCCGCCTTGATGATGGTCTGCTTGGTGACCGGATCGATGACCGATTCGCAACTCACGCGGCCCGAGATACGGGTGCCGAGATCGACCACTTCTTCGTCGCCTTCGTAGATGCTCTTGACGGCGATGCCGTTGACCGTGCCGCAGTCGTCTTCGGTGATGATGACGTTCTGCGCCGCGTCCACGAGCTTGTGCGTGAGGTAGCCCGAGTCCGCCGTCTTGAGGGCGGTGTCGGCCAGACCCTTACGCGCGCCGTGGGTGGAGATGAAGTACTCCAGCACCGTCAGGCCCTCGCGGAAGTTCGACGTGATGGGCTGTTCGATGATCTCGCCCGAGGGCTTGGCCATCAAACCGCGCATGCCGGACAACTGCTTGAGCTGCTGACGGTTGCCGCGCGCACCGCTGTCGACGGCCATGAACACGGGGTTTACTTCCTTGCGGCCTTCGTTGTGTTCGAGGGTGCGGAAGAGCACGTTGGAGATTTCGTCACCGGCGTGGGTCCAGATGTCGATGATCTTGTTGTAGCGTTCGCCGTCCGTGATGATGCCGCGGCGGCGCTGCTTGTCGACCTCGCCGATCTGCTTGTAGGCGCGCTCCAGTTCGACCTTCTTCTCGCCCGGGATGATCATGTCAAAGATCCCGATGGAGATACCGGCCTTGGTGGCCTCGGTGAAGCCGAGTTCCTTCAGGCGGTCTAGCGTCTCGACGGCACCCTGCTGGCCGACGAGTTGATAGCTTTTGAGAATGATGTCCGAGAGCTGCTTCTTGCTGGCAACCTTGTTGAAGAAGCCCATGCCCGCGGGCCAGATCTGGTTGAAACGCACGCGACCGGCGGTCGTTTCGAGGATCTTCTTTTCGGGGTCGCCGAACAGCGTCGTCTGGCCGAAGTCCGGGTTTTTGAACCGGATACGGTCGTGCGTCTTGAGCGCGCCGTCCGTGTAGGCGAACTCGACCTCAGACGCTTCCGCGAACAACGGCAAGCGCGCGCCGTCCACCGGCTTGTGGCCGCCGACCGCGCGAGGATTCTGCGTGATGTAGTAGCAGCCCAGCGTGATGTCCTGCGACGGGGTGGTGATCGGCTTGCCGCTCGAAGGCGAGAAGATGTTGTTCGGTGCCAGCATCAACATGCGGGCCTCCATCTGCGCTTCAATCGACAAGGGAACATGAACCGCCATCTGGTCGCCGTCGAAGTCGGCGTTGTAGGCCGTACAAACGAGCGGATGGATGCGGATGGCCTCGCCCTCGATCAACTGCGGCTCGAAAGCTTGGATCGAGAGGCGGTGCAGGGTGGGGGCGCGGTTCAGGAGCACGGGATGCCCCTTCGTCACTTCCTCCAAAATGTCCCAGACCTCGGGCGTCTGGCGCTCGATCATCTTCTTGGCCGAGCGGACGGTGTGGACGTAGCCCATCTCCTTCAAACGGCGGATGATGAACGGCTCAAAGAGCACGAGCGCCATCTTCTTGGGCAAGCCGCACTGGTGCAGCTTGAGTTCCGGCCCGATCACGATGACCGAGCGGCCCGAGTAATCGACGCGCTTGCCGAGCAGGTTCTGGCGGAAACGCCCGCCCTTGCCCTTGAGCATGTCGGAGAGCGACTTGAGCGGACGGTTGCCCGCGCCAGTCACCGCACGACCATGGCGACCGTTGTCGAACAATGCATCAACGGCCTCCTGCAACATGCGCTT
>CAXTBX010000093.1:0-19406 GCA_964242205.1 uncultured Chthoniobacterales bacterium
GACGCCATGAACCACACGACAACGACCTTCGTCAAGAACTAACGGAGTAGTAGTAGAAGCTATTTTCCGTGGCGCGTTGGTTGGCGGAGGCTGAGTGCCCCGCCCACCCGTGGAGACTACCGCAACCACTTCTTGCGTCAGCGACGACGAGCTGATGCGAGGCATCCTCGCCGCCGAGCAAACGGCTTTCAACGAGTTGTATTCCCGACACGTTGTTTTGTTGCGCAAGGTCATCGGCCAAGTGCTGCTCAGCGACGCCGACGTGGAGGAAACGGTGCAGGACGTGTTCGTGGAAATCTGGAACCGCGCCGCCAACTTCGACCCCAAAAAGGGCAAGGCGCTGGGCTGGATCATCTGCATGGCGCGCCGGCGCGCCTTGGACCGGCTGCGGCGCTGCGTCCGGGGCGCAGAATTCAAAGCTCTGCTCCAGGACTCAGCCGAGAAAGGCGTTTCGCTCGTGGCTCCGAATACGGACGGAGCGAGCGGCGAAAACCATCTGGCGACTAGGGACCTGCGGCGCGCGTTGGACGGCGTCATCGCAGTCCTGCCCTCCGAGCAGAAGGCGGTCATCGATTTCGTGTTTTTCCAGGAGCTGAGCCAGCGGCAGATCGCGGCTCGCACCGGCATTCCGCTCGGGACCATCAAAACCCGGCTGGAACTGGCCATCAGCAAGCTTTCCAAGAAGTCGGAACACCTGCGCGGGGACCTGGAACGATCTGCATGATTGCCCCCTTGTCTTCCTCGTCAGAGTCCGCTCCAGCGTGGATCACCGCACCGCGCGGCGTGCTCGAAAGTCGGTCGGTAGGAGTCCTGTCCAAACCTTCGTCTCCTCACGAACAGCGGAAGCGATGCTTCCCCGCCGTCCAACCACGGGACGAAACTCCAAGGTTGGTACGGAAGGAGCTTCTCAGGCGGACTTTCTCGTAAGAAATGCAAAGAACTCTATCAGATGGTCGTCTACGCTCGCACGGGCAGCGCGTCATTTGAACAAATCGACCTCGGAAACCGTCAGAATAAGCATCGACCCTGTGCTAACCAGCCATCTCGCTCCCCAGGCTCTGCCCGGCCTCGCTTTCCTTCGCTTCGTGGTTGCCGAAGATGACGCCGACCTGCGTTTCGTCCTCGATCATTTGCTTTCGGAGGCGTTTCCGCTGGCGGAAGTGGCCGTGTTCGTCAACGGTCGGGACGCGTTGCGCGACTTCGACCGGCACGGAGCAGACCTGGTGGTCAGCAACCATTCGATGCCGGTGATGGACGGGCCGACCTTTGTGCGGCGACTGCGCGAGCGTTCGGCCGATCTGCCGATCCTGATGGTCTCGGATAGCCCGGAGGCTCGCCAGGAAGGTGCCGCCGCCGGCATCAACCGCTTTCTCGACAAGACCGAGATCACGACGCGGCTGGTGGCGACGGTGAACGCTTTGCTCGCCTTGGCCAACACCGACCGGGGCACACCCGACGAGCCCTTGCTGGCGGCGCACCGCTAAAGCTTGTGCGGTGAACCGGGTGGTTTCCATTTTGTCGGTCGGGCGGTCGAAGATCCGAGGTTGGCTGGCGGCTCCGCTTTCTTGTTTCCGACCTGCGACGTTGTTGCCGTGGAAGCAGGGAGGGACTGCGATCTCCTTCCTGAGTCGAGCCAATGGATGCGGTTTTGTACGAAGCGTTCGGCGCGCCGTTGCGGGTGACGACGGTAGCTGACCTAGGCCCGGAGCCCCACGGCGTCATCGTGGAGGTCAAGGCGAGCGGGGTCTGCCGCAGGGACTGGCATGGTCGAATGCGCCATGACGCGAGCATCCGCTTGCCGCATTTGCCGGGGCACGAACTGGCCGGCGTGGTCTGCGCCGTCGGCCCGCAGGTTGCCAGATGGAAGGTTGGCGACCGGGTGACGGGGGTGACGCAGAGCACTCCCTGCCTGCGGTCAACGGAGCCTTGAACGCTCGTGTTGCGCCGAGCACATCAGATACTTGGTTTCCTGTGTTGCCAAGCTGGCACGGCAAAGACAGCCTGCCGCAAATTCGCAAAGAACCATCTGCTAATCAGCCGGGAAATGCTGCGCTTGGCTGCGGGCGATCATGGTTTCCACCCGTCCGGGTGCCTGGCGTAGGAGGTCTGGGATTAACTCGGCCTCGGGCAGGTTCTTCCAGTAGCGTTTGGGCATTTCCTTCTGCATCGCGTGGGTCTTCACGCGCGCGGGGTTAAAGATGTTGGCGTAGTACTGCCGCCAGAGCGGTTCGATGGCATCTTCGCCCGGTGCGTCCGCTCGCGTGAGTCCGGGAGTGAAATAAACGGTCGAGCCGTCCCAATGCGCGCAACGGTCGGGCGTCAGGATCGACCAGCGCATGCTTGCAAAGCGATCCCTGAAGAAAGACGCGTTCATTTCCACGATATGGTGCTCGGGCTCGAACCAAGCGACATACCAAGTTTCGCCGTCTTCGGCGGTCACCGTGCGGAAACGAACGAACGCGTGCATTTTATGCACGTCGCGGCGAATGGCCCGGTCCATTTGCGTGAACAGATGGATGTCCGGATCGACGGCGATGTGGAGCAGGTGCGCCTCGCCGTGGGTCAGCCGGAAGAGGATGCGATAAAGCAGCGCCCAGCGTTGCGGATCGCGGTGGCAAGCCACCCGCCGGGCCACGTCGACAAACGCACGCGGCACCCGGTGCTCGGTCGTCGGTATCGCAGGCGTGGGCTCGTCTCCTTGGCCGTCGAACATTCCGAGCGCGGGCTGCGTGTCATTGAGTTCCTGCCAGTGGATGGTGCGCGGTTCGATGCCCACATTCAAGGCGCGCCGTGCCGCTTGCTGCCAAGCGGGGAAGGTCGGAGTGAAGGTGATTTGTTCCACGCGATAAAAACTTGTCCGTCTGCCGGAAGCAGGCCGCTTAGGTTCACAACGTCGGCGACGGGGCGAAAAGGTCGAGTTGGTGCTGCTTCGCTGGAAGCTGCGCCACGACCTTGGGCACATGGTCTGCCGTGACGATGAACGGCAATGTCTTGGCCAAGGGCACGCGCAGCTTCGTGAGGTCGGCGAGTGTGAGACGGTGCCAGCGACGCATGCCCAAGATGCGGTCCACGTTGCGCACGCCAAGGCCGGGGACGCGCAGCAGCAGTTCGCGCGGCGCGCGGTTAAGGTCCACGGGGAAGCTCGCCACGTTGCGCAAGGCCCACGCCAGCTTCGGATCGATGCCCAACGGCAAATCAGGCTGCGCTTCGCTGGTGATCTCGCCCACGTCGAAGCCGTAGAAGCGCATGAGCCAATCGGCCTGGTAGAGCCGGTGCTCGCGCACGAGCGGCGGGGCGATGAGCGGCAGCTTACTTGACGCGCTCGGAATCGGGCTGAACGCCGAGTAGTACACGCATCGCAGACGGTGCGCGCCGTAGAGCGTGGAAGCCTGGGCCAAGATCGCGCGGTCAGCGGTGGGCGTGGCCCCGACGATCATCTGCGTGCTCTGGCCACCGGGCGCGAAGCTCGGGGCTTTGACGCTTTCGCGCCGTTCCGCCTTGGACTGCTCGATCTTCCGCTGGATCACGGTCATGGACGTGCGGATGCGCCCGATGTTCTTCTCGGGCGCGAGGGTTTGCAGGTCGGCTTCGGTCGGCAGTTCGACGTTGATGCTGATACGGTCTGCCCAGCGGCCCGCCTCGGCGATGAGTTCCGGGGCGGCTTCCGGGATGGTCTTGAGGTGAATGTAGCCGCGAAAATGGTGCTCGACCCGCAGTGTGCGCGCCACCTTGACCACCTGTTCCATCGTGTAGTCGGGGTTGCAGATGATGCCCGAGCTGAGGAACAGACCCTCGATGTAGTTGCGCCGGTAGAAATCGAGGGTGAGCTGCACCACCTCCTCGGGCGTGAAGCGCGCACGGCGCACGTCACTCGACTTACGGTTGATGCAGTACAGGCAGTCGTAGATGCAGAAGTTGGTGAGAAGGATCTTGAGCAGCGACACGCAGCGGCCATCGGGCGTGTAGCTGTGGCAAATGCCAGAACCGGTGGTGGAGCCCAGCCCTTTGCCGTCGCGCGAGTGGCGCTTGGTTGAGCCGCTGCTCGCACACGAGGCATCGTACTTGGCGGCGTCGGCGAGGACGGCGAGCTTGGAGGAAAGGTCCATGAAAACGGGTTCAAACTACCACGGGTAGTGTACGCGGCTCCAAGCATCTTCGGACGCCAAGGTGGATGCGCCAGTTTCATCTCGGAAACCGGTCGTACCCATTGAACGAATATCCGGGTCTCTGCCCGCCGGCGATTTCTCTACTTGCGGCGATTCTCTCCGCGCTTGCCTTTGCCTTTGCGAAGAGATTTCCTGGCGGGCTCGGTGGCCGGTTCTGCCTCCCGGCCAAGCAGCAGTTCGCGCGCTCCCTGCCAGAAGGCAAAGTAACCCGCCTTTGCCAAGGGCAGCGTGCGGGCGTCTTCCGGCCGCCAGACTAGATGCAGCGCGATGTGCTCCTTAGCCAATCGCTCTCGAACGGTGGAGGCCAGCGTGTGCAGCGGTCCCACGGCCGGACGCAACGCCACCACCGCCTGCAAGTCCTGCGTCTTCGCCCAAGCGACCAAGGCGTCGGGGAGTGGCGCGTCTTCCTGCCGGTGCACGGGAGCTTGAAAATGCTCGCCCGCGCGGGTGGCGGCGTCGGCTAACCCGGCGCGCAGGTGTTCCTGCCGTTGCGGGCTCAAACCCTCAGCCCGCAGCACGTTCACATCCAGCCCGGCGAAGATACTCTGATAGGGGTGGCTGCTCAACGGCGCGGCCGATTCCGGATTGAGGTCGTCGGCGTGCACCCATAGACCCACGCGCGCCGGAAGGTCGGCGGGCAGGGTGGTATCATCGGCGTCCGCTGGGACCTCGACGTGGTAGCTGGCGCTATCCTCCACGCGAACGGGGTGTGCGAGCTTGTCCTCCAATTGGTCCAGGCCGCCCGCATGCGCGGCGAGTAAAGCCGGTTCCACGTACTTTTCCAGGTTGGAGCGGCGCGTCAGGTACGTTTTGCCCACCGTCTGCAAGCCCGCCACCCAGCGCCAGGAAAGCGTGTTGGCCGCCGGGTCCGCGTCGAGCAGGTGGCGGTAGAAAAAGTCGGCCCCCAGTGGCCAAGGCAACTTTTCCGTGTGAATCCACCAGCCGGCGAACCACATTCGCGCGTGGTTGTGCAGGTAACCGGTGTCGCGCAGTTCACAGGCGAAGTAGTCCATGATTTCCACGCCGCTGCGCCCTTCCTCGATTTCCTGGACGCGCTTGGCTTGGTAACCGCGCAGTTCGCCACGCAGGCGTGTCACGTCCGCCTGGTAGTCGCTCCACACAGCCGGGCGCAGTTCGAGCCAGCTTTTCCAATAGCGCCTCCACATCATCTCCTGCACGAACTTCTCCACGCGCCAGAAAGGCTGTCCGTCCAGGGTGGAGGAAATCAGTTCGTATTCGGTGACCAAACGTCGGCGGATGGCGGGCGACAGGCGCGACACTGCGCGGTGGCCCGGGCGTACGCCGTTGCGCGCGTCTGCGTACTGCGCCACACGCGGGCGAAACTCCTCCCAGGCGCGCAGAGCCTCGGCGCGGGTGTGGGGGAAGCGGGTGGGCTGGTCGGCGGTGACGGTCTCTTCGGCGGTGCTCATCGGAGTAAAAAGAGAACGCCGGGAATCATCGCCAGGGATGCGCTGACCCTGCGATGATCCGCATCGCGAAATGATTTCCAGCCGATCTACCTACCGGCGAAAGCGATTTTCTCAGGTGATGAATCTCGATCCGGCTCCCACCAATTAAGAAAGCAAATCCCGACTCTTTAACGCCAGAAAGGGAGGGCGAAAGCTTCGTTTATTATTTTGCCAAAGGTTTCAGCGTTCAAGTTCGCGGCCACGATCCTGACTGCGGTCACTCTGCCGCATCGTCTGCCGTTCTCGGCGTTGCTCTTCCTGCCGACCACGTTGCTCCCGGCGAACTGCGTCCCAAGCACTGGCCAGTTCCGGTTCGCGGTCCCGCATCTTTTCCTCGGCCAACTCGGCGGATTGGTCGCGGAGTTCCTCCAAGCGGCTCAGGCGGGTTTGCAAAATTTGCAGCCGGTCCTGCGATGCTTCGCGGCTGGCGTTCCAAGCGGTCTTGGTGCCAGCAGAGGCCAAGAAGCCAGGTCGTTGCGTTTCCAACTCGCCCAACGCGGTCTGCTGGCTTTCGATGAGGCTCTCCAGACGGTTTTCAATCCGTTCGATCCGCTGGGTGTTTGCTTGGAGGTACGTGTGGAGCGCGGCTCCGTAGCGTCCGCCTACCGATTGGTCGCGCAACCGCGCTTGCTCCGCTTCGATGCCACGGGCTTGCGCGCTCGCGGCCTGGGCGGCGTTTTCGGTTTCAGGACTGTCTACTGGTTCTTGAGCCGTCCTTTCGGAGCCTCGGGGTCGTGCGTGTTGAGGTTGTCCACCATCCGGCGCAGCAAGCCCTTGGTCGCGGGCGAGAGGGGCCGCGAGCCCGCGGGCCTGGGCGATGGCGTCGACGCGGAACTGCCCGGCAGCTTCGTGTTGGTCGAGGGCGGCGTGGAGCCGGGCTTTGATGTGCTCATAGGTTCCTTCGGATTGTAGCTCACTTAATTGTCCCCAGCCGGTTTTTTGCTGCGTCGCTCCAAGTCCCTCGCGACGGTCGAAAAGCTGAAATTCGACCCGGTCGCCAAACCGCTCGTAGATCGCGGCCAACCCCTGCGGCAACTCGCCCTGGATAGAGGCCATCGCCTCAATGCTCGCCCCGCGCCCGTGGCGCTCGTGACGGCGTAATGTATTGAGGAGTGCCACCTCGGCCGGGGTATGCACGGCTACGATGACAGGCTGGAGCCCCGCGTCGAGCACCTGCTCGATCTTCGGCAGCACGGATTCGGGCCGGGCGAGCTGTCCTTCGTAGACCATACGCACGTTCGCCTCCAGGTCGCTTTCACTCAAGATCGCCGTGGTTTTGCCTGCACCCGGCACCCCGGTCAGAAAGATCACCGTGTCCTGCTCTGGGCGGGAAGCGTCCTGCACCCGGCGGCGGAACTGTTCGCTCGCCAACACGGCGGCGCTGTTGTGCAGCGGATTGTTGTAGCGCCCCCTCGCTTCGTTGGACGCGCTGAACTCGGGGAACGTCTCCTTGAAGAGATCGGAACAGACGTAGCGGCCGTCAAAGGATTGGGCGAGGGCGTGGTAGCGCGCAAAGAACGGCTCGGCATCGTCTTCGATGGCCCGGGCGATCCTTTCCTGAGCCTCGTTGCGGTCGGCTTCGGGATACGGGCGGCGACGGATACTTTCGAGAGCCATGGAGCGTGGGAACCGACGGACAAGGCTCTAACCTTGCCTCGACATCCACCAAGCTCAAGGATTTGAAAGCGAAATCAGCTTAATTTTGTCAATTTTCACCTCTTTTTCGGCGTTGTGAAGCCGCACCCAGGCATAACCGCTCTTCGTGGGACGTTTGGTGTAGAGTAGAGTGCCTTTCTTTTGATCGCACTCCACGCCGATGATCGGCTTGCGCAGGGTGCCGGCCGGAGCCGCTTTGTCGGGATCGGGGTGATGTCCATCGACCTTGCCGAACTTGGGCGGCACACCGCGCGTCTTCTCCCGGGTGGCGAGGTATTCCTTGAGCTTCTTGACGGTGCCGCGCGAGATTTCCTGCGCCGCCATCCATGACACCGTGCCCTCGGGGTCTTCCTTGTGGCAGTTGACCAACTCGTAAATGGCCGTCACGTCGGTCGCCCGGCCCTCGTTGAACGCGGCGGCAATCGGCTCGGGTAAATCGAGCAGGACCGCGTGCTGCGAAACCCACCCCTTCGACTTGCCAAGGCTCTTGGCGATGTCCTTCTGCTGTTTGCCCTGCGCCAGCTTGCGTCCGATGTAGTCCGCGATCTCCCGCGGTCGGAGCGCGTCGCGGTGGATGTTCTCGATGATCTGGTCTTCATCGTTATAATCGTCGTCCACGTAGGCCGGGATCGTTGCCAGACCCGCCAGGCGTGAAGCGCGGAAGCGGCGTGCGCCGTGGTTGATCATGTAGCCGCGGCCTTTTTTCTGCGGCCGGACCGAGATGGGCGTTTTCACGCCGCGCGCACGGATGGAATCCGCCAGTTCATTCAAGCTTTCCTCGTCGAACTCGACGCGCGGCTGGTTGGGGTCCTCGGCGATTTCCTCCAACGGGATTTCCAGGGGACGCCCGCTGGCCACCGGCGTTTCTAAAAGCGCCGAGAGGTCGCCCAGCCCGTCCAGGCCGAGCGTGGAAGTAGCGGAGGAACGCGAAGAGGCTTTGCTCATAGTTTAAGGATGGGGCGTGGTTCCGTTAAGTTTCATGGCGTCGTGCAGGTGCGCGGCCACCTCGCGCATTTCGCGGACCGCCTTACGGGCGGCGGTCTTGCGGATCGTCCAGACAGGCTCCCCGAGTGCCAGCGCATCGGCCACGCTGCTGCGCAGGCCGATGGGGGTCGGCAAAAGGAGGCTCTTGTACGTGGCCTGAAGTTCCTCCAAGTGCGCCTGGTGGCGGGGGTTGCGGCTGTCCACCTTGCTCGGCAGGATTCCAAGAAACTTGAGTGCCGGGTTGCCTTTGCGCACGTTCTGGATCGTGGACACCATCATGCGGATACCTTGCAGGGAATAGGCTTCCAGCTCGATGGGTGAGAGCACGAAATCGGCCGACACGAGGGCCGCGACGAGCCGCACGCCCAAGGCCGGGGCGGTGTCGATCACGCACACGTCAAATTCCTTCGCCAGCGCCCGGAAATTGTTGCGCAGGCGCGACGCCGATTCCTGGAGGTTCTTGGATTCCAAGTTGGCCAGGGGCGCGTCGGCGCGAAAAAGGTTGATGCCTGGTTTGCCGGCCACCTTGGGAGGCTTTTCGCCGAAGAGCGCGGACGCCTCGCCCAGGATGTGGTGGTTTCTCAAGGTAAAACTCGCGTTGCCCTGGGTGTCCAGGTCCACGACGAGAACCCGCAAGCCGCGCTCGGCGAAGTCGAACGCCAAGTGGGCGACGAGCGCGGTCTTGCCGACCCCACCTTTCTGGTTGGCGATGACGAGGGACTTCATAAAAAGCAGATTTTCCTCAAAGCTTGCGGTTGATCTCGTCCACCGCTTCCTTGCCCCAGTCCTCGGCGATGAAGGCGCGCGCATCCGGCAGCACGACCGACACTTCCCGGTAGCCTTTGCTGCGCAAAAAGCCCAGCCACACCCGCTTGGACGCTTGGGAGACGGAGCCCTTGGTAATGTGGTACTCCTTGGCAATGTCCGCTTGCTTGACCCCGCGCACGAGGTCGGCGTGGGCGATTTCGAGCACCCGGGCCGGGGGCGGACGCATGTACTGGATGGCGCTGGCAAACTCCGCCTCGGTCATCTTGCGCTTTAACCTCATCTGGAAGCCTACCTTTGCAGGATTTAAGCCGGGCTTAAACATTTTTCTTTTGCGGTCGGAGATCGAGTCGGTCGCACCCAGTTTAGCCGCTAAACTGCCTTCGCACACCAAAGTTCCTCTAAACTTATGGAATATTTCACCGCTGGAGTGACGGGCGAGCTGACTGCGCAGCGTCAGGTCCGCCTGCGCTTGGGCAAACCCACGAGGGTCAATATCTTTTCCGTGTTGGCCCCGCCGGGATTGCGGTTGCCGCACTCGTAGCCGCGCAACGTGTTGAGCGGAATTCCCAGGTGCTCGGCCGTCCGTTCCTGGGTCCAGCCCTTGGCGTTGCGCCATTCTACCAGCCGCGCGACCAAGGGATGCACCGTCAAGCCCTCGTCCGGCGCGGGAGACGCCGGCGCGGCCGGTTCTTGACCGGCACGGTCTTCGGGCTCGGGCGCAGGGTGGGGGTGGCTCATCGGACGGGCGAACAGGAAATCGGCGGGCAAGATAGCATCTTCCCCCCGCCGCTCCGCCAGCATTTTGCGACGCCAAAGGCAAGCCGGGACCATCACTCATTCGCCTTTGTGTCCGAGGGTGAAGGTTTCTCTGACGACACCATCCACGTCCTCGCGTTCCCACCGCAGGACCAACGTCTTGATGTGCTCGCGGCTGCGCTCGGGCGCGTCGGTGGTACGCAGGACGACGTTGATCTCCGCCGCCGACTTGCCCTCCCGCTTCACCTGGGCGGCGGCGGCAGCCGTCAGGACGAAAAGATGCTGCCAGCGAGCCTTGGCCGTCTGCGTCTGGCGGTGCGCGGGCGGAACGGCTTCCACGTCGTCCCACAAAGCTCGGGTAACCGCCAGGGGCCAGCGGTAACCTGCTCCCCTGGCGTTGGCCGACACGTCGCGCAGCTCCCCCGACGCCAGCCGTACGCAGAGGGAGCGGCGGTAGGTAAAGACCATCTGTCCGGGGTTGGCATCGGCGATGCCGCGGGCAGAGCGTTTCACGCGGCCTCCTCCTCGTGCATGCGGGCAGGGATGGGGGTTGCGGTGGTCGAGCGCTTCGGTTGTCCGCGCCGTTGCGCGCTCAGCAGCCAGACCGGGGGCCAGACCTCGGTGATGTCCAGGCGCAGGCGCTCGCCGTTGTAAAGGTCGGCGCACGGGCAGGGGCGGTCGTATTCCACGACGGCGATGATCGTCAATCCGTCCGGGCTCACGCTTTCGATCCGGCAGGGAGCCATGTAGTGGTACCGCCGCTCGCCGTGCGTGAGACTGAAAGCATCAAGGTCGCCAAATTCACAAAAGGCGCTCGCCCCGGGACCACCGGCCACCGGGCCAGTCCACTCCGGCCAGCAAACGGCCATGCTGATTCGATGCTCCTGGATGCGGCGTTCGCGCTCGGCGAGGCGTCGTTGCTGGCTTTCCTCGGCCTCGACTGCCGCGAAGGCGGGGAACAAGTCGGTTTCGTCCTGAGAGGTTTTCATCGGTGGCTCGGTCGTTGGACAAAGTCCGAAGGGAGGGATTGAACCTCCCCTGGTCGCGTCCAGAGATTTTCCTTAGCCTTCAGTTCACCCCGGAAATCTCCGCGTGGTCGCGCATGTGGTCAGCAGTCAGCGGCTCGCTCGTACGGAGGGCTTCGGCCAAGTGCCAGAGAGCCTTGTTAAGCCGCACGTTCTCATCTAGCCCCTTCACCGGACGGGTTTTGCCGAAGAAGCGGCGGTTCTCCGGGCGGCGGCGTCCGTAGTCTTTCTGCCCGCCGTCCATCATGTTTTCCTGCACGGTGTTGAGCGCATTCCACAGCGTGGGCCGGGCGTCCTCGCTGCGGCGGTGCGCCAGAATCTTCTCCGCTCCGATCGGTGCCTTCTCCAAGCTGCCATACTTGAGGACGAGGGCGGCTTCGCCGAAAGCGCGGCGTTCCACGGTGCTCAACTGCCGGTCCTTGTAGCCTTCCAGGAGGTCGGCGATGGCGGGCATCTCGCGCACAAGATTAAAGCTCGCCGCGATGATCTTGGCCGGGTCGAAGTGGACGTGCATGATGCTGATGCGGGCGAAAACCGAACCCGCGAGGATCATCCCGTTGCTACACACGAACCGGAAGATGCCCGCGTGAAGCTGGTAGGCGCTCGAACGGTCGTGGCTGTTGACCAGAACGAGTTCGGGCCGCTCCGCTTGGGTGCGGTGCAAGTCGTCCACCCGCGCGAGGCGGAGCATGTGCTTTTGAAAGCCTTTTCGATCTGACAGGCGGATGCGCTGCTCGCCCGCCCAGACGGGTGCCCAACCCTCGGCCCGCAACCCGTCAACCACCTCGGAGGTCGGCAGAAAGGAATAGCGGTCGGAAACCTTGGCGTGGGCCTGCCCCGCGAAGATGCTGGGTGCCAGAGCGCGGAGCTGCTGATTGTCGATCTCGTGGTGGCCTGCTAATTTGGCGTTGAACATGGTCTGAAGTTTTAAGCGGCTGACGGCCGTGTTTTTTGTAGAGGCCGGGGGAGGCTCGAACCTCCCTCGGCTTTTTTCTTTTCCAGGGCTGGCGTCGTGCCAACCTCTGTGAAACAAACTAATCCAATTGGATTAGTTAAGCAAGCAGATATTTGCTTTTTTATTCGGAGGTTTCAGAGGAGAAGGCCTGCCGGATAAATACTTATATGTATTGCTCTTCCGACGCTTTCTTTGGCGTTAGGATACCTCCCCGCTCTCAGAGCGGGCATCCGTTCAGAGAAGGGGGCGTAGTGGGGGAATGCTTTCCCCCGCGTCGAATGGGGTGCGCCGGAGACGCCTTGGGCTCCGGCCAGGGGAAAAGCTTTTCCCCGCCCACCGGGTTCGGGGTTGCCTCGCCGCAGGAACTGGTGTCTGCTCGGCCCCGTGCCGTCCGATCACTACCACTCTGCACTGGAACAGGTCCGGCCCATGATCGCCCAACACCCGCTTTCCGCGTGGTCAGAGGCGTTGGATGGCACGCGGCCCAACGAGTCCCGGTCCGCGCAGGAGCTGGCGGCGCTGCTGCTGGCGGTCAACTACGAACTGCTTGGCTACTCGCCCGAACACGCCTGGCTTTTGGCGCAACGGGGTGAGGGAGCTGCGCCGGGCCACCTGGACGGCTGATCCTCAAGTTCCAAAGAGCCTTAAAAGTCAGCGGTCTTAGAAAAGAGGCCGTGCTTTCAGGCTTTGTGCGCCGGGTTGAACCGGCCCTCGAACACGCCCTGGATGCGGGCGTCCTCGTTCCAAGGGATCGGCGCGTAGGCGGAATTGAGGCTTTCCAATCGAGCGCGGCCTTTGCGCGGGCGGGAAAATCGCTTGAGCAGCATCTGTCCATCGAGCACCGCCGCCACGAACTGGCCGTTGCCGGCGGTTTGCGCGGCACGGAACACCGCCACGTCGCCGTCGCTGACCATCGGCTCCATGCTGTCCCCGCGCACGATGACGGCAAAATCAGCGTGCGCGGCGAGGTCGGCAGGCAACCGAATTTTATCCACCGGGGCATCGGCGCACACCGCTGAGGGATGGCCCGCGCTGATTTCCGAATACAAACTGACCTCGCGTTTGTCGCGCAAAAGCTGGCGGCCGATCACTTGCGTTGGCTCCGAGAAAGTGGCGTTGTGCTCGCGCAGCACGCGGATCGCGCGCACCATCGCCGGTACATGGTCCTCGCCGCTCTCGATCATGGCCAAGATGGCCGCGGCGCTTTCCAGAAGGATTTGGCCTTCGCTCTTGTCGAGGTCCTTGGCGAGCTTGAGCAGAAATGGCCGAAGTTCCTTGGATGGCCGGACGGTGATCGTGGGGGCGACGGGTTGTTCCATGTCTTATTTGTAACACAAGTAAGACAAAACATGCAAGGTGGTTTATCTTCACTTCGTAGCCAGTCCAAAGAACGCTTCGATGAACACTCCCACTCGAGGCCGAGGTGCCCAGAGCAACCCTGACGGCCGTTTTTCCAAACTGCGCTACGAGGCGGACGGTGATGCCTTGGACGCGGCCCTGGAAGCGGCGGGCGGGGAGTTGCCCGGGCCGCTGACACAATTCCTTCCGGACGCGGCACAATCCATCCTCGCCCGCAACGATAGCCCGGACATCGGTTTCGACACCTCCCTCAACCCCTACCGCGGCTGCGAGCATGGCTGCGTCTACTGCTACGCGCGGCCCACGCACGAGTTCTTGGGATATAGTGCCGGGGTGGACTTCGAGACCAGGATCATGGTCAAGGAGAACGCACCCGAATTGCTGCGGCGTGAACTTAGAGAACCCCGTTGGCAGCCGCGCGTGGTGGCGTTAAGCGGCGTGACGGATTGCTACCAGCCCGCCGAACGGAAATTCCGGCTCACCCGCCGCTGCCTGGAAGTATTCGCCGATTTTCGCAATCCGGCGATGGTCATCACGAAGAACCACCTCGTCACCCGCGACAAGGATGTCTTGGGCGACCTCGCCCGGCACCAGGCAGCGGGTGTCTATGTCTCGATCACGACGCTGGACCCCACCTTGGCAAAGCGCCTGGAGCCGCGGGCTTCCCCTCCCGTGCGCCGACTGGCGGCGGTGCGCGAACTGGCCGAGGCTGGCGTGCCGGTAGGTGTGCTCATGGCACCGATCATCCCGGGACTCACCGACCACGAAGGGCCAGCCATCCTGGCGGCGGCGGCCGAGGCGGGTGCCAGTTACGTGGGTTGGACCATGCTGCGGCTGCCCTACGGGGTGAGCAGCCTCTTCGAGGACTGGCTGGAAAAACACTATCCGCTCAAAAAGGAAAAGGTGCTTGGCTCCATCCGGGAAATGCGCGGCGGCCAGCTCAACGACAAGGAATTCGGTTCGCGGATGCGCGGCCAGGGCCGTTACGCCGAAGGGGTCTGGTCGCTCATGCAGATGAGCGCCAGGCGGGTAGGGCTCCCGACATCTGGCCCGGAACTCTCCACCAAGGATTTTCGCCGCGCTGGCAATGCACAGTTGGATCTGTTCGGAGGTTGACGGCCGCGACGTTAATATCCTCTGGGTTACCCACCTCTCGCCCGCGCAGTCGCCTCGTGCGGAGCGACGAGAATTTTTGTGTGTGCGTGCCCCGCCAGCCGCCATAATTTTTCGACGGCTGCGCTTCCCTGTGGTCCAATGGCGTCCGTATGCCCAATCACTCGGCTCAACACGTCGCTATCGTCGGTGCTGGCCCCGGCGGTCTGACGCTCGCTCGGCTGCTTCAAATTCACGGGATTGGCGCAACGGTCTATGAGCGGGAAGCCTCGCGGCACGCTCGTGGTCAGGGTGGGTCGCTCGACCTGCACGTCGATTCGGGGCAACGCGCGATGCGCGAGGCCGGGTTGGAAGCGGAATTTCTGAAGATCGCCCGCCCGGAAAGTCAGGCGTTTCGGATTCTGGACAAGCACGGCAAGATGATCCTGAACTGGCACGCCAAGCCGGGCCAGATGCCGCGCCCGGAAGTGGACCGCACCGCTTTGCGCGATGTGTTGTTGGATTCGGTTCATCCTGAAACCGTCCACTGGGATCACCAGCTTGCTCACCTCGCGCCGCTCGCGGATGGCCGATACCGGTTGCATTTCAAGAACGGCCAAACGGGCGAGGCGGATCTGGTGGTCGGGGCGGACGGCGGACGTTCGCGCGTGCGACCCCTTCTTTCGGACGCCCAACCGACTTACACGGGCCTGAGCTTCGTTGGCACCGACATCGCACAAGCCGCGCAAAGGCAGCCGGAGATCGCCCAACTCGTGGGTCCAGGCCGCCTGTTTGCGCTGAGTGACGGCAAAGGCATCCTCACCGGCTTGCTGGGCAATGGAACGGTCGGCGGCTACGTCGGCCTGCAAGTGCCGGTGGATTGGTTGGCCGCCTCCGGCTTCTCCTTCAACCAACCCGCCCAAATGCGCGCCGCGGTGCTGAGTCAGTTTGCCGACTGGGACCCGGCACTGACCGCGATCATCCGGCACTGCGACGAACCGCTCACGCTGATTCAGATCAACATGCTGCCGACCGAGCATCGCTGGGAACACCGACCGGGCGTGACGCTCATCGGCGACGCGGCGCACCTGATGTCCACGTTTGCCGGCGTCGGCGTGAACTTCGCCATGCTCGACGCGCTGGAACTCGCGCTCGCCGTCACGCAGACCACCGACACCAGCGCCGCCGTGCGCCACTGCGAAGAGGCGATGTTCGAGCGTGCGGCCAAAGCCTCCGCCATGGCCATTGCCAATCAAAAGCGGTGCTTCTCGCCGGATGGAGCGCAACAGCTCGCCAAATTATTGTCTCAAGACCCGCTGCCCACCGAGATCCAACCCGGTAGCGGCGACGCCTGACAACGATGCGCTCCAGCGAAAAGGCACCGGTGCTCTGGGTCTATTCCGAGTTCCGGCGTTGACTTGGCCAGCCTCCGTCGCTGAGCCTTGCGTTCGTCAGGCCATTCAAATTTATGTCCAAAGAGAACTACATTCATTTGGTTGTACGCGAATTTAAGCGTCTTAAAGAACTTGCCGACGGGGCAATGTCGCAGGTGAATGACGACCATTTTTTCGCCTTTCCAGCGGATGGCGACAACAGCGTCGCCGTCATCGTGAAACACGTCGGAGGAAATCTGCTTTCCCGTTGGACGGACTTTTTAACTTCTGACGGCGAAAAGCCGGGGCGCGACCGCGACACGGAGTTTTCTATCCTCGATCCAGATACGCGTGAAAGTCTGACTATCCAGTGGGAACTAGGCTGGACCACGCTCTTTGGGTCGCTCGGACAGTTGAGCGACGCGGATGTCGAACGGACCGTGAAGATTCGAGGAGAGCCCCTGAGCGTCCTGCAAGCGGTCAACCGGCAATTGACGCATTATGCTTACCACGTGGGTCAAATCGTCTATGTCGCCAAGCATTACGCTGGCCCTGCGTGGAAGAGCCTGAGCATCCCGCTCGGTGCGTCGGCCAAGTTCAATCGGAATCCCGCCCGCTACGTCGCCCCAGCCTAATCGTCATGCACCTCTATGAGACGCATCTGCCGGTCCGAAGCACCGAGCGGGCAACGGATTTTTACTGCGAGGTCATCGGGCTGGATTTCGCGTACCGGGACCCGGGCCGGGATATTGTGTTTCTCTGGGTCGGTTCCAAAGAGCGATCCATGCTGGGCCTTTGGGGGCCGGATACGGCGTATGGTCGGCTGCCGGGCAAGCGGCACCTCGCGTTTGCCGTGTCCCTGCCGGAATTGCTGGCGCTGGGCCGCTCGCTCAACGCGCGAGGGATTGGCACCACCAACTTTCTGGGTGAGCAAACGGCGGAGCCATCAGTCATCGGTTGGATGCCCTCGGCACAGCTTTACTTCGAGGACCCGGACGGCCACGCGCTGGAATACATCGCCATCCTGGATGATCCCCCGAAGGCCGGTTTCATCGGTCCACTTTCCCACTGGCGACAGCAGACCTGACTACCCGCTTCTGCGAACCTCCACTCCGATCCGCTGGCGAGCATCCCTGAGAAATTTATATCCACGGCAGGAACGGCGAGCGGAAAACTACCGCCGTCCTTCTTTTCTCAAAAGAGCGTGCCTTGCTTTGGACGCGTGGGCAGCCGCCGCGCGGCGGCCACTTGTCCGAGCTTGCGGCGCAGCTTCTCGGCGGCTACGGGGGCAAAGTCGCGGGCGTTGTTGTTGAACACAACATGCACGGCGTCGGCTTGGCGCGAGAGGTCCTGGGCGCGGCCAAACACCTCGTCGAGTTCCCGGTCGCTGTAGTCGTAGTGGAAGCGCTCCGCCACCGTCTTGCCGGTAAGGTACGCTTGGGCGTCGCGGCCGTGGAGGCGCAGGTAGGCCAGCCGCCCGTCGGTGATCTCGTCCCCCGCGGGCATGATGGTGAAGTGTTTAGCGTCGGCGGGCGGGCCGTCGATGCTGGCAAGCGTCACTCCCTGCTCGTGCAAAAAAGCCGTGGTCTGCTCGCGGTGCCGGGTTCCAAGCCAGTCGTGGTGGCGCAGTTCGAGCACGACCTGACGCGGGTGCCCGCCGTCGCCGCGCAATTGCTGCAAGAGCGGCTCAAGAGCGGTGAGATCAGCAACGCGCGGCGCGAAGCCCGGGGTCATCTGCAAGAGCAAGGCCCCGAGCTTGCCCGCTTCTTCCAAGGGCGCGATTTCCTGCAGGAAGCGGCCCGCGACTTCCTCCTCCAGAGCGGGCGTAAGGATCACGTTGCCTCGATCCGTCACCTCGGCCGCCTCACGCAGGTCCGCCGGCAGCGCGTCGGCCTTCGTCGCGTGGCGGCTGAGCAGACGATGGCATTTCACGTCGAAGAGAAAACCCGGCGGGGTTTCGTGCACCCAGCGCTCGCACATCCATGCAGAGGGAATGGCGTAGAATGAGCTGTTGAGTTCGACCATGTCGAAGCGTTCGGCGTAGAAAGCCAAGCGTCGTCCGGCGGTCAAGCCCGGTGGATACCAACCTGCACGGACGAACTCCGGTTCGCTCCAGGAAGCGGTGCCCACGCGGATGTTCGGGGTCGTTGAGGCTCGGCTCATCCAGACGATACGATTGGCAGCCACGCGGGGGCTGTCCGCACGCTTTTTAGCGCTGGTACTCCATAATCGTCACATCGGTGTCTCCCAATTCCTCGCCGATGATGCACTCGATCCGCGGCCAGTCGCCGCCGGCGAGGCCCGAGCCGATCTTGGGCAGACCAATCCTGGCATGTGAATAACGCTGGGCCAACCAGCGCGTGCAGGAGCGGATCGCCTCGTAGTCGGCCTTGTCGCCGCGGCCCCGGTAGTGGAACTGCGTGTAGGCGTTGACGACCGTGAGTTTGCCGTGCGCGGTCTCGACCTCCGCAAAAGAGCAGGTGCCGAGTTTCGTGCGGTCACCCTTTGGGGTTTGGCGGTCTGCCTCCAGGGCTGCCGGGAACTGGGCGGCAACGCCTTTGGCGATGCCAGCTCCCATCGTGCAGAAACAATTGCAGCCGTGCGCAATTACGTCGAATGCCCCCTCGCCGGCGAGTCGCAATAGATCGCCCCGGCGCGTTTTCATGCTTGCACACAACGCCGGAAACTTTGGGGGCGACAACCCTTTTTCACGGCTGCCCTTGGTCCACGTCCCGGAATCGTTCAGGGTCCGCGTCCCGGCGGCGCTGCTCTCCAATGGTCTGCATGACCTCGCGCACGATTTCCGGGTCGAGCATTTGCCTGACGCGCTCGCCACAGGCGGCTTCCACCCGCTCGCGGACGAACTCCGGTGTCAATTCGGCCAGCGGGATCTGCTCGGTGCCCACGAGACGGTGCTCGTCGCCTTCGTACACGCCGATGTTCAAGGCACCCGTGAACTTCATCGCAACGAACCACGCTGCCGGAACAATGTGCAACGCAATGGTTTCCGGTCCGACCGATGCCTCCACACGGCGAACTTTGAGGTCGTATTCCCGGCCCAACTTTGTCAGTAGGTCATTCAGTTCATCCCAAGTCATGGTTGTGCTCGTGCCAATTGACGAAATTTTGTTAGCGGATGCTGATTGGCATCATTGAAAACCCTGAAATGGGAGATATATCCATCTCCCGGTGCTCTCGTATCATTTTGCCACGATTTAGAGAGCAATGGAACCAGGAACCTTGCGGTGTAGAAGTTGGCTAGGATGGGCCCTGTATACAACTGGCGATGCCTCGCGTGAAATCGGAGATGAAACTGGGCCAACGTAGCGAAATTCGAGAATCCGACCGGTCCGCAAGCCAAAATCGCTCTTGTGTGCAAGGGCGAGATTACCTCTCGTGTCCAATTGTTGAAAGCCCCGCTACGGCGAGGTTTTTCGGTTGTATACAAGGGGTGATTGCATGGCTGTTGCCGGGTGTCTCGGCCGACTTTGCGGGATCGCCAGTCGGTTGTGTGCCAGACGGCTCTCGAATGATCCGAAGTCGAGATGGGGTGATGGCGTCGGCATTTCTGTAGTGAGCCTGAAGCCTTGGCGAGTTGCGCTTCTGCTTGAGCCTTTCCTATTTGGCGTCCAAAGTCTTCATTGTTCTTTATGGCTCTTGGTTGTTCTTAGTTCTTAGGAAGCTTTTTTGGCGGGCAATTCTGACGTTTCTCCCGGTAAAACTGGTGGCTAGCAAGCGGCCCCGCAGCGTCAGGGTTTTCAGAGGCAAAGCACCCTATTTATTCACATGATCCTGACGTTTTT
>CAXTBX010000094.1:0-19099 GCA_964242205.1 uncultured Chthoniobacterales bacterium
GGGCAACTATGGCGGTGCGCTAAAAACCACGCGCTGAGTTAATTTCGTATTTTTCTGCATGAAACGTAAAAAGATCGCCGTCCTCGGATTCATGGCCAATTGCCCCATCGCGGGCGTTGTCTGGCAGCACATCCATTACATCATCGGACTCCAGCGGCTCGGACACGAGGTTTATTACATCGAGGACACCTCCCGCATCCCCTACGATCCCGTTCTGCAGACGCCGACCGAGGACTACTCCTACGCGGCTTACACCTTGGATAAACTCGCGACGGAATTTGGCTTCGAGGGTCGCTGGGCTTTCAGCCCGCGCTACAAGACACCGGAGGAAACCGCCGGTCTGTCGCGCGGTTTTCTCAACGACCTCTACCGTGACGCTGACGCGCTGCTGAACATCTGTGGCTCGCACGAATTAAACGACGATCTTCTACGCAGCGAGCGCATCATCTACGTCGAAAGCGACCCGGCGGTCGAGCAGATCAAGGTGGACCAGGGCAACACCCCCACCCTCGAATTTTTGCAGCGCCACTGTGCGCGGTTCACGTTCGGCGAGAACGTCGGGCGACCAGAGTTTCCGGTGCCATTGCACGGAGTAAAATGGTTGCCGACGCGCCAACCCATCGTGACGGACTTCTGGCGTACCGACAAAGTTGCGGGGAGCCGGTTCACGTCCATCGCCAATCTGGCCACCGGCGGCAAGAAGGACATCGCGTGGCGCGGCGAGACCTACGTGTGGAGCAAACTGCCCGAGTTCGAGCGTTTTCGGTCCGCACCGCGCGAAAGCGGCGAGGATTTCGAGTTGGCGACCAGCTTCAAGGACCAAGCGTTAGGCGACGCCTTCCGTGGGGACGGCTGGCAGATTGTTTCACCGGACGAAATCAGCGTCGATCACCGGCAATACGTCGATTACATCCATCGTTCCAAGGGTGAATTCACGGTCGCCAAGGACCAGTACGTGCGCCTGAACACAGGGTGGTTCAGCGACCGCAGCGCGTGCTACCTGGCGGCGGGCCGTCCGGTGATCACTCAGCAGACCGGTTTCACGCGCTTTTACGGCGGTGGCAGGGGGTTGTTGGCGTTCGAGTCGCTGGCGGAGGTGAAGGATGCCGTGGCCGCCATCAACGCAGATTACGCCGCCCATTGCGCGGCAGCGTCCGACCTCGCCAGAGAATACTTTGAAGCGGAAACAGTACTGAAATCTTTGCTGGAACGAGCCCAGGTCTAGCCCGGAAAATGCGGCAAAGCTGCCACCAACGTTTCGCAAAAATGATTTTTCGGTTTCGAGAATTTTGCGGTCTCAAAATTTTATTTCCGGTTGGTTTCTCGCGCTCACCGGTCGGACAGGAGAAAATTACAGAGAGCGGGCGTCTGGGGTGATTCTCCGATTTTTTCTAACTGGACGCTCGCGGATGAAGGGCGTGGAGCGATGGCATACAAGCTGTTCATGCATGGTTCAGCGCGTTTTTCTCCGGGTGGGATCTTCCTTCCATCCGGTTCGCGCGCGAAGCCATGGGCCGTAAAATTCTCCTGATCGACGACAGCGCAATGCTCCGCAGGATTGCGACGAGCATTCTGCACGCGCAGCCTGGTCGTTACGAGGTTGTCTCGGCGACCCGGGCGGCCGAGGGCTACGCCCTGGCGTGCGTCAACGGGTTCGAACTGATCCTGCTTGACTACCTCATCGCAGGCTTGGAAGACGTGCCGCTGTGTCGCCGCCTCCAAGCGGACGCGCGCACCTCCCGCGTGCCCACCGTGCTGATGGTAGGTCAAGGGGTGCGTCCTCCAGCCTTTGATGGATTGCCGACGAACGTGGTCGAGTTGCTCGCCAAGCCGTTCGCGCCGGAACAACTCTCGGGAGTGGTCAACGCCGTTGTCAACCTGGGACGGAGGAGTTCCAATCTGCGGGACCTCCGGGCGAGCCTGCACCTGGACGCTGTCGCCGCCGTCCCGGAAGCGACATCCAAACCCATATTTGCGTCGCACCGGACCAGGCCGAACGGCGATGAGCGAACGCAGGTCGACCGCGAGCCGACCGAAGAACCATCGAACGGCGACCCCGCCAGCAACGGCGGCGGGCAGTTGTTGTTGAAGGGCACCACCGCGACGCATTCGCTCGCCAACGTGCTGCGGACCGTGGCGGACGCAGGCCACAGCGGCGTGCTGCGGCTCAGACCCGATGAAGCCGGGTCGACGGAGATGATTTTCGACGATGGTCGGCTCGTGGTCGTAAGCACGCACGACGCCGATACCTACGCGGCCCGGGCGGCGGACGCGCTGCCCGCCAAGGTCAGCCCCGCGACGCTGGAAGAATCCGTGACCGAACAAAGGGCCAACGGCACGCCGTTCCTGCTGAACCTCGGCACGCGCGGTTTGTTGTCGAAATCTTCGGCGGTCGCCCTTTTACACCGCTTCGGGCAGCGGCAATTCGCCCGGTTGTGGTCCCTGCATACCAAGCCTCACTTGCGGTTCGAATTCCAGTCGCTGGTGGCCCTACCACAGTATGCGATGCGTCTCGAACCGATCGCCTCGCCAATGGACCACTGGCTGCTCGAAACGACCCGTCTCCTGCGCACAGAAGACATTGCGACCACCCTCCGCCACGAGGGTACCGTCGGCACGCCATGGTTCCAGGCCGACGGCGAGGCCATCGCGCGCAGGTTGGAGTTAGCCGAGGACGAACGCGCGCTCCTGCGCTTGATCAACGGGCGCACCGACCTGCCTGCCTTAGCCCGGGCGCTTAACCTCACGCCCGAGGCCGTGTACCTCGCGGTTTATCGGTTTAGGTGTTTGGACGTGCTCAGTTACCGGCCCGCCCCGGCGGTCTTCGTGATGACTCCGCGCACCAACGTGCGCCGGGTGTTGCCGCTGGCACGCTGATGCTCGGCACGTTGCGTGGCTTGCGACTGCCGCAGGATGTTGTCGCCACCTCGGGCGGGCACAGGGTGACGGAGCGCCGTGGTTACAACCGGAGAAATTCGTGTCCGCAACTGCGTTTCAGACCCGGCCCGCCCACCCGGCGGCAGCGTATTTCTCATCGGCCAGGATTTGCGCCGCTGCCTGTGTGCTGGGAGTCAATCGCCGCGGCATTAATTTGCGCGCGAGGGCGGCAGGCAAAGCGTCCGTCAACGCTGCGGCGTCCAATCGCGTGCCTGCGGGCGGGAGTACGCTCCCCTGATGCAGCAGGCCATCGCGGGTCCGCCGCTGCGCGCCACCGCTGATCTTTTGTCCGTCCGAGAGCAGATCGTCCTGTACCGGATGGATAAAGCAAGGATTCGCCGCCGTGTCTCGAATTTGGGCAATGGTGTCGTCCGCCAACAACTCTGTGGTCCATCCGAGGCGCATCAGCGCCGTCCGCAACGCAGCATGGATCACCCGGTACGACTCTCCCGCGCGCCCGTTGCTCAGCCAATGGTTGCGGGGTACCAGCAGCGAGAAGGTCACGTCATCTCCGTGTTCGACCACTCCCCCGCCCGTCCAGCGCCGGACTAGGTCGCGCCCCGGAAAACGGCTGAAAACCGGGTGCCACGGAGTGAAGTAACCAAAGGACACCGCCGGGCGTTCCCAACGGTAAATGCGCAGCAGTGGCAATACCATCTCGCGCAGCAGCACCTCGTCCAGCGCCATATTGAACGCCGCGCCGTGCGCAGGCTGATCATCCAGAACCTCCAGGCGGTCGAACGGCGGCTCGGCGCTTGCGCTCATACCCCGCCGGGCAGCGCCGCCGTCATCTCCTCGGCAATTTGCAGCGCGGCAGCGCGGGGGTCGGTCTGTTCGTAAATCGGCCTGCCGATGACCAGAAAATCGGCCCCGGCACGAATTGCCTCGCCCGGCGTCATAACCCGGCGCTGGTCGTCGCCCACCCCGCTGCCGCCCGCCGGGCGTACCCCCGGCGTGACGATCTGCAGATCGCCCCCGAACTGTCCGCGCAACGCCGCGAGTTCGAGCGGACTGGCTACCACGCCGCGCAGGCCGCTTTCCACCCCGAGGCCTGCCAGCCGCAGAACCTGGGCATCCACCGAATCCGTGACGCCCGTTTCGCGCAGCGTTTGCTCGTTGCTGCTGGTCAGCACGGTGACGCCCAGCAGCGTCATGCGGTCCGGTGCCTCCTGCGCGGCGGCCTGCAGCATTGCCCCGCCCCCGCAGAGGTGCAGCGTCAAGAGGTCCACGTCCCACGCCGCCGCCGCCCGGACCGCCCGGGCGACCGTGTTCGGGATGTCGTGCAGTTTCAAATCGAGAAAGATTCGGCAAGCCCCCGCTCCACCCGCCGCTTCGCGCACCCGTTGGATCACGGATGGTCCGCAACGGGTGAACAGCTCCAGTCCCACCTTAAAAAACGTGACGACGCCCGCCACCTGCCCGACGAGGCGCACGGCGGCCTCGGCGTCCGGCACGTCCAGGGGGAGGATGATTTTGTCTTTTGCTGGCGGGTCGGATGTCACAGAGTCTGGTGCTTTCGTTATGAAATGGCTCGCACCCGCCAAAATCAACCTTTCTTTGCGCGTCCTTGGCCGCCGCGCCGATGGCTTCCACGAAATCGAAACCCTGATGGTGCCGCTCAGCCTGGCGGACGAGGTCGAAGTGGTCAGCAACCCCTCGCTGTCCCCCGGCAGCATCGAACTGACATGCAGCGACCCTTCCCTGCCCACCGACGACGGCAATCTCGCGTTCCGCGCGGCGTCGTTGTTCCGGGACCGCTTCGACGGCCAGATGCCCGGCGTGCGTATAGTCCTCTCTAAAAACATCCCGCACGGCGCAGGCCTTGGCGGCGGCAGTAGCGATGCCGCCACTGTCATGCTCGCGCTCAACGATCTTTGCCAAGCGGGCCGTACGACCGACGAACTGGCGGCGCTGGCGGCGGAACTCGGGTCTGATATTCCGTTTTTCGTGTACCGCAGCGCCGCCGTGTGCCGGGGACGCGGCGAACTGGTGACTCCCTGTGACTTCGACGCACGGCTGCCTCTGCTGCTGCTCAAACCGGGGTTTCCAATCCCGACGCCTTGGGCTTATGGGCGTTGGCGCAAGTCGCGAGAGATACCCGGCGTGCCGTACCAACCGCAGGTTTTTCCGTGGGGCGAGCTGGTGAACGACTTGGAACGTCCGGTTTACGAGAAGCACCTCGTCTTGGCAGAGATCAAGCGCTGGTTGTTGGAGCGGCCGGAAGTTGCCGGGTCGCTGCTTTCCGGCTCGGGGTCCACGATGATCGCACTGCTGTATGGGCCGGAAGCGGCGGATTCACTGGCAGAGAAGATCAGGCAGCGATTCGGCGACCTCTGGATTTGCCCATGCTTCACCATTCCAAACGGAATGTCCGGTACAAGCGACACCTCCCCCGCGCTCGAAACAGCGTTATGAAATTGATCCCATTTTCCCGCTCCTTGTGCTTGGCTGCCATCGGCGCGGTTGTCATCACCACGCTCGCCGGATGTACAACCGATGATCCTTCGGCCGGGGCTGCCGGGCCGGGTGTCGAAAATCCGGCGGCAGCCGCGCCGAACAGTATCATCCCGGCGGTGGGAACCTCTGGCAACGGCGGCGGAATCTCGGGTGGCGGTGGCGGGGTCGCTGGTGGGCATTGAGTGCCGAAGTGTCAGCTTGACGCGTGATATGTCACGCTGCTGACACTTTTGTCACATTGCGTAACTTGCTCCGCCCTGTTGGCAAACGGTCGTTTCAGGAACTTCTCCTCGGTAATTTGCGCTGGCATGGTGGTTGGCATCCCCCGTGCTATTGAACGGCGCAACACAAAACGTGTCCATCACACCGAACGCCTACTTTCCATGAAAAAGACCGACCGCAAGCTCCACCACCAGACCATGAACCTCGGTGATTTGATCGCCGCCGTTTCTTCTTGCTCCAAGAACAGTCGCGAAACCGTTGCCACCGTCGTTGACCTCCTCGCCAGCGGCCAAGTGATGATGCAGCACAACGGCCATGCGGCCCGTGCGCAAGTGACCCGTTAAGCACCGCGACAATACCTTTTACGCCAGTTGATACCTCCGTGCGACGGACGGTCTCAACTGGCGATTGCTTTTTTGGGCGCAGCAGTTTTTGCTCACGGTCCCATGATTTTGCGCTACTCACGTCCGCAGATGCGGCAACTTTGGTCTGAGGAACGGAAACTTGCCATCTGGCTCGAAATCGAGGTGCTCGCCTGTGAAGCACTGGCCGATATCGGCCAAATTCCTCAAGAAGATGCCGAGACGATCCGTGCCAAGGCGCGCTTCAACATTACCGAAGTCGAGGAAATCGAACGGCGTACGCAACACGACGTGATTGCGTTCTTGGAGAACGTGGCCTCCTACGTCGGCCCGGCGGCGCGGTGGATTCATCAGGGGCTGACCTCATCCGACGTGTTGGATACGACGCTGGCGGTGCAGATGATGACTTCGTGCGACCTGCTGCTGGAAGAGTTGGTGGCGTTGCGGAAAGTGGTCGCCGAGCGCGCCGTGGCGTTCAAAGACACACCCATGATTGGGCGCAGCCACGGCATCCACGCCGAACCGGTGACCTTTGGGCTGAAACTTGCCCTGATGTACGACGAGTTCGGGCGCGCTGAGGAACGCTTGCGCCAGACGCGCGAGCGCATACGGGTCGGCAAACTCAGCGGGGCGGTCGGCACCCACGCCCACCTTGACCCGCGCGTCGAACGGCAGGTGTGCGAACGCCTGGGCCTGAAACCGGCCATTCTGAGCACCCAGGTTGTGCAGCGCGACCGGCACGCGGAATTTTCGACCACGCTCGCGTTGATCGCTTCCAGCATCGACCGCTGGGCGACCGAGTTCCGTCATTTGCAGCGCACGGAGGTGTTGGAGGTCGAGGAATTCTTTGGCGAGGGCCAGAAGGGCAGCAGCGCCATGCCGCACAAGCGCAACCCTATCACGGGCGAGCGGTTGAGCGGGCTGGCCCGCGTGCTGCGCGGCAACGCGGTGGCAGCGCTCGAGAATGTGGCACTCTGGCACGAGCGCGACATCAGCCATTCGAGTGTCGAGCGGATCATTTTGCCGGACTCCTGCACGCTGCTCGATTACATGCTGGTGAAGCTGCGCGACCTCGTTAAGGGGTTGATCGTTTATCCCGAGCACATGCTGCGGAACCTGCAACTGACGAAGGGTTTGTACCACAGCCAGTCGATCTTGCTGGAACTCACGCGGCGCGGGTTGGAGCGCAAAACGGCTTATGAGGCCGTGCAGCGCGCAGCGATGGCGACTTGGCGCGGGGAAAAGCCGCTCGCGGACAACCTGCGGGCCGAACCAGCGGTTTCAGCGGTTTTGAACGGCGATGAGATCGACGCGTTGTGTTCGCTGGAACCGCACTTGCGCCATGTGGACGAGACGTTTCGCCAGCTCGGTTTGAGTTCGTAAGGCGACGGTCCCGGTTGCCGAGACTGGTGGTGCCAGTTGCGCTTTGCGTGCGCTCCCTTTCCACGGCTGGCAGAAGTACAGCTTCGGTCGGGAACCGGAGTGTTCACTAGACCGTAAGATTGGGCCGGCTGGGACTCGAACCCAGAACCAATTGATTAAAAGTCAACTGCTCTAACCATTGAGCTACCAGCCCGTGTGTGGACGGACGGAATATGTACCGCCGGGCCGCCCGGCGCGCAAGTTTCTTCTTACGCCGGAGCGTCCGCGTCCAGATTTTTCACGAGTTGATCTAACCCCCGTTGCGGGCGTTCCAGCCGGAATACTTTTAGGCCCACGGCCTCCGCGCCCCAGTCTTTCTTGGGATCGTCGCCGACGTGCATCGCTTCATGCGCCGCGACGCCGAGCTTTTTCAGCGCGGTCTGGAAGATCGCAGGATCGGGCTTGTCCGCGCCGACCTCACTGGATATCACCACCGCATCGAAAAACTCTCGCAGGCCCAAGCCTTCCAGAATCGGGTAAAGCCGACGGTCGAAATTGGAAATGAGCGCCAGTGCAAAGCCGCGGTCGCATAACGCTGCCAGGGCTGGACGCGCGTCGTCGAATGCTTGCCAGACGCCAGGCAGGCTGAAATGCGTGTAAACCGCCTCGAAATACGCTATACGGTCGAATCGTTTACTCTGCTCGGGACCGAGCGTCTCGTCTAGCACCGCGAACACCAACGCGCGCCACCAACCTTTGTCGTCGTCCTCGTGCGCTCCAGCGCCCGCAGGCCGCACCGGCGCGGCGGACCAGGCGTGTTTAAACGCGTGGTTTAAGTGGTCGGCGTCCAACGACTCGCCGAAGCGTGCCGCCACGTCGCGGTAATGCTCACCCACCGAACGAGACAGATAAATCAACGTGCCCGCCGCGTCGAAACAAATGGCTTTGAAGCTCATTTGAGAGAGCGGAAACTTTGGGGGACGCATTTGGCCAAGCGGTTGCGAATCATCCAGCAAGTATGAGCAACTCTTTCTCTGACACAATCTCGACCCTCAACAAATTGATCGAAACGTGCAAGGACGGTCAGGAGGGTTTCCGCCTCGCTGCCGAGGCTATCACCGACGACGAGGACCTGAAAGGTTTCCTCTTTTCCAGTTCTTTGCAGCGCTCAAAGTTTGCGGGCGAATTGCAGAATGAACTGATCGGCCTCGGCGAACCCGCCCCTTCGGAAACCTCGACGGTCAAATCAGCCCTGCATCGTGGTTGGATCAACTTAAAAACCGTGCTCACTGGCAACGACAATCATGCCATCCTCGCCGAGTGTGAACGCGGGGAAGACACGGCGGTGGCCGATTACAAAAAAGCGATTGCGACCGATCTCTCCTCGCCCTTGTCGGAGATCGTGAACCGTCAGTTCCAAGAAGTCCTGGCCACGCACAATACCGTGCGCGGGCTGCGCGACCAACTCGCTGCCCAGAAGCCGCCGGGCCGCAGCGCCAAGCAGGTGGTGGGCGATTTGCAATCGTCATTGCAGGAAAAGGGCCGTAACTTAGGTGCCAGTGCCGCCGAAGGTTGGGCGACCACCCGCACCAAGTCCGACGACCTGCTGCGCGACACCGAGGATTATGTTCGGGAAAACCCGTTCCCGGCAATTCTGACGGCGTTGGGCGTGGGCTTCGCGCTCGGCTTGTTAGTGCGGCTGTTGGAATCTCCCCGCCGCGACACCATTGAGGTGCCGATCCCGAAGGCAGCGCAAAAAGTGCGCGACTTTGATTATCAGGCGGCGGTGCTGCCATTTCTCTGGCCGGTGGTAAAGTTCTTCTCCAGCAACTACGCGGCCTCGCGCAAAGCGGCCAACAAAGCTTATAAGCAAGCCTCCAACATCGACGTGAGTTATTACGCGGATCCGCTGTGCAAGAAAGCGAAGAAGATGTGTTAACATCCTACACGATAAAACCCAGTGTAATCCCGGCGCTTGCGACAGCGAGCACCGGGATTTTTTCTCCACACCCTCCTAAAATTATGGCACTACTAGACGAACTCGGCGGTTTACTTGGCAACATCACTGGGGGCAGCCTCAGCGAAGAGGAAACCCACGCACATTACGATCAAGTCGCTAAGACGGTGCCCCGACAGCAGTTGGGCGCTGCCATCGGACCGGCACTAAGCGGTCTGGACACGCAAGATGTGCAATCGCGCGTGGCTAACTCGGCGAGCCAGATGTCGCCTCAACAAAAAGGCAGTCTGGTGGAATCGCTCCTTGGCGCGCTCGGCGGCGCGTCTGGCGGCGGTGGTGGCACGCTTGGCGGCGTGCTCGGTGCGCTCGGTGGCGCAGGTGGCGGTGCGGCAGGTGGCCTTGGTGGGTTGCTTGGCCAATTGGGAATCGACCCGAGCGTGGCGCAGAATCCTCAGTCGGCGTCGCCCGAAGATGTGGGCAAGCTCGCCGCGCATGCGAAAGAGAATGATCCTGGTATTTTCCAACAGGCCATGTCGTTTTATTCGCAGCATCCGACGCTGGTGAAGGCGCTCGGCACGGTGGCTATCGCGCAGATTGCGCGACACCTCGCCAACCCGCAGGCGTGACGCCGGTTCATTACGGTTTGTATCACGAAACGCCTGCTCTCCGTAACAGCGGGCGTTTTTCATTTTCCGACAGGTCGCGCTTGACCTTGTCCAGTGGTCCCACTAAGTTGCGCCTTCTAGGGACGGCGGTGGTTTTCCAAGCGGAATGCCGTGGCCTGCCTGACGACAACGGGCTGTAGCACAGCTTGGTAGTGCGCTTGAATGGGGTTCAAGAGGTCGCTGGTTCGAATCCAGTCAGCCCGACTCTCCTCAGTATGAGGGAGTTACGAAAGTTGGGACGTGCTACTTCCAACAATTCTCCCAACACGCGCGATGTTGTCAGGGTTGTCACTGGCGCTTGGCAATTGTCCGGCACATGGCCGGAAGTTGGAGATCCATCGTTGCTAACCCCCCCCGCCTACCGGCTGGACCGTTGCGTTTCGGGGAGATTGAGCGCATCGCGTATCCGTTCCACACCATCGCGGATTATCTCTCGATCTTTAGGTTCTTTGTCCCACTGGTTGTTTGACAGAAAAATCAGGTAATCCCTTGCCGTCCGAATTGCCCGCTCGTTTGGTAGCCAGCCGAGGAAAGCCCACCCACTCAGCCATGGGACGATCTGCGCGCGACTTTTAAGAGCCGCCGCCAGCTTTCGCGTGTCGTCGTGCACCTGCTTCAAAAGGTCCGCCGGAATGATCGTTGGACTGTGCAACACATCGGCGCGGTATATGAGCAGTGCGCCGATTTCTCCGATGGTCTTTCGCAGTTCTGCCGCCGGTTAGATAAGAAATTTCAAGGTGGTCTGTCCCGCCACAAACACCAGCGCGGCCATCCCGCCGGTCAGCAGTGCCTTGTAAGTTTCCAGCCAAAATGGCGACATAGCTCCAGCGTGCTACGCTTCCGAGCCATGAGCAAACGGTTGTGCCTTCTGTTTCTCTGTTGCGAAATTCTCGCTTCGCCCACATTCGCCTTGCCACAAACCGAAGTCACCCCGCCTCCGACCGCCGCAATCCCCGAGCATCGGGCGACACTGGAAACGTGCATCCAAGCCAGTTGCCAGCCAGAGCGACCCAGGCAAGCTCGCCACGCTCGGCAGCCGCTAGAGCAAACACCGGCTCAAGCGGATCAAGTACTACCTCGCCACGGCCCGAGACAGCGGCTGCGATCCTTTATGGATCATCTTCTCTGTCCAAACGGCGAACGACAGCGTCAACACGCCGCGCGGAGAACTGGTCAAAGCAAGCCTGCTGCACAACCTCAAAATCTGCGATGCCCTGGACCTGCTCACCCCGGAGAACATGGATCTGATCAGGCGCGGCCATACGCCCATCGTCACAAAGGGACCGTACACCGGCCAGGCAGCGGACGTCGATCACATCGTCCCAAGGGCAAAGTCGCTTGAAACGGACAACGAACTGGCCAACCTGAAAATGCTCCCGGCCAAGCTTAACCGCGCCGGGAGCGATAAGGCGGTCGAGCGGTTGCTGGCACCGGCGAAAAGTTCTACGCTGCTGGTTTGATAACAGTCTAAGCTAAAACGTCATGAACTGGCGCGTCGCCGGGTTTTCACCAGCCGACCAAAATCTTCTACCCCTCCGATTTGCTTTGCTCACCCGGCGAATAGAAATTCTCACGGCGCTGCTTCTCTTTGGCGGATTAATCGCATTGCACGGAGTCTATGCTTTTACCTTTCGCTTCGACAGCGATGAGCCGCAGCATCTGCACGTCGTGTGGGGGTGGACCCAAGGGCAACTCCCCTACCGGGATTTCTTCGACAACCACTCGCCTCTGTTCGCATGGTTATGTGCGCCGGTCCTGCACGCTCTGGGTGAGAGCCTCGACGTCCTTCCGTGGATGCGCGTCGCCATGTTACCGTGTGTGGGACTCTGCCTGGTCGGTGTGTACCAGCTAGGAGTTTGTCTTGTTGACCGCCGAGTCGGTTTGTGGGCCGCCGTGACAACCGGATTTTGGCCTACGTTTTTTTATACGACAGGCGAGTTTCGGCCTGACACCCTCTGGACGGCATTCTGGCTGCTGACGCTGGCCACTTTGTTGAAGGGCAGAGTCACCCACTGGCGACTTTTCTTTTTCGGATTGACCTTGGGCTTCTCGTTCGCGACTTCGATGAAAACCGCTCTTTTGGCGGCAGCACTGTTGCTCGCTGGCTCTTTGGTGGCCGCTGTCTTATGGCGGAGGGCAACGAAGGTGCCTTTTGCAACTTTGCGTCGTCACTTGTCAGCCCTGGTCGTTGGTTTGACACTGGTGCCAGGAGCTTTTGCAGTGTTCTTCATCGCGCAAGGTGCTTGGAAACCGTTGTTTTATTGCTTGATCTCCCATAACACTCTCGCTGGCTTGGCAGGCGATCAAGGGTGGGTGCGGTGGCGTCCGCTGCTCTTTCCGCTTTGTCTGCCGGGGCTGTTTGTCTACGCACACACCTCGTTGGGGCGACCCGGCAACGGGGCCGATCCGAGGAATATTCGACGAGTTATCTTCCTATTGGTCGCCTGTGGTTATCCGCTGTTGCTGGTGAGCTTTTGGCCGCTGCTAACCCCGCAGGACTACTTGCCCGCCACTCCGCCGTTGATCCTGCTGGCCGTTGCCGGGTTGTTCGCTGCGTACCATCGACCCGCGCTTTTTCGGATAGCGCCGAACTCGCCAGCCGGTGGTCGCCCCTGGCCGACAGCCGCCTTTATCGCCCTGCCAATCCTCGGGGAACTGTTAGCCATTTTCTATATCCACGGCCCTTGGCAGAATCGCACCGTTCGACAACGCGAATTGCTTGCCACCATCCTCCGCTTGACCTCGCCCGCAGATTTTGTCATGGACGATAAGGGGGAGACGATTTTTCGCCAGCGCCCATTCTACTTCGCGTTGGAGGGCATCACGAGATGGCGACTACAGCAAGGGTTGATTGTAGACGACATCGCCGAGCGGCTAATCGTCACAAGAACCGCCGTGGTCCACGCGAGATTTTTGCCGGACCATGCGCGGGAATTCGTAGCGTCGAATTATTTGCCCATCGGGCGCTTATCGTTGCAAGAGGGTACGGTCCAACCGGTGGAGCATGGGCGATTTTCAGTGCTTGGCAAGTTGGGTGAACCGTCCAAAGCAGCCTCCGCCGACCCCACGCACCGTTTTTATTTTCAAGTTGAAGTCCCAGCCAGTTATGTGGTGATTGACGCCGTGGGAGGTCTCGCATCCGGTCAGTTGGATGGTCAGCGCCAAGGACACGAAGGACGCTGGCTACCGCCAGGCCGACATGATTTCAGCACCGAGGCCACGGGATCGTTGATCTTATTCTGGACTAATGCCTGGGAAAAAGGCTTCCGTCCCACGACAGTTTCCGATTCTCTGGCGGCGTCGCATGGACAAATTACCCGCTCTCTCCCGGGAAGACCGCCTCCTGATTCTGGCACCACATCCCGATGACGAGGTGCTGGCCACTGGCGGTTTGTTGCAACGCGCCGCGCAGGCGAAAGCTGCGACCCGCGTCATCTTCCTAACCGACGGCGATAACAATCCCTGGCCCCAACGCGCGTTCGAACGGCGCTGGCGTGTGTCAGGGGAAGCGGCACGCGCGCGCTGGGGTGTGTTACGTCGGCGGGAGGCTTTGGCCTCGCTCCAAATCTTGGGCCACGGTGCTGAAAGCGCGGAGTTCTGGGCGCTGCCGGACCAAGGATTGACAAACTTACTCTTGACGGCGGGTGTCGGGTTTAGCGAGAAATTGTGTCGGGCGATCAGCGCCTGGCGACCGAGCCTCCTCGTGGCACCCGGCTTGTGTGACCGCCACCCCGACCACAGCGCCCTCGGCGTGGGTGTGGACATCGCTCTGAGGAAACTAGCCGTGGTCGGCCAATCGCCTCCGTGTCTGCTTTCCTACGTTGTTCACGGTAATCCGCTACCCGGCCACACCCGGGTGGCAGAACTGGTGCTTGGGGCAGATGAAATCGGCACCAAGCGGAACGCAATTCTGTGCCATCGCTCGCAAACACTGCTCAGCCGTCGACGCTTCCTGGCGCATGCACGGTGGCGAGAGCCGTTCCAGATCGACCAAGCAATGGCTCACACGGCGGGGGGTCAGCCAGTTAACCGCTTGCGCCAAGATGCCACCGGCCTTTATATCGACTTTAATCTCCACACTCTCGACCGACTCGTCGGCAAATCTAAGATGCACATTCTGGCGGAATGCACAGATGGAGAACTTCGCCACGTTTGTTTGCCGCTTGATGCCCTAAAAACACTGAGGAGGCTGCGGGTGTCACCGACGTTGTTAGACCCAGCAAAGCAACCTGTATACATCAAGTTGGAAACCCGGTTCGGCTTTTATGATCCGGTTGGCTGGAACCGTCAAAGTGGCTTCACACATTGACTTATCACGTAAGTCTATCGGACAGACACGCAGATTTAATTTGTTGTGTGGGATAAGGAATTCTCGCCCATAACAGGCTTCCAACGGCCAGTGGCAGTCGCGCCGTGACTAGCTCTCGCCCCACTAGATGACGCGCTTGGCGGATGTGCCGAGGGCGCGGTTGTAAGGCAGCGGAACGGACCTGACGCACGGTTCTTTCTGAAAACGGGGTCGGATTTCTATTCTTGGTAGTGTTTACGCCGATAGGTCGTAAAATGCCCGCGACACCGTGGACGTGCGGCCCTGGCGTGAAGCGCTGCCGTGTGCCTGGGGGGGCAATGGCGCGCCCGGCGTATCACTCGACGGCTGGCTTTCGAGATGACGGAGCAACGGTGCGGCCAAGGGAAGCACCTGTCACCGCCCGGTTTTGGCGGCGGTGAACCGCAGCTCATGATGCTCCAATTCCACGTTGGCCAAGTGAGCCGGGAAAGGTCGCCCAACCGCAGGCCCGTGTAGAACCCGAAAAGCAGCAGGCTTTTCCATTCGGGCTCAGCGACTGCGAGCAAACGGGCAAGCTCCGGCAAGGTGAACGGTCGTCGGCCTAGGTCATCGCGCTTCTTGATCGTGCTCACGTCCGCCGTGTGATTATCCACCAGCACCCCGTCCCGCTTGGCCTGCTCGTAGACCATCCGCAGGAATTTCAGCGCATGGTTGACCGTGGATGCCGACACCCGCTCTGACTCCGCTTTGCGGAATGCGAGGATTTCCCGCGCGTCGATCCGACCGATGTCTGTACTGCCCGGTCGCCAAGAAAATTCAGGAATGCCCGGGCCTTGCTTTGGTAGAAGGCATAGGTGGCCGACGCGGTTTCCGGCTTCTTGCGGGTCAGCCACGAATCGAAATAATCCGTGACGGTGGAGGAAGGCAAGCGCTTGCCGTCGTCCGAGTTTAAATGTCCGAGATAAACCGTTGCGCCTGCCGGGCGGTGTTCTTGGCCCGGGTTGCTTCCTCGAAGCTATCCGCCAGCTTCTGCGCCTTTTTGCGGTCGGTCTCCTTCGTGGTGCGCTGCGCCCGCTGGCCGTCCTGCATGGTGAAACACGCAAACCAGAATTTGGATTTGGACGCGGGGAAGAGTCTGAGGGATGCCATAGCGTTGCCTGCCTCCCAGCATAGCTCCCAACGTTCAAAGGTGTCAAAGATGACCCACAAGTCATTATCCCCTGTGCAAAAGGCTGTTGCTAGGGTGATTATGGAATCGCTGGTTCGAATCCAGTCAGCCCGAAGTTGTCGTTCCTTTCGTACGGTCGACGGAAGCAGTTTCAATCGCCATTCAAGAGATCAGGGCGGGATTTTTCCGTGACCCTCAACCGTTGCTCTCGCCGCCAAGCCAAGATGGCCCCGTGATTACCCGAGAGCAGGACAGGCGGTACCGCATAGCTCTGAAACTCAGCGGGCCGCGTATATTGCGGACCTTCCAGCAACCCGTCGTGCGCGCCGCTGAACGAATCTTGCTCGGCGGACAACTCATCGCCCAACACGCCCGGCAGCAACCGCACCGTGGCGTCCACGATCACCACCGCCGCCACCGCGCCGTTGGTCAGGACATAGTCGCCGATGGATAGCTCCTCATCGGCTAGAAACTCGCTCACACGGTGATCTACTCCCTCGTAGTGGCCGCAGATCAAGATCAGGTGAGTGTACCTAGATAATTCCCGCGCGACCTCCTGGCGGAAAACGCGCCCCTGGGGGCTGAGCAGGATTACCCGTGTCTCCGGCTGCCTCAGGGATGCTACCGCTTGGAAAATCGGCTCGGGCTTCATTACCATCCCCTGCCCGCCGCCGTAGGGTACATCGTCGGTGGTGCGGTGCTTATCGCGCGCCCAATCGCGCAGATTGTGCACACGCAAGGTAACGGCGCCCGAAACCTGGGCGCGCTTGAGCATGCTTGCGCCGAAAGCTCCCTCGCAGATTGCGGGGAAAAGCGTCAGCACGTCAACCGTGAGCATCACGTTCCAGCACGGCGCGAGCTACGCGCCGGGCGTTTCGGGGTGCTCGACGATCTCGAAGGTGGCGCGGCCTCTGTGGCGGTCGGCGGCGGCACTGAGCAAATTGCGCAGGGCGCGGATGGTGTGCCCACCCTTGCCGATCACCTTGCCAACCTCGGACGGCGGCAGTTCCAGCAAAAAATTGTGGACGCCACCATTTTCCTCCTCGCGGAGAATCATCGTCTCGGGGCGGTCGATCAACTGTCCGACCGCAAATTCCAGGAACGCTCTCATGATCGGTGTGACTCGATCACTCGCGCGCGGAAGCCTCAGGCCGCCGACTTGGCGGTCGCGGCGTCACCAGCCAACAGGCCGGAGCGGCGCTGTTTCTTGATGATGCTGCGCACCGTGTCCGAAGGACGCGCGCCGCATTTGATCCAATACTCAGCGCGGGCGAGGTCGATGGTCGAGTTGTCGCCCTTCACCTTCGGATCGTAGTTGCCGATAATCTCGATGAACTTGCCGTCGCGCGGGCTGCGCTGATCGGCCACCACCACCTTGTAGTAAGGGTGGTTCAAGCTGCCTTCTCTCCTCAAACGAATTGCGACTGCCATAATCTTTTTTTCTCGGGATGTGTGCTGCGGGACGGTTCAATTACCACGGTTTCCACCGGTGCGATAGGGAAAAAGCGTGAATTTTTAACGAAAGCGTTTGCCCAACTTTGGCATCGTGGGCATCCCCGGTAATCCGCCACCCCCGCCCCCGCCCGGACCAGCGCCGGGTCCGCCGCCCATCCGGCCCATGAGCTTTTTCATCTGGCCCATGTTCTTCATCATTTTGCGCATCTGCTGGAAGCGTTGCAGCAGGTCGTTGACCTCCGTAACAGTGACCCCGCTCCCGGCGGCGATCCGGCGGCGGCGGCGGGCATCGAGCACTTCGGGCTTGCGGCGCTCCTTGAGCGTCATGCTCAGGACGATGGCCTCGGCGCGCTTGAGTTCCTTGCCGTCGGTCGGCAGATCCTTGAGGTTGCCCATGCCCGGCAGCATCGCCAGGATGTTCTCCAGCGGGCCGAGCTTCTTCATGAAGCGCATCTGCGAGAGAAAATCCTCGAAGTCGAAGTTTGCCGTGCGCAATTTTTCCTCCATGCGCCGGGCCTCGTCTTCGTCCATCGCGTCCGCCGCTTTTTCGACGAGGCTGACGATATCGCCCATGCCGAGAATGCGCCCAGCGAGGCGTTCGGGGTAAAACGGCTCGAACTGGTCGAGTTTTTCGCCCACGCCCGCGAACTTGATGGGCTGATGCGTCACCTCGCGCATGGACAGCGCCGCGCCGCCGCGCGCGTCGCCGTCGAGCTTGGTCAAAACCAGCCCCGTCACACCCAGCGCCTCGTTGAAGTGTGTGGCCACGCTGACCGCCTGCTGGCCGGTCGCGGCGTCGGCGACGAGAAGGACTTCCTGGGGCGACAGCGCCTCGCGCAGACGGCGAAGTTCCGCGACTAATGGTTCGTCAATTTCCTGGCGACCGGCGGTGTCGTAAATCTCGACGTTCGCGCCGGGTTGCTCGGACGCCCAGGCCGCGGCTTCACGGCCCACCTTGACGAGATCGGTTTCGCCCGACTGCGGACGGAAGACCGGTACACCTACCTGGCCGGCCAGCGTCACCAACTGGTCGATAGCCGCCGGACGCTGCAAATCGCACGCGATGAGCACCGGGCTACGGCCCTGCTTTTTGAGGTATTGCGCCAGCTTGGCGCTGCTGGTCGTCTTGCCCGCGCCGTTGAGGCCGACCATCATGATGCGCGCCGGTTTGTCGAGAATGAGCGGCGAGGCATCACCGCCCAGGAGCGTGGTGAGTTCGTCGTGGAAAATTTTGACGATCTGTTGGCCGGGCGTCACGCTGCGCAGGACTTCCGCGCCGAGCGCCTTCGTCTTGACGCGCGAGATGAAATCCTTGGCGACCTGGAAATGCACGTCGGCTTCCAGCAACGCGAGGCGCACCTGGCGCATGGCGTCGTTGACGTTCGTTTCGCTGATCGCCCCCTGACCGCGCAGGTCCTTGAAGATGTCCTGAAGCTTGTCGCCGAGTTGGGAAAACATAACGTGTCAAGCACCGGATCAGGGTTTGGCGACCGGCTTGGGATTGGCGGCGGCGGGGTCGAAGTTGAAGTCCCACCGGGTTTCCGCCGGTTTGCCGCCGACCAGCGCGCTGACGATGACCGTGACATTCTTGTCGGTCAGCGGTTTGTCCAACTGGAAGGTGAGGTTCTTGGTGGCGGTGTCGAAATGCGATTTGACGATGCCCAGACCGCTGATGCGCATCTTCACGCTGGCGGGGTCCACGTCGCCCATCGTGGCAAGATTAGCCTTGATCAGCGGCTTCGGGTTGGTGACCGTCTCACCCTGCTCGGGCTGGGTGATCATGGACGAGGACGCCATCTGCGCCATCGACGGCTCCGCCGGGAGCGGGCCGCCCGCGCCGCCGCCGATCATCGTCAACGCGTCCTGGAAAATCTTGGGATTATTTTGTTCGACGGCGTAGCGCCCGAGCAGATCGAACGCCGGGCTGCTGTAGCCGAGGCGCTGGCCGTACACCGTGAACGCCGCCTCGTAACCGGCATCCTTGACCATCTCGCGCACCTTCTGGTTGTATTTGCCGAACGGGTAAGCCAGCGCGTTGACCTTGATGCCGAGTTGCTTCTCTAAGGTCTGTTTAGACCCGGCGATTTCCTTGCGCAGCCAGCCGTCCTCGCCCAGATTTTTCACGTCGTCCTGGATCATGCCATAGGTACGCTTGTCCACGGCGTACTTGTCGTTGGGGTTACGCAAGTCGCCGTGAGAGTAGGTGTGCGATTGGATATCCACGCC
>CAXTBX010000095.1:0-18487 GCA_964242205.1 uncultured Chthoniobacterales bacterium
TGCGCAAAATTAGAGAAATACGTCGCAGGCGTCGCAGGCGTCGCGGGCGTGCGTGACAACTCCGGCGAAGTGTGTTCACCTGACGACATGCCTACTTCCGCCGCTCCCGCCAAACGTGCTGGCCGGTCCGCTTCCGCCGCGCCGTCCAGGAAAAACGGCAATGGCCACCGCCCGGCGGCCCCGGCGCTAGAGTTCGGCGACCTGTGGCCCTACGACCCCGCGCCGGAAACGGCGGAACCGGGGATTAAACCCCAGTACGGGTTGTTCATCGACGGAGAGGAGGTTGCGCCGAAGTCCGGGAAGTATTTTGATTCGATCAACCCGGCGACCGAGGCCGTGGTCGCGCGGATTCCGCAGGCGGGCAAGGAAGACGTGGACGACGCGTACCGGGCGGCACAGGCGGCGTTCGACGGAGCGTGGGGACGGATGCCCGGCGCGGAACGCGGGAAGTACCTGTTTCGCATCGCGCGGCTGTTGCAGGACCGGGCGCGGGAATTTGCCGTGGCCGAAACGCTCGACGGCGGCAAGCCGATCAAGGAGGCGCGCGACTTCGACGTGCCCGTAGCGGCGGCGCACTTCTTTTATCACGCCGGTTGGGCCGACAAACTGGAGTACGCGTTCCCGGGGCCGCGGCGGGCGCGGGCGTTGGGCGTGGTCGGACAGATCATCCCGTGGAATTTTCCGTTGTTGATGCTGGCGTGGAAACTGGCCCCGGCGCTGGCTTGCGGGAACTGCGCGGTGCTCAAGCCAGCGGAGACAACGAGCGTGACGGCGCTGAAGTTCGCGGAGCTGCTGAGGGACGCGGAGTTGCCGCCCGGGGTAGTGAATTTTGTGACCGGCGCGGGCGAGGTCGGGGCGTTAGTGGCGCGGCATCCGCTGGCGGCGAAGGTGGCGTTCACAGGTTCGACGGAGGTCGGCAAGGCCATCATGCGCGAGACGGCGGCGGAGGGGAAAAAGCTGACGCTGGAGTTGGGCGGCAAGGCCGCGAACATCGTGTTCGACGACGCGCCTATCGGGCAGGCGGTCGAGGGCGTGGTCAACGGGATTTATTTTAATCAGGGGCACGTGTGCTGCGCCGGGAGCCGGCTGCTGGTGCAGGAGTCGATTGCGGAGGAGTTCGTCGGGAGATTGAAGACGAGGATGGCGAGTTTGCGGGTGGGTGATCCGCTGGATAAAAACACGGATGTCGGCGCGATCAATTCCAAGGGACAGTTGCAGCGGATCAGAGAGTTAGTGGCGGCGGGAGAGAAGGAGGGCGCGGAGTTGTTCCAGCCGCCGGGCTGCCGGTTGCCCGCGAAAGGGTATTGGTTTGCGCCGTCGATCTTTACCGGGGTGACGCCGAGCCACCGGGTCGCGCGGGAGGAGATCTTCGGGCCAGTGCTGAGCGTGCTGACGTTCCGAACCGTGGAGGAGGCCGTCGAGAAAGCAAACAACACGGCGTATGGGTTGTCGGCGGGCGTATGGACGGACAAGGGATCGCGGATCTTGCAGATGAGTACGGCGCTGAAGGCGGGTGTCATCTGGGCGAACACGTTCAACCAGTTCGATCCGAGTTCGCCGTTCGGGGGGTACAAGGAGAGTGGTTTTGGGAGGGAGGGCGGCAGGCAGGGGTTGGGCGCTTATGTGAAACTCGGTTAAATACCTCGCGCAAAGTTCGCAAAGTTCGCAAAGGAGTAATATGGGAAAGAAGAAAGCAGGGCCGCCCGGGAAGGTACAGGAGGCGGGACGGGATTTTTATCGGGTGACCCGACCCGCAGTGAGGCGGGCGGCAGGCACAGATGAGACGGAAACCGGCGTCGAGAACCGGATAGCCAAAGCTGTGGTAGACACCGCTTTTCAGGTGCATACCGCCCTTGGACCCGGGCTACTGGAAAGCGTTTATGAAGTGGTGCTTGCCCACGAATTGCGAGCGCTCGGATTCAAGGTTGAGCGGCAGGTGCCCATTTCCATCAAATACAAAGGAATCGTTTTCGAGAAAGCGTACCTGGCCGACATCATTGTGGAGGAGATTGTCATTGTGGAACTCAAATCCGTAGAAAGCATTGCGCCGATCCACGCGAAACAGCTGCTGACGCAACTCAGGCTGACTCAAAAAAAGCTCGGCTTGCTCATCAACTTTGGCGCTATCCACCTCAAAGATAACATTCGCCGTTTGGCGAACGGGTTAGGCAAGCCGGACGTCGAACTTTAACTTTTCCCTTCCTTGGCGGACTTTGCGAACTTGGCGCGAGGCAATTTCCAGTTTGATTTTTATGACCAGACTTCCCATCACCAAGACACCCAAGGTTTACGTTGGCGGGGCGTTCATCCGCTCGGAGAGCGCGCGGGTGTTGCCCGTGCACGATGCAGGCGGCAAGTTGCTCGGCAACGTGCCACGTTGCACCCGGAAGGATTTGCGAAACGCGGTGGAGGCAGCCGGGGCCGCGGCGCCGGGCTGGGCCAAGCGGACCGCTTACAACCGGGGACAGATTTTGTATCGGCTGGCCGAGATGCTCGAAGCGCGTTTGGAGGAACTGACGGCTTGTCTGACGTTGGACGGCAAAGCGGGAGCCGGAGCGGCGGAACAGGAGGTCGCGGCCACCGTGGACCGAATCGTTTATTACGCCGGTTGGGCCGATAAGTTCGCGCAGGTGCTCGGTAACACCAACCCGGTGTCGGGCCCGTACTTCAATTTCACGTTCCCGGAGCCGACGGGTGTGGTCGGAGTCATCGCGGAAGAGGGCGCGCCGCCGCTGCTGGCGTTGGTGAGCCAGATCGTGCCGATCATCGTAAGCGGGAACGTGGTCGTCGCGTCCGTGTCGGAGGCGGGATCGCTGGTGGCGGTGCTGCTAGGCGAGATGCTGGCGGTGAGCGATTTGCCGGGCGGTGTCGTGAATTTGCTGACCGGGAAACGGGCGGAGTTGCTCGGGACATTCGCCACACACGAGGGGATTCGGGCGGTCGATGCCGCCGGGGTGACGGAAGACGAACGCCGGACGCTCGCGAACGGCGCGGCGGAGTCCGTCAAACGGCTGAAGACGCGCGCGGCGGGAGCGGTGGATTGGTTCGCGGTGGAAGCTCAGGGGGTGGAGGAGATTGCAGAGTTCGTGGAGTACAAGACCGTGTGGCATCCGATTGGGGCATGAGGGCAGTGGGCGGTTTTGTGCCTCGCGCAAAGTTCGCAAAGGGGAGAAGAAGAGGAAGGGGAAAGCAGGGAAGCTGGAGCTTCCAAGACAAGTGCGTTCCCAAGCCGGAGCTTGGGAACGAGGGAGAACACCGCTCACCCCGGCGGTTGGCGAGAGCGCGTGGTTGGGCTTAGCGGCGGTTGGCAAGGCGACGCTGAACATGGAAGGCAGCCACCGGTCCCGCGCCGAAGGCAAACAGAACAAACGCGAAATCTGCTGCCAAAGGACGCAGGAGCAGACAAAGCGGCCAAGCCACTGCACCCGCTATTAACCCCCACCAAGCACGGATGTAAAAGGCTGGGTCCAGTTTGAAAGCAAACAAACCAATGACGAACATCGCAGGGAACACGACGACCAACCCGCCGAGCCAGTTTATGTTCTGGTTGGCAAAAATGCGAGCCGGTACGATGAAGCACACGAGAAGCGTCACGACGACGCTAAACACCACGTCGCCTAGTTCCACGCGCTTGGGTTTGGTGAACCAGTTCATGCGAGCCTAACAGGATATTATGCGGTGCTGCCCGGCGTGGCTGGCCGCAGTACCACCGTCGCTTCGGCGGGGATGCGCCAGGCACCATCTTTTTCCACGGGTACAGGGCCGGAGCCGCCGTAGAGCGGAAGTTCGCTCGTCCAGAGCGTTGTCCATTCATGGGCAAGGGGCGGTGCAAGCAGCGGTTCGGGGCAGGGTACCAGCGACAAAAGGCGTCCGAAGTTGACGATCAGGAGGCGGTCGTCGTCGCTGCCCGGTTGTTCGCCGAAGAAGCGCAGGACGAAGGCGTCCGGGCCGAGCACCGCACCGTCCACGCCGCCGGGACGTTGCGCCGAGAAAGTTTTGTCCTCGCGGCGCAGGCGCAGAAGGTCGCGGTGAAGCTGATAAATCGCGGCATGTTTTTCGCGCTCGGAGAAATCGAGTTTGCAGCGGTTGAAGGTGGCGGCGGCGAAGGGGTCGGCGAGTTGCGCCTGGGTTTCCGCGCTCGCGTAGGAGGGGAAGCTCGCCAGACCTTCGCCGCGTCCGCGCCGGACGCCTTCGTGCAGGTCCCAACCCACGTCGTTGAAATAGAAGAAGTTCGAGCTGGTGCCAAATTCCTGTCCTTGGAAAAGCATCGGCGTCCAGGGGCCGAGGAGCAGGAGGGCGGTCATCGCGCGCCAGCGGGCAGGCGAGGTGCGAAAACGCAGGCGCTGACCGTCGTCGGTGTTGGCGACCTGATCGTGGTTTTCGATGAAGGCCACGAAGGCTTCGGGCGGCAGGCCGAAAGACGGAGTGCCGCGACGGTGCTTGTGCCAGATGTAGTGCTGGCCTTGGTAAAGGTAGCCGTACTTCGCCGCCGAGATAAACTCCTGCGGCGTGCCCTGGTAATCGACGTGGTAGCCCTCGTTGCGGCCCGTCAGCGCGACGCGGGCGCTGTGGTGGAAGTCGTCGTTCCACAGGCCGTTCATACCGTCGCCACCGACTTCGTAGGGGCGGACGAGCTTGGTGGTTTGCGGCTCGTTCTCGGCGAGGAAGATAAGTTCGCGTCCGTTGGCGGCTGTGCGCGCGGCCTTGGTGATGGCCGCGAGGATGTGCTCGGGCGAGTCGTCGTAAATGGCCTGGGTGGCGTCGAAGCGGAAGCCGTCGAAGTGGAATTCGGCGATCCAGTAGCGGACGTTGGTGATGAAAAACTCGCGCACCGGGCCGCTGTCCACGTCGTCGAAGTTGATGGCCTCGCCCCAGTCGCATTTGTGGTGCTGCGTAAAGTAGTGTTCGGCGTAGGCGCGCAGGTAATTGCCCTCGGGGCCGAAGTGGTTATAGACCACGTCGAGGATGACGCCCAGGCCGAGCGCGTGGGCGGCATCGACGAAGGCGCGCAGGTCGTCCGGCGTGCCGTAGGCGTGCTCGGGCGCAAAGAGACCGACGCCGTCGTAGCCCCAGCCATAGTTGCCGGGAAATTCGTTGACGGGCATCATCTCGACGACCGTGACGCCGAAGTCGCGCAGTTCGCGCAGTTCCTCAATGGCGCTGCGCCAAGTGCCGCCGGGCGTGAAGGTACCGACGTGGAGTTCGTAGATGACCTGACCCTTGAGCGGCAGGCCGCGCCAAGCGGCGTCGGTCCAGGGGAAGGCGTAGCCGTCCACGACGGCGGAAGGGCTGTGCGTGCCGTGGGGCTGGGAGCGCGTGGCGGGGTCGGGGAAGGTGTGTTCGGCGTCATCGAGGCGGAACTTGTAGAGCGCGCCGGGGCCGACGGGGGCGTCGCCGGAAAAGTAGCCGGTGTTGCCGGGTTCGGCTTGGAGGGCGTGGACGGCGGCGGGCGGCGTGTCGGGGTGGGCGTCGGGGAAGGTGGCGACCACGAGCGTCTTGGCCTTGGGTGCCCAGACGCGGAAATGGGTGCGGTCGGGACCGAGGGGTTCGGCCCCGATGGGGTAGCGGCGGGCGGGGGCGGCGGTGGTCGATTCGGCGGGCGCTTGCGACATACACCCGGGGATTCGGGGAGGTGGCGGGTTGTGGTTGCCTGAGCGGAGATTAACGCGGAGGCGCGGAGATTTGCGAAGCACGCGGAGAAGAAGACGGGCAATTATTTAACGCGAAGACGCCAAGGAAGCGGAAGTTCGTGAAGATCAAGGCGGAGTCGTTCCAGAATTTGACAGCCCTCCCGGCGCGCGATACTGGAGTCCTCCCCTTTCCGTTCCGCACATGCGCCGCCTCTCCGTTTTCGTATCCCTCGCCCTCGCGGCCCTGTTGGCCGCGCCGGGGCGCGCTCAAGAGGTTAGGCCCCCCGCCCCGCCGCCGGAGTTCGATCCTGCCACGGAACCCGCTGTCATCGCCGTGTCGAAGGTACTTCCCGCCGTCGTAAACATCTCAACGGAACGGATTATCCGGCAACAATTGCAGGACCCGTTCGAGCAGTTTTTCAACCAGTTCTTCGATCAGCCGACGAACCGCCGTCCGCGCGAGTTGCAGCAAAAAGTGCAAAGCCTCGGGTCAGGTTTTCTGGTCGATGCGCAAGGGTCAATCGTCACAAACGAGCACGTCGTCGAGCGCGCGGCGGACTTGAAGATCCAGGTGACGTTCTCGGACGGGACGACCTATCCAGCGCGTTACGTGGCGGGGGATGCGAAGGCGGACTTGGCGTTGATCAAGATCGAGGCGAAGGACCGCAACAAACCGTTCCCGTTCATTAACCTGAACAACGCCTCGCCCGGTTTGCTCGGGCAGACCGTGCTCGTGCTGGGGAATCCGCTCGGGTACAATTCGAGCGTCGCACGCGGGATTCTGAGCGCCAAGGACCGCGAAATCACGATTGAGAACAATGTTTATAGCCACCTAGTCCAGACGGACGCGGCGATCAATCCCGGCAACTCGGGCGGGCCGCTGATCGACCTCGCCGGGCGACTGGTGGGCGTGTCGTCGGTGAAGCTGGCGTTCACACCGCAGGGGACACCGACGCAGGGGCTAGGGTTCGCCATCGCGGCGGACACCGTGGCGACGCGGGTCGCGCAGTTCAAAGAGGACGCCGGAAATCCCCGTGCGGCGGCCAAACGTGCGCAGGAGGCGGGCGGCACGTCGCCCAGCGCGCGTCGGTTGTTCGGGCTAGGCTTACAGACGCTGACGCCCGAGCTGGCCAACGCGTTCGGGGCCGGTTCGCCGACAGGCGTGCTCGTCAGCGACGTGGAACGTGGCGGCGCGGCGGCACAGGCGGGGTTCCGGCAGGGTGTGATCATCTATAAAGTAGGGACGTATGATGCGACGAGTCCCGCGCGCGTGGAGGCGTTGCTCAAGGACGTGCAAGGCGGCGCGACGGTCGATTTCGTCGTCGGCCTGAGCGGCGGACGCAACCGGCGCGGGCAAATCGGGACCGTGACGCTGACGGCCAGGGAATGACCGCCGGAGGCGGAAGGAACAGGAAATCAAGAACTCAAGAATTCAAGGAAGACCCAAAGTTTAAGTTCCGAGCTTCAAAAAGATTCGAGCGGCGAGATCCAAGGAGCAAGTAGCGTGGATTCCGCTTTGGCCGGTAAAAATTCAACGTAAACGGCCCTGCTGTTGTCTGTAGCCTTTCCCACGACAAGCACTCTGATGATCAAAGTCGAAAACCTCTCCAAGCGTTACGCCGGACACACGGCCATCAAGGACCTCTCGTTCGAGGTCGAACGCGGCGAAATCGTCGGTTTCCTCGGGCCGAACGGCGCGGGCAAAAGCACGACGATGAAAATCTTGTCGTGCTTCATGCCCGCCACCGGGGGCCGGGCCAGCGTGGCGGGCTACGACGTGTTTACCCAGGCGCTCGAAGTGCGTCAGCACCTCGGGTACATGCCCGAAAACGTGCCGCTGTACACGGAGATGCGCGTCGGCGAATACCTCGAACACCGCGCCGCGCTCAAGGGCCTGACGGGCGGGAAGATCAAGCGCCGCGTAGGCGAGGTGCAGGAGTTGACCAGCCTCAACGACGTGCGGCGCAAGATCATCGGCACGCTCTCGAAAGGTTACCGGCAGCGCGTGGGACTGGCGGACGCGCTCGTCGCCGAGCCGGATTTGCTGATCCTCGATGAGCCGACCATCGGCCTCGACCCGAACCAGATCCGGCAGGTGCGCGACCTGATCAAAAACCTCGGGCAGAAGCATACCATTTTGCTCTCCACGCACATCCTGCCCGAGGTGGAAATGACCTGTTCGCGGGTGATTATCTTGCACAAGGGACGCATCGAGGCGAGCGACACGCCGCAAAACCTGCTCGGGCAGTTGCGCGCGGTCGGCAACATCCGGCTGGAAGTCAACACCGGCGCGGACAACGGGTTGGAGCAGTTGCAGAAGGTGGCGGGGATCAAGGAAGTGACGTTTGACGGGGCGGTCGCGGCGGACGGCAACGGGAGCAGTGCGGGCGGGGTGACGGAAATCGTCGCGCCGGACGCGGACGGCTACCGGACGTTCAACCTGCGCGTGGAAGCCGGAGCGGACCCGCGCGCGGAGCTATTCCGGCTGGCTGTGCAGCGCCAGTGGACCTTACGGGAACTAGCCCGACGACGGGCCACGCTGGAAGACGTGTTCGTAGAGATCACCCACGCTGAATAAGAAACTAAGAAGCCAAGGAATCAAGAACCCAACGAAGTTCTAAGGCTCCAAGTTCGAAACTCGAATGTCATCCCGATCTTTATGAACAGCCCTTTTTCCTTAAACCTTGAAGCTGAACTTTCTTTGGTTCCTTGAGTTCTTGATTTCTTGGTTCCTTTCGCTTCTCTGCCATGCGCAAATTTCTCATCCTCCTCGAACGCGAGATGAAGTCCTACTTCTACTCGCCCATTGCCTACATCGTGCTGTGCTTCTTCTTGGTGCTCACAGGGTTCAATGCCTACACGATGATCACCGCGCTCAACCGCGGGCCGACGGACATCACGCTCGTCGAGGCATTTTTTAACAACGCGATTTTCTGGTTTTCGTTCATCCCGCTCGTGCCGCTGCTGACGATGCGGTTGTACTCCGAGGAGTTTAAACTCGGCACCATTGAAACGCTGACCACCGCGCCGGTCGATGACTGGCAGGTCGTCGCGTCGAAGTTCGCCGGGGCGTTGCTCTTTTACGTCGTGCTGTGGACGCCGACGGTGCTCTATTTCGTCTTGTTCAAGTACATCACGAAGGAGCACGCCGGACAGGCGCTCGGCGCGTTCGGCGGCAGTTATTTCCTGCTGCTGTTGATGGGTGCGTTTTACCTGTCGCTGGGATGCTTGGCGTCGGTTGTCACGCGCAACCAGATCATCGCGGCGATCATCGGGTTCGTGCTCGTGGTGGTGTTCTTTTTTACGGGCTTGCTGGGGTATTTGCTCGGCACCGCCAGCCAAGGGTTCCGTGATTTCATCGCGTATTTCTCGACCGTGGATCACATGCGCGGTTTTTCGCGTGGGTTGATCGACACGCGGGCCATCGTTTTTTACCTGTCGATGATTTTGTTTCTCCAAGTGCTCACGTTCCAGATTTTCCAATTCCGCAAATGGAAGTCGTAAGAGCCTGCGCCGCCCCCTGCATTCTGACTTCTAACTTCTGATTTTCCCACATGGCTTCCGCTGCTCCCGAAGACCTTAAAACCGAACCTGTCGCCCCCGCTCCCGCCCCGGCGGGCCGGGCGAGCCACGCCGGGTTTTTCCGCCGCCTGTCGGTTGGCGCGAACGTCACCGTGCAGATGATCCTGCTCGCGTTCATCCTGTTGGCAGTCAACGGCTACGCGTTCAAGCACTACCACCGGTTCGACTTCTCGCGCGACCGCAAGTACGCCCTGAGCGACCGCACCAAGCAGCTGCTCAAAGATCTGAAAAAGCCTGTCAAGCTCATCGTCTTTATGTCGGCGAAGTCGCCCTTGCAGGCGGACGTGGCCAACCTCGCCCAGGAGTACCGTTCGACCAACCCGAAGCAGGTCACTATCGACAACGTCGATACTTTCCGCGACGCGGGCCGCGCCTCGGAAATCTCATCCAAGTACAAGCTCACGGCGGACGAAAACGTGGTCATCCTGGACAGCGAGGGCCGCAGCAAGATCATCCGTGACGAGAAGATGGCCGAACTCGACACCAGCGGCGTGCAGTACGGCCAGCCGCCAACGATCTCGGCGTTCACCGGCGAGCAGGCCATCACCGCCGGGCTGCTGGAAGTCATCGAAGGCAAAAAGAGCAATGTCTACTACGTGCAAGGCCACGGCGAAGGCGCGGTGGGCGAGGGCAAGTCGCTCGACATCCTGACCAGGCTGCTCGACAGCGAGCACGTCAGCGTGCAGGAGGTCAATCTGCTGAACGTCCAGGCCGTGCCTACTGACGCGGTCGTGCTGATGATCCTCGGGCCGAAGATTGACTACAACGACCGCGAGGTCAAAATGCTCGACGACTACTGGGCCAAGGGCGGGCGCGTGCTGTTGCTGCTCAACCCCGACAGCGCGACGCCGCACCTCTCGGACTTCCTCGCCCGGCTGGGCATCCAGACCGACGACAACCGGGTGCTGCGCACGCTGGACCTCGCCGGGGGCGTGGTCGGCATCGTGCGCGACGTGTACACGGAAATCATCGGCAGCACGCCAATTGCCCGGCAGCTGGCGGGCATCAACGTGCCGCTGAGCGGCGCGACGGAGACCTTCACGCTGGAACCGGAAAAGGTGGCATCGGCGGGCACGCGCGTGGAGCCGCTGTTGCAGGCGCTCAAAGGCTATTGGGGCGAGACGGAATACAAGGACCTCGAAGCGACCGGCGTCTACCTCGACAAAGGCAAGGACAAGGAGACAGACCTCGTGGTGGCCGCCACGGTGCAGAAGGGCGCGGTGGCCGACCAGCGTGTGCAGACCAACGCCGCGCGGCTGGTGGTCGTCAACAATTCACACCTCGTCGAGAGCAACGGCATCAATGAGCAGTCGGCAAATTTCTTCGTGGGCAGTTTGAACTGGCTGCTGGAGCGCGACACGCTCATCGGCGTCGCGCCGAAACTGATCAAGTCATTCACCCTCAATCTGCCTGAGGATCAGGTCCGCACGCTGTTCTGGACGATGGTGCTGGCGATCCCCGGAGCCTGCGCGTTCCTAGGCCTGATCGTCTGGTGGCGCCGACGCGCCTGAGAGGCAAGGCGGAAGTGGGAAGTTGGAATGCGGAAGTTTTGACGCCTTTCGTTTCCCGACCGCTCCCCCGCCCGCCTGAACTTCTCAATTTTCGTCTCCACTTTTTACTTCCGCGTTCCGACTTCCCACTTCCGCCTTCCCATGAACTGGAAATTTACCCTTATCCTGCTGGCTATCGTCGGCGCCCTTTACCTGTTTTTCACCTACTTCGAGGTCAACAAACCGGCGACCGGCGATCCGAACCGCGATCTCGTGGTGGCGCTCGACCGCAACCAGATCGACGGCCTGAACCTAGTCGATCACGACCAGAAGATCGAACTCGCGCGCGCCGCCGGCAACAAATGGACGGTCAAATTCCCCGTGACCGACCGCGCCGATCAGTCGCTCGTCGATCAGGTCATGACCAACCTGGAAATCCTGCGTTGGACCGACAAAATCCCCGTCAAGGATCTCGGCAAGAACAAGCTGGCCGACTACGGGCTGCAAACGCCCCGCGCGCGGCTGGCCATCACGGCCCATGGCGGTCACAACACCGAGCTGCTGTTCGGCAACGACACCGTCGTGACGGGTAAGACGTACCTGCAGATCGCGGGCGGGGACAGCGTGTACGTGGTGGGAGACGAGTTGAAAAAATTGCTCGGCAAGGACGTGAACTCGTGGCGCGACCACAAGTTGACCGACCTGCTGGCCACCGACGTGAACCGCGTCGTGGTCAAAAACGCCGCCGGGGAAATCGAACTGCAGAAGGACGGTGAGCACTGGAAGCTCGTGAAACCGCTCGCCGCCCGCGCCGACGACGCCAAGGTGGGCGACCTCGTCAGCCAGATCACGAACTTGCAGGTGGTCACGTTCGTCGCCGACGACAAGGCCGACGCCGCCTCGTACGGGCTGGCCGAGCCGAAGGGCACCGTCACGCTCTACACGGCCAACGATCCGAAGGGCACCGAGTTGCTGATCGGCAACAGCCCGCCCGACCCGAACGCGAAGGCTGCCGCGTCGCCCACGCCGGCCCTGACGGTCAAGCCGCCCGAGGATGAGGCGAACGCGTCCCGGACCGTGTACGCCCGGATGCCCTCGCGGCAGTCGATTTACACGATCCCCGGCACGGTCAACGCTGCGCTGTTGCTCAAGCCCGCCGAGCTGCGCGATCACAGCCTCGTGCGCTTTAACCAGGATACCGTGGACCGCGTGCAGATCGTTCCCCCGGCGGCGGGCGGCGGCGCGGCATTCACCCTGGCGCACAAGGATAAGACCTGGACGATCCTCGATGGCCCGTTTGCCAACCAGCCCGCCGACTCGACGCTGGTGGAGAAACTACTGAGCACGCTGACGGGGCCGAACGTGTCGGAGTTCGTGGCCGACAGCGCGTCGGACCTCGGCAAGTACGGCTTGGATAAGCCGCTCTTACAGATCAAGCTGAGTGCGTTCGCGTCGGAGAACACCGCCGAGACGGCGGCAGGCGAGAAGCCGATGGCGACCGTGAGCTTCGGCAAGGGGCCGGACGACGCGAGCGTGTACGCACGGGTGTCGGACGAGCCGTTCGTTGTGTCGCTGCCGAAGGCGTACGTGGAGCAATTTCCGCCGGACGCGGCGCTGTGGCAGTCGCTGACGATCTTCAAGACCGATCCGGCGAAGGTGAACACGCTGGAAGTCGCCGGGAAGGGGCGGACCACGGTGGCGCTGAGCCGACCTGACAAGGGAAGCTGGACCGTGACGGGCGGCAAGCCCGAGGGCAAGCTGGACGCAGCCAAGACGGAGACGCTGGTCAGCACGCTCACGCGGCTGCGTGCCCTGCGTTGGGAGGGGTCGGCGAGGCCGGAGTTCGGATTGGAGCAGCCGGCGGCGACGCTCAAGTTCGGCAGCACGGCGGATGCGAAGCTCGGCGGACGGCTGGTTTTGGGCGGGGCGACGAAGGACGGGGGGGTTTACGCGCAGGTGGAGGGCAGGCCGGGGGTGTTCGCGCTGGCACGTTCGGACGCGGACGCGCTGACGGCGGAGTTGATCCCGGGCACGGCACCGGTGGCGATACCCGCGCCGATAGTGGTTGCGCCGACGCCGGTCGCCACACCCACGCCGGTGCCGACGGCTGCACCGACGCCAGCGCCCACGCCGCTGCCGGAAGCGACCCCAGCGGCGACATCAATGCCCACGGCTATGCCCGAGACACCCGAGCCAACACCAGTGGCAACGCCAACGCCGGTGGCCACGCCGATCCCGGTGCCCGCACCCGCGCCGATGCCGGAAGCAACGCCGATGCCCCCCGCCGCGCCGATACCTGAGGAGGCTACCACAATGCCCACGGCTGCTCCGGCCGCGCCCGAGCCAACGACACCGACGCCGGAACCGACTGCGATTCCGACCGCCGCGCCTGCTGCGACGGTTGAACCGACCCCGGCGGGGTGAAAGGTTGTCGGCATTCCCTGGCACAACGGCGGAACGGAGGGGAACGTGATCTCCGGGCGAAATTGGCAAACGTTGCGGCGCAGCCGCCTAGCCACAATCCCGGCTTGCGCCTGGCCCGACCGCCGTTTAATAGAAAAGCTACTTCGCCACCATGGAACCGACCACCGCTCCCGCCGCCGCGACCGACGACACCTCTCCCTCCCGCCCTGTGCTCGCGCATACGACCGTCCAGCCGCTGCCCAAGCACTCGGTCCGCGTGGCGCTGCTCGCTGCCGCCGCGCTGCCGGTGATCTTGCTGCTGGTGGTCATCGCCGTCATGGTGGCAACCAATTACAACATCCTCAACTGGTTGGAGTGACTCCCGTAGCCCGCGCCGTGTAGAGCGATACGATCCCGCCGCTCAGGGGTTCCGCTTCGGCCCCGGCGAAACCTGCTTCCGCCAGCAGGCGCAGCATCCCCTCCCCACGCGGAAACCGCTCGATGGATTCCGCGAGATACTCGTAGGCGTGGCGCTCGCCGGACACGAGGGCCGCGATCTTCGGCAGGCACCGATGCAGGTAGATCCGGTATATCCCGCGCCACCAGCCTTCCGGCACGGAGAAATCCAAGATCAGCAGCCCACCGCCCGGACGCAGCACGCGCCGCATCTCGCGCAATGCCCCCGGGTACGAAGGCATGTTGCGCAAGCCGAACGCCACCGTCAGCGCGTCGAAGGCACCGTCCGCGAACGGCAGCCGCATCGCGTCGGCCACGACCAGCCACTCCACGCGGCCCGTCCGCTGCGCCTGTCGCAGCATGGGTAGGCAAAAATCCGCGCCCACGACGACTGCGCCCGGGTTCCACCGCCGAAGCGTCCCCGCGAGCACGCCGCTGCCGGTGGCCAAATCCAATACCCTGGTGGGCTGCCAGCCGCGCACGATCCGCGCCGCGCGCCGCCGCCAGAACCAGTCCAGGCCGCCGCTGAGCAGCGCGTTGGCAAGGTCATAGCGCCGGGCGATCCGGCTGAACATGCCGCGCACCTCGGCAGCGGGTTCCAGCGCGCCTGCGGAGACGGGAAAAGTGCTTTTCAAACGTGCTGGTTCTTTTTGAACATTCGGCGAAATGTTTGTGTCCGAAATTTGACACGCACTTTCGACCTCTGTATTTCGATAAGTTAAATGTTGCTCTGCTTGCAAGGTGAGCTTTCCACACTGGCGGGCGGTCGTCCAAGGGCGATTATCCGTTGGTGGCAAGGGCCGCGGGGCTGTTGTGGGAAGGCCGCTCTGCCGGGTTCGTCGTTCCGTGGCCGGGGTCGGCTTTGGTAAGGGGGTTCCGCCGGTGGCAGGAGAATTGCTAAGCAGCGCACGCCAACCATCACCCGTTTTTCAACTCAAGGGTAGCCCTATATGCAAATCATCGCCGCCGCCGGACTTCAACACGCCCAGCATGGGAATTTCATCGTCGATAACTTTATCAAGGGCGGTCCGATCATGTGGCCGATCCTCATTTGCTCGATCATCGCCCTCACCGTCGTGATCGAGCGCGGCGTCTGGTGGTTCCGGCAGAAAACGCTCCGACAAAGCTCAAAACTCGAAAAGGCGTTTGGCAACGTCGAGAACGGCGACCTGAAAGAAGCTTCCGAATTGGCCCGCACCTCGCAAGACCCGCGGCTACGCACGCTCTGGCATGGGCTGAACCATCACCACACCACCATGCAGAGCGCCCTGCAGGTCGCCTCGGGGCTGGAGATCCAGCGTGCGAGCCGCTTCCTGGGCATCATGGACACGATCATCACCCTGGCCCCGCTGCTTGGACTGCTCGGCACCGTGACGGGCATCATGGGCGCGTTCAATGCCGTCGGTCAGAACGGCCTCGACCCTGATTCGGTGTCCGCCGGCATCGGCGAGGCGCTCATCGCCACGGCCTGCGGTTTGTCCATCGCCATGGGCACACTGATCCCCTACAACTATTTCACCGCGAAGGTGGAACGCCTGAAGTTCGAGCTGGAGACGGTCTCGACCAACCTCGAAGTGATGCTGCAAAACCTCAACCGGGACGACGCCAATGACAACCAGCTCCAAGGGGCCCGGTAAAAAAGCGCGGATCGAGATCATCCCGCTGATCGACATCATGTTCTTCCTGCTCGCCAGCTTCATGTTGGTGAGCATGAGCATGATCAAGCTCCAGAAGGTGGATACCCACCTGCCCGCTGCAAAGTCCGGCGCTTCGCAGCAGAAGCAGGACTTTGTCGTGGTGGGCATCGACGCGAAGGGGCAGCTCTACTATGGCAAGGATAAAGACCCCATTACCATCGACGCCGTGAGCAGCCGTCTGCTGGAGGAGTACAAAGAGCATAAGGATGACACCAAAGTCTTTGTAAACTGTGACAAGGAGGCGACCTACAACCAGTTGATCGGTGTTTTGGATGCCGTGCGCACCATCGGGATCAAACAGGTAAATTTCGCCGTGCAGAAGGATAAAACGGTCGGTCCGGGGAATTCCTAGTAGCAAGAGTAAAAAGGCGAAAGGCGAAAGTTAGAGCCTTGGCAATTGCTCTCTTCCATCTGGGAAATCATCCACTTACTCGGTTTAAAAGACACGTATGACTCTGAGTTCCAGTACACCGCATAAAAAAGCGCGGATCGAAATCATCCCGCTGATCGACATTATGTTTTTCCTGCTCGCCAGCTTCATGCTGGTGAGCATGAGCATGATCAAGCTTCAAAAGATTGATACGCGCCTGCCCGGCAAGGTGAAAGGCCCGCCCCCTACAGAGAAACAGGATTTCACCATCGTGGCCATCGATGCAAAGGGCGACATCTACTACGACAAAGACCAAGACCCTATCACGCCGCAGATGGTAATCGGTCGTTTATCAGAGGTTTACAAGGTCCAACAGGGCGAAACCAAAGTGTTCATCAACTGTGACAAAGATGCCAAGTACGACCGGATGATTACCGTGCTAGACTCGGTGCGTTCCATTGGTATCACCAAAGTGAACTTTCCGCTGAAGATGGATAACACCTTTGATCCTCTGAAGCCGCGACCGGATACGCACGCTGGCAAAGCGGGCGCGGCGGGTGCACCCGCCGCTGCCCTGGCACCTCCAACCGTCCCGGCTGCCCCACCGGCCACCAACCCCTAACCCGTTGACGCCTCATGCCTGACACACTTTTTGCACCCCGGCGCTTCCGCCGCAGTTACTTGGTCTATTGCGCATTGGCGGCGGTTTCCCTGGAAGGCTCAATGGTCGGGGTCGCATCGATCTGGCCACAGAGTAAAACGTCGGATGTCCCGCCGGTTATCACGGAGGTGATCGACCTGCCCAGCGATCCCGTGCAGGAATTGATCCTGCCGGACCAAGCCCCCGAGCCGACGCCAGAAGAGCCGACCCCGCCACCGGAGGAGACCCCGCCACCGGAGGATACGCCCCCGCCGGACCAGGAGCCGGAGATGACGTTGGATACCCCGCCGCCAACCCCGACTCCCGGCCCGCCCAAGAAGCCGACGTTCGTGATGCCCAAAGTGATTCCGCCCAACGCCAAGCGCGGCCCCGTCCCGCAGAACGGCGTGGTAGGCGGCGTGCCGAGCGCGGCGCGCACCTCGGGACCACTACCGGTGAAGGGCGGTGGCACTTGGCATTGCTCGTCGAAACCGATCTATCCGCCACAGGCGCGGGCAGCCCACATTACGGGTAACGGCTCGGTCCGCCTCACGACCGATGCGTCGGGCCGTGTGACCAGCGCGTCCATCGGACAGTCAAGCGGCAACGGTCTGCTAGATTTCGCCGCCACCAGTCATGCCAAGTTGAATTGGTCCGGCCCGCCCAACGCCACCACGACGGTAGCTTTTACGTTCCGGTTACAATGATCTGCCGTCCGTTTCATCTACCGTAATCATCACAACGACGATGCCCGCGTTTACCGCGGGCATCGTGCTACCTGAGCCATGAGCCGTTATCTGTTCGACGCGTCGTCCACGCGGAATCGCAACCGCCGCGTGGTCTGGACCATAATCGGCTCATTGTTGTTTCACGGCGCACTGGTCGGCGGCGCGGCGTTGTTCAGCCGTCCGCCGCAACTGCCCGGTCCGCAGACGACAACGTTCTTTCCTACTCCCGACGATTCGGGCTATTTGCCCCCGTCGTCACCCGAGCCTTCGCTCTCGACGCCAGAACTCGACAGGTTGCCGACGCCGGTGACGACGGTGCCTGATATCCCGACCGACACGCCCCCGCTGGTGGAGGACCTGGACATTGTCGAGCCAACTCCGGCGACGCCCACACCGGTGGTACGTCCGCCTGTTGCGCAAACGCGCCCGCGTAGTTTTCCCGTGCCAAGCATGCGGGCGAACGGTGACACTAGCCCAGGATCGGGTCAAAAGGCAAGCGTTGGTACACGCTCGGTGGGAGTGCGGTGGAGCATTTCTTCCAAGCCGATGTATCCGCCGACGTTGCGGGCCATGAAGATTCAAGGCTCTGGCATGGTGCGAATCACTACCGATGCAGCTGGACGCGTGGTGGGTGCCGTGATCGTGCAATCGACCGGTAACGCGGTGCTGGACGCGAATACGTGCCAACATGCGCGGGCGTCTTGGAATGGCCCGGCGAGCACGTCCACGAACGTGCCATTTACATACCGATTGCAGTAGGGCAGGACGGTGGATCGTGACCTCCGGGCACGATGGCGAAACAACGTGGCGCAGCCACCTGTTGTCTGGTCGAAAGGAGACGGTTCCTATGCCGACAGATCGCGCTCTTTTCAGTTGGTCAGGGGATGCGGATGCAGAAAAAGCAATCGACGCAACCGGTGCCGGCTACGGGGGCTATCGCCCTATAAAGCCAAGCAGCTGTGCCGCAACAACACTCGCCGCGCTTAGAGATCGCGATCTACCTGATCCCATTGATGCGGTGATGGCGTCGAATAAGTTGCCACGCTACGCCGCCGCGAGCCGGAGACGATCCCACCTCCCTTCCAACCTATTTTGACCTCGCGTCCGAACCCAAAATTCGAGTTGCTCACGGCAAACGCTCAAAGATCCTCCCGATGGGGTAGACGTTCAAACGTTCGTCCCAATACGGCGTGCGCCGGTAGAAAAAATCCAGCCGCTCCTTGGCGCTGGCGGCAAACGCGGGATCGCTGCTGATCCGTTTCTCGAAGTCCGCCTTGAGTTTCGGGTCGCGCCCCATCATCTCGCGCGCCAATGGCTCCAGCACGTACTCCTCGCCATATTCCTTCGGTTCAAAAATCGCGTCAAGATATCCCCAACGTAGCAGCGAATCCGGCCCGTCTGGCTCCAGCAGATGCAGTACGACCTTGGCTGCCGGTTGGTCCAGATAGACCACCGCCGATCCCGCCGGAAACGTCAGTTGGCGTTTGATGG